>CAZIWR010000065.1:0-12394 GCA_964542805.1 uncultured Acidobacteriaceae bacterium
CACAAAGCTGGAAGGGCGCGTGGCGTCCAATTGGGGCGCGCCGCAGGCGCAGTCACCACCAACGGCGGACTACAAACGCACGGTGACCCGGACGGTGGAGAGCATCGAGGACGGCAAGAAGATCGTCCGGACAGCAAAGGAGGAAGTCACTGAACCTTTGCCGCTGGATTCGAGCCGCGTGAATGTGAGTTTCGCCCTCGAGCACCGGCAAAAGGGTCTGCTGTGGTACAGCACCTACAAGGTGGTGTTCGACGGTATCTATGTTTTACGAAATCCGAGTAGCGAAGAACAATGGGTCAGCTTTACCTTGAACTTTCCGGCCGCGCAGGCCATCTACGACGATCTGACGTTTACACTGGACGGGCAACCCGTCGTTTTCACTAACGACAAGACCTACGCGCGCGGCGGGGTGCGCGTCGGCGGCGGGAAGGCGGTGGCGCTGAAGGTCGGCTACCGCTCGCAAGGACTCGAAAGCTGGCGCTACAAATTTGACGGCGATGTCGCCCAGGTGCGCGACTTCCAGTTGAAAATGGCCACCGATTTCAAAGACATTGATTTTCCGGCGAACAGTCTCTCACCTTCAGAGAAACGCGAGACGCCGCAGGGCTGGGAGCTCGCGTGGAATTACAAAAACCTGGTAACCGGCTTTAACATCGGAATGGTGATGCCGGAAAAGTTGCAGCCGGGGCCGCTGGCGGGGCGCATCAGCTACTTCGCGCCGGTCTCGCTGTTTTTCTTTTTCTTCCTGATGTTCATCATCACCACGCTGCGCGAGATTGAGCTGCACCCCATGAATTACTTCTTTCTCGCCGCGGCGTTCTTCGCCTTCCACCTGCTGCTGGCTTATCTGGTGGATCACATCTCCATCCATGCGGCGTTTGTGATCTGCTCCGCCGTCTCGATTTTTCTCGTGGTGAGCTACCTGCGGCTGGTGGTGGGAATCCGTTTCGCCGCGGTGGAGGCGGGGCTGGCACAGTTCATCTACCTGGTGCTGTTCAGCTATGCGTTTTTCTTCAAGGGCTTCACCGGACTGGCAGTCACCATCGGCTCCATCCTCACGCTTTTCGTGGTGATGCAGATGACCGGCCGGATACGCTGGGCGGAAAAGTTTGCCAACAACGTGCCCGCCAGATAACCGTAGAGGTACAGAGAGTTTTTGAATCAGTTCTCTCTGTGCCTTGGTGTCTCTGTGGCGGAATGATCTACTTCGGCAAAACGCGCCCCGGTCGCGCGCCGGTGGCTTTGCCTGCGTCCCACACCAACGTCCCGTTCACCCAGACTTTTTCGATGCCGGTGGAAAGCTTGAACGGCTCGGCGAAGGTGGAATTGTCGATCACGGTGGCGGGGTTGAAGAGCACGAGGTCGGCGACGTTTCCTTTCTTGATTGTGCCGCGGTCCTTCAGCTTCAGCCGCCACGCAGGGAGTGAAGTCATTTTGCGGATGGCTTCCGGCAGCGTGAGCCATTGCTTCTCGCGTACGAAGCGGCCCAGCACTTTGGGAAATGTGCCCGCGCCGCGGGGATGCTTCATGCCGATGCCACCGTCGCTGGAAACCATGGTCCACGGCCACTGGTAGAGCGTTTTGATGTCCGCATCGATCATGGATTTGCCGATGATTCCCGCATCGCCGTTTTTCACCATTTCAATGTACAGCGCGACCGGCGTAATGCCGCGCGACTTCGCCACTTCCTCAAGCGTTTTGCCTTCGTAGCTATGGTCCGCCTCATATTCGGTAATCAAAATATTCTGCGCGCCGCCCACGTCGTCGAGCGCCTTCTGCACGTCCACAGGATCTTCCCAGCGCTTGGACGGCACCAGCACCTTCATGTTGGAGTGCCACGCGTCATAGGGATAGCAGTCGGCAGTGACGTCCACACCACGCTTGCGCGCCTCATCGTAAAGTTTGATGACATCTGCGGCCTTGCCCCACACGCCCACGGTGCCGAGCTTGATGTGCGTATTCTGCACGGGAAGTTTGGCCTGTTCGCCGATGGTGATGACTTCGCGCATGGCGTCGAAGGCCTTGTCGGCTTCGTCGCGGATGTGCGAGATGTAGAATCCGCCGTGCCTTCCCGCGGCGCGTGCGAGCGCAACAACTTCTTCGGTGGAGGCATAGCTGCCGATGACGTATTCGAGCCCGCTCGAAAGGCACACCGCGCCTTCCTGCATCCCCTGCTCGACGAGCTTGGCCATTTGCTCGACTTCTTCCGGCCGCGCCACGCGCTTGTAGTCTTCCCCCATCACTTTGCGCCGCACCGTGGCGTGCCCCACGCACATGGCCACGTTCAATGCGGGCCGATCGGTGAGGCGCGCGCGAAAATAGTCGGCGATGGGCCACGGCGAGCCGCCGTCTTGCCCGAGCAGCAGCGTGGTGATGCCCTGCGAAATTTGCGTTTCCGCCAGCGGCTGCGACTCCAGACCCTGTGAGGAGTGGTTGTGCATGTCAATGAATCCGGGCGCGAGCACGAGCCCGCTGGCCTGAATCACTGGTTCGTCTTTTTTCGGCTTGAAGTTGCCGATTTTTTCGATGCTCCCGCCGGCAATGCGCACGTTTGTTTTGCGCAGCGGCTTGCCGGTGCCGTCAGCTACCTCCGCGCCGACAATGACGATGCTGGCGGGCTTGGCCGCCTGCGCCTGCGCGAAGACCGGCACCGCGTTGAGTAGCGAGAAGAACAGCGCGATGGCGGCGAAGCAGAACGTGAAACGAGAATTGCGGATGTCTGGAAACACGGGGCCCTCCCGATGTGCGGCGGGAAACATACTCGAACAGCGCGGCCAGCGCAATGACCGGCAGCGCGCACTCCGCAGGCGTCGGCAAGTCTCGAAGAAACTTGGATTGTTCTACTTTGTCCTAGACACGCGGTGGTGCGTTTCCTACAATTGCGGCACGGAAATAGGCGGGCAGGATGCCATCCGCGTGTCCCGTCGAAGGGACCTGACGCGCGGGAGCCCAGAGGAGACCGATCATGAATCGGACGTGGAAAACCATTCTCATATTCGGAGTGTTGCTGCTGGCGTTCTCGACGGCGCTGGCGGATACGGCGTGGGCGCAGGATGCCGCCAAGCCGGTGCGCAAAAAGCGCGTAGCGATATTTGATTTTGAATACGGCACAGTGCGCAGCGGCGTGGCTGCGTTGTTTGGGACGGACGTGGACGTCGGCAAGGGCATTGGCGACTTGATCGTGAAGCGGCTCGTGCAGGACGGCACATATTCCGTCATCGAGCGCAAGGCGCTGGACAAGATTCTAGCGGAACAGAATTTTTCGACCAGCGACCGCGCCAACCCGGCGAGCGCGGCGAAGATCGGGAAAATCCTCGGGCTCGACGCCATCATCATCGGCAGCATCACGCAGTTCGGCGGCGAGAACAAGAACACCAAAGTCGGCGGCGCGGGCGGCGGCTTCGGCGGCTTCGGCATCGGCGGCTTCAGCAAGAAGAGTTCGAAGGCCATCGTCACCGTGGACGCGCGCATCGTGGACATCGACACCGCGGAAATCCTCGCCGTGGCCGACGGCAAGGGCGAATCGAAACGCGAAAGCACGTCACTGCTGGGCGGCGGCGGAAGCTGGGGCGGCTGGGGTGTGGGCGGCGTGGATATGTCCACCTCCGGCTTCGAGAGCACCATCATCGGCGAAGCCGTGAAGGCCGCGGTGGACCAGTTGAGCGTCGGCCTGATCGCGGGCAACACCAGACTCCAAATTCGCACCATCATTGTCGAAGGGTTGGTGGCCGCGGTGGAAGGTGACGCCATCGTTCTCAATGTCGGCGTCAAGACCGGAATCAAAGTGGGCGACCAGCTTTCCGTGGAGCGCGTCACTCGCGAGATCAAGGACCCCGCCACCGGACAGGTGATCCGGCGCATGACCAACAAACTGGGGATCGTTCAGGTGACGGAAGTGGACGACGTCTCGGCGGTCTGCAAAATCGTCAGCGGCGCGGATTTCAAAGTCGGGGATATGGCCAAAACGGTTACGCAATAGTTCGCAAAAAAACTAAAGGGGCGGTCCCCATGCGGGATCGCCCCTTTTTGTTTTTCAGCAAGTCGAAGTTAGAAGAACGAAAGTCCGCGGCCGAGGAAAATAAAGGAACGGTTGGAACCGTGGTTGAGGAAAAGAATCGGCATCCCCGCGCGTGAGCCATTCATTAGCGAAAACCTGCGCCCGCCCACATCACCGAAGACGAACGGAGGCTGCCCGGAAAGCATTGAGCCGCCCGGCGTTGAGAACACGGACTGGTCGAAGCGCGAGCCTCCCATCGGATAGCCGAAGCCGGAATACGGATCCACGATGACGCGGGAACCGTACGGGCCGTAGGGATTCGCGGGCTTGTTTTTGCCGGTGAGAACGTCCACATCGGCCGGGTCGAGCGCATGGCCGGGCTTCGGCGCGGGCGGAAATTGCGCCCGCAGCTTCGCAGCCGGAGTCGGCGCCGGTGCGGGTGGCTCGGGCGCTTTCTGCGTTTCGGCGGCCGGCTTTTCAGGAGGCTTTGCAGGCTGGCTCGGTTGCGTTTCCTGCGCCAGGACAAAAGCCGGCGCGGCCAGCATCACAAGGATCCAGAAGGCATTTCGAAGTCGCACGGGTTCGCCCTCCTTTTTGCTTTCAAAGAGCGTAGCACATCCCGCGTCGCCCGGCGATAGTACGGCGGTACCTCCGGCACATCGTACTCGGCGACTGCGATTGCCCCCGCTAGGCGGTTATAGGATGATGGACACAGCGCGGGCCCGTAGCTCAGCCGGTTAGAGCAGCGGACTCATAATCCGTTGGTCCCTGGTTCGAATCCAGGCGGGCCCACCAGCAATTCAGTTTCAGATCAGCGAGTCGCAGAAACTCCCATCAACGCAGTTGACGCGAAGGTCCTTCGATTCCCGTCGTTCCGGCATTGGTTCACATTGATGGCGAAGTCAAGAGACGCGCTCACAGTGGGTAAAAAAATACGGGGCCGCTCAGATTTCGTACTACCCCTTCTCCATCTCCCTGCCCTCCATTTCCCGGGCTTGCAGCGGCTCAACCGAGCCCCCGCGGTGTACGGCGCTATCGGCCAGCTCCGGGCCAGGCAAATACGACTTTATCCGCTCGGCAACTTCCTCCAGCGCGAGTTCGCGCCCTTCCTGGACTTCCCAGATGGAGACGATGGGAAAGAACTTGGTGAACAGCATGTAAAGAAAAATGAATGTGGCGCCGAAGCCCAGCGTCATGGCGATTTCTACCCAGGTCGGGTTGTAGAAAACCTTGGCCCAGGGAACGCGCGGGTTAGAGAGGGTGGGAACGACGATGGTATATCGTTCCAGCCACATCCCAATCAGAATCGAGACCGATGCGATCACCGTGCCCGTTACCGTGCGTGTCTTGCGCCGCACCAGGATTCCTACGGGGATCAGGAAGCAAGTGATCACCATGGTCCAGAACAGATGCGCGAAGCGCCCCGTCAACTTGGAGTAGAAAACGAGCAGGTGCGCCGGGTCGTGCCCGTAGTAGGTGGTGATGAGTTCCGCAAAAGTGAAGTAGAACCACAGCAGCGCGAACACCAGTAGCAACGTGCCCAGGTGGTTGAAGTGGATAACTTTCAAGTAGTTTTGCAGGAAATAGATCCGCCGGATCAGCGCCATGGCGATGAGCAGCGAGGCAATACCGGAGAAAATCGCGCCGACCACGAAATACGGCCCGAAGATGGTGGAGTGCCACATCGGCTGCACGGTCATGCCGAAGACCCACGAGACGACGGTGTGCACGGAGATCGCGATGGGGATGACCAGCACCGCCATCACGGCGATGCAGCGGTCGAGCAACTTTCGCTGTCGCTCGGTGCCTTGCCAGTTCAGCGCGAGGAACCGGTAGAAGCGCGTGTACTTGCCGGCGTGATCGCGCAGAATGGCGAGATCCGGAATCAATGGAAGGTAGAGGTAGATGCTGCTGGCCAACAGATAGGTGCTAACGCTGCACACGTCCCACAGCAGAGGCGAGCGAAAGTTGGGATGCTTGAGGACGTTGAGCATGCGATCCGGCCGCCCAAGATCCACGATGATGCTGCCCACACCAAAAAAAAGCACCAGCACGGTGATCACTTCCGCGGCCCGTGTGATCGAGCGACGCCACTCGGCATGGCAAAGACGCAGGATGGCAGAGATCAAAGTTCCGGCGTGGCTGATGCCGATAAAAAACACAAAGTTGGTGATGTAGAAACCCCAGTAGACCGGCACATTCAGCCCGGTGATGCCGAGTCCCCAACGCAACTGGCGCAGCCACGCGAAAAAAGCGATGGTGGTGAAGCCCAGCAGAAACAGCGCCAGATTATAGAACGAACTGCGTGTGGCGATGATGGGCTGGAGCAAGACCGCCTCCGGGCCCAGCGCTTCCGCACTACTCGTGCGCTTCTTTTCCACCGGACCATTCTCCTTCGGAGAGGTAAATCACCTTGGGCTCCGTGCCCAACTCTTCCAGATAGCGGTACGCGCGTGGACTTCGGGCGAGCTCGGCGACCGCGCTGCTTGGCTCGTCCAAATCCCCGAAGTACATCGCCTTGGCTGGACAGATTTCCACGCAAGCCGGCACATATTCGCCTTCCGCCGCCAGCGGCCGCTTTTCGCTGCGCGCCTTTTCCAGAGCTTGCAGCCGCCGGTGATGGCACAGCGTGCACTTTTCAACCACGCCCTTTGGCCGCACGGATACATCCGGGTTCAACGCCTGTTGCAGTTCCCCCGGGAACTCCGGCCGGTACCAGTTGAACATCCGCCGCGTGTAAGGACAGGCATTCGTACAATAGCGACAACCAATGCAGCGGGGATAGGTTTGCCTCACCACGCCTTCCGGCGTGATCCCCGTGGCCGACACCGGGCAAACCCTTATGCACGGCGGGCTATCGCAGTGCAGGCACGGCAGCGGCAGCATCCCCATCGAAACTCGCGGATAGGCGCCTTTGATGTCCGGCAGCACCGCTAGCCAGGCAAAGATGCGCCCGATTGCCGCCTGTTCCGGCTCGACGCAGGGCACATTGTTTTCGCTCTGACAAGCCACCACGCAGGCTTGGCAGCCCGTGCATTTGGCCAGATCGATCACCATTCCCCAGCGGGGCATCGGTTGCTCCTCAGATCCGACGAACTCGAACAAAGGTCTGCGTTGGTTGCAGCGTTTCCATGGGCGGCTTCTGCTCACCAGCGACCAGCTTCAAAGGGTTGACTCCGCGGCAAGCCCACGCACTTCCATAGGTTCGACCGTAGCCCAACGGCAGATGGACCACCCCTGGGCGCGCTCCCGCGTACAGCCGCAAGCGCACTGTGGCGCTCCCCCGCGGCGATTCCACGCGCACCTGTTCACCGTCCTCCAGTCCCAGTTCGGCCGCCGTTTGTGGATTCATCTCCAGCCAGCTCTCCCAGTGTTCGAATACGTGGTGTCCCGCGATTTGCTGCAAGTACGGCAGCTCGGCCCCCTGCCCTCCGGCAAACGGAAGAACTTCCACAGGAATCAGCAGCAGGGGAAATTCTTTGGGAGCGTCCGGGAGGTGCGGTTGGTGCGGCAGGCAGACATGGTCGTCGCCGGGTTGCAGTCCGTTGGCCTTGACAACTTCGGGGTGATTCTTGGCCCACTCCGCCAATCGCTGCGAGTAGAATTCAAATCTTCCTGAAGGCGTGCGCAGAACGCGGTTCCATTCACCGTAGTAGTTGGTGGGTTCCCACCAGCCACCTTTTTCCTTTATCTGCTCCCAAAGAGCCTCTCGAGTGGTGAAGGTGGGAGCCCACCAGCCCGACCGCTCGGACATTCGGTTCCAGGTTTCCTCCAGGCTTGAGCTAAAGGTGTAGCCGGCCTGGGCCGCGAAAAGTTTCCCAACCTCGCCGCGCAGGAATTCCTCGAAGGTTGGCTCCGGCAGGGCCGCGCCGACATGGCCCCCGAGGGCGCGCGCCACAGCCAGCAGCACATCGGCGGTGTCCCGCGTCTTGTGCGCCGGCTCCACCACCGGCGGCGAGATGGATACCAGCGGGAATTCGAACGTAGGTGGCGAGGCAGACTCCTGCCATTTCTCCAAGTCGGTGCAGTCCGGCAGCAGCAAGTCGGCACAGGCCGACGTTTCGTTCAAGAAAGAGGCGAAAGAAACCACGAAGGGCACGCGCCGCAGTGCTTGCGCGAACCGTTCGCCGTTGGGCAGCGAGAAGACCGGATCCGTGCCGTGCACCAGAACGGCCTGAATCGGATGCGGCTTCGCGCTCGAAATGGCGTCCGGCAAGCGACTCACGTCAGCCCAAGGAAGAAGGGGATGTTCCTCAAGGTTGACGGCGCTGGCGGGAAGATGATTTCGCCCCGGCCCGTGCAACTCTTCGTCACCGGGGATTTCCGGACGCACCAACAGCCCACCGGGGACTTCCAAGCTGCCCACCAGAGCGTTCAGGCTGTGGACGGCCATTGCGGTGTAGAGATCCACGGACCCCAGATGGCCCGCCCGCCCACCGATGGCAATCGCCGGGCGGTTGCGGCCAAACTCGCGCGCAACACGCAGGATCGTCTCAATGGGGGCCTGGGTGATGGCCGCGACTTCATTCAGCCGGTATTCGCTTAACACCAGCGAGCGGAAACCTGTGTGCGTTCGTCCGCTCGCATCTTTCCAATCTTCGAATCCGAAGGTGTGTTCCTCGATGAACTGCGTGTTCAAGAGCCCTTCGGTGATCAACACGTAGGCCATGCCCAGAGCCAGCGCCGCTTCAGTGCCTGGTTTCACCGCCACCCATTCGTCGGCTCGCGCCGCCGTGGGAGAGAGCCGCGGTTCGATCTGCACGAATTTCGTGCGCCGGCCGGCGGAGGAATCTCGCCAACTCCCGAAGGCGCGCATGGTGCTGACCGGGGAGCCCCACCCCTCCAACAGATTGGCCCCGAAGCTCAGCACGTATTGGGTTCCTTCCAGGTCGTAAGCGATGCCGTCAGTCACTCCTTGCTGGAGAAAAGCGGCCGCCGACGCGCCATCCGTCTTCGGAGGATAATGGAAGAAATTCGGCGAGCCGTAAGCGCTCAGGAACCGCCGGAAGAGCCGTTGACGGAGGTGGCCGCAGTTCCCGCTGATAAACACAACCGAATGCGGCTGCTGCTTCTGCAAGCCGCCCAACCGCTGCGCCAGAATATTGGTCGCTTCGTCCCAAGCGATTTCCTTCCAGCGCGGCGCCTCGCGACTGCCGATGTTCTTCTGCGGCGCGTGCAGGCGGTCCGGGTGGTACAGCACCTGCAACCCAGCCACTCCCCGCGGGCACAAGCCGCCGCGATTGACCGGGTGCAAAGGGTTCCCCTGGATTCGCACCGCGCGTTTCCCTAGCGTGCGCACGCGCAACCCGCAGCCCGCCGGGCACAGCGAGCAGACGCTCAACCGCCACGCCTCCGGCCCCCTCGGAACGTGCACTTCCTCTCGCTCGATCGCGGCATTCAGAGCGCTCAGCCCTTGCACCGTTACTCCGGAAGTCGCCACTCCCAGCGCGCCGCCGCCCGCCACGCCGAGAAACTTTCTGCGGTTGATGGGAGGAAGCTTCATCGTCGCGACTCCCTCCGGCGCTCTTCGGCGAGGCCGCGGTTGAGGAATTCCATCAGATCCACCATCTCTCCGGGCCGGAATTCCGGCCACGGAATCTGCTGCTCGCGCATTCGTCCCAGCATCACCGGCCCGTGATTCCACATGGCCGTGGCCAGGTCCACCGGTGAGACGCGGCCTCGCCAGCCGGAAAGATTGGGCGCCGTGCTTCTGGTGTTTCCCAGGTGGCAGGCTGCGCAGCCTTTCACTTCGAACACTCGCGCTCCATTAGCTGCTTTGCCGCTGGCTTCGAAGTAGCGTTCCGCGAACAGATAGGCCACTAGATCGGCCATTTCTTTGTTCGAGAATTGTGGCCGGCGAATCTGCTGGGATCTCATGCTCGCCCACATTGCCGGGCTGTGGTTCCACATCAGCGCGGCAAGCTGCCCCAGCGTGCGCGGCAGCGCTCGCGTGCCCAAGTCGGGCGCGGCGGCGCCGCCCGATCCCCGCAAACCGTGGCAACTGGCGCATCCCTTTTGCAGGAAAAGTGCACGGCCAACGTCGGGACTGGCGGGCTGCAAGTAGAAGTGCTGCCTCCGATTGGTGGCCTGCGTCCGCACGTAGGCAATCAGGTCCGCCACATCGCTCCCCTGCAACTCCGGCCAGGCATAGCCCCGTGCTTCCATCTGGGCCTGCATCGCCGGCGCGTGGTTCCACATGGCCTGGATCCAGCTCACCGCATTGCGATAAGCGCCCCATTGTCGCAAGTCCGGCGCGGCGCCCTTCTCCCCGCCCGCGGTCTTGTGGCATTCCGCGCAGCGCTTTTCCGAAAACAGTCGCCGCCCGCGCTCCGCGTCTCCCGGCTCGTCCATGGAGCGGACCGAATAGAGAAAGGCAAACAGGTTGGTCATCTCGGATGCTTTGAAGGCTGGAGGCGTTACCTTTTCCTCCTGCATCCGCGTCCACATCTGCGGCGCGTGGTTCCACATCGCCGCCACTAACTCCGCCGCGCTCAGATGCCCGGCCGGTGCGCGGCCCAAGTCGGGCGCGCTCTTCCCGCCCTCGCCAAGAACGGCGTGGCATCGCATGCAACCCTTGTCGAAAAACGTCTTCATCCCGGCTTTGGCGTCGCCAGGAATCACGAAGTATCCGGCGCTGCTCGGGGCCTGCGCCGCCAGCCACGGAAGCGGGATCCCGCAGAGCGGGACCAGCAGGATGGCCAGCGACACGGCGTTTTTTCGAGACACGCAGCGCCGACGGCTAGCGGTGACAATCGTTGCAGTCATAGCTGGCTTTCCTCTGTTTGTGGCACTCGATGCAGTCGTCCATTTTCATCCGCCGAAACGCGCGCCGCGGCGGCTCCGTGTAGCTCTCCATCGGCCCGTGACACTCCGCGCACTTCAAGCCCCCCAGCGCAGTGTGCCGCCGGTGGGAGAAATAGACGTGCTCGGGCACCCGCGTGAGCTGCACCCACGGAATCTCACGTCCCGCGCGCGCAAACACGCGGACCTTTTCTTCCTCCGGCTTGGTCGTCACCGCCTCGCTATGACAGGTCAGACAAGTATCGAGCGGCGGTAGCGTCGCTTTCTCTCGGGTCAGCGCCCCCGCATGGCAGTCCTCGCAAGTCAGTCCGTTGGAAACGTGGACGGCGTGATTGAAGCGAATCGGTTGGGGGGGAATGTTTTCCGGCCAGACGGTACCCAGCACAATCGATCCCAATGCGAAAAATACGACAAAACTAAGCAGCCAGGCGGTTGTCTTGAAATGCGTTGTTCCGTTCATTTTTTCTGTTTTTCAGGAGGTGCGTTCAGAAACGCCAGCAGGTGCTCCAGGTCGCCTTCCTTCAAGGTGGGCCAGCCCACGCCAAGCTGCTGCGACTTGCGGTACATATTCGGTCCATGCGACCAGAGCGCGCGGGCCATGGTGACAGGGGTGAACAGTCTGCCGCTCTTTCGCAAGGTGGGACCCGCTTCTCCTCCGAGAGCTTCCGGGCCGTGGCAGCGGCTGCACTTGCGCTCGTTGAACAATTCCTTCCCTACATACGGAGAACCTCCGAGCGCATAAGATCGCAAGCTGTAGAGGAAGGCAATGACATCGGCCATTTCTCGCCCTTCAAAGGTGGGCCGAGGGACGTTTTGTTTTTTCATCGCCGACCACATTTCCGGTGAGTGGTTCCACATCTGGCCGGCAACCTGTGTGAGGGTGGGAGGCAAGGGGCGATCCGTGCCAAGATCAGGCCCCGCGCTCCCACCCTGCCCCCTCAAGGCGTGACACGAAATGCACCCCTTTTCGCGAAACAACTTCCAGCCGCGATTCGGGTCGGCGGGCAGCAGATCAAATTCACGCTGCGACCCGCCGCGCTCTTCCCGTATGTAGGCGAGCAGATCGTTCATCTCCTCGCCCTTAAACTGCGGCCATGCCAGTTTGGAGTCGCGCATGTGAGTTTCCATGGCTGGTGCGTGGTTCCACATTTCCTGCGCCCAAAAGATCGGCGTGACTACCGCCCCCAGGTTTTTTAGGTCCGGTCCAATACGCTCGCTCTTTCCATCCATTGCGTGGCAACGGCTGCACCCTTTTTGCATGAACAATCGCTGCCCACGCCATGTGTCCCCCGATTCCTGCGCGTAGCACGCCGAGTAGAGATAAGCGAACAGATTGGCGGTCTCCTCCGCGCTGATGTCTGGATAGCGCTTTCCCTGGGCCTCGATTTGCTTCCACATGATGGGGACATGGTTCCAGAGCCGGGTCACCAGTTGATTCATGTTCGATCCCGCGCTCCGTTGCATGCCAAGATCCGGCGCGAGCTTGGTGCCCGTGCCACACAGCGCATGACAATCGCTGCAGCCCTTGCTCTGAAATACATGTGCGCCGGCCTGGGGATCGCCGACCAGGTAGGTGTTCCAGCGTTCTTCGACGCC
>CAZIWR010000066.1:0-12373 GCA_964542805.1 uncultured Acidobacteriaceae bacterium
TACACCAACCCGCGCGGCTCCACCGGCTACGGCAGCGCCTTCGGCAACGCCATCAACAACGCTTATCCCAGCAAGGATTTCGACGACCTGATGAAGGGCGTGGATGAAGTCATCGCCAAGGGCTACGTGGACACGCGCAACCTGTTCGTCTACGGCTGCAGTGGCGGCGGCGTTCTCACTGCATGGATCGTCGGCCACACTGACCGCTTCACCGCGGCCTCCTCCAACTGTCCGGTGATTAACTGGATGTCTTTTGTGGGCACCACCGACGGCTCTTCCTGGTACCGCAACTTCAAAAAATTGCCGTGGGAAGATCCCAGCGAGCATCTCGCCCGCTCGCCGATCATGTATGTGGGCAACGTGAAGACGCCCACCATGCTGATGACTGGCGTCAACGACCTGCGCACGCCGATTTCGCAGACCGAGGAGTTCTACGAAGCCCTGCGCATGCGCAAGGTGCCCACGGCCATGGTGCGGTTCAACGATGAATTCCACGGCACCACGTCCAAACCTTCAAATTTTGCGCGCACCCAGCTGTACCTGCGCTTCTGGTTTGAGAAGTACATGAAAAAAGATGCCCCAGACCGCGCGGGAGGTCAGCCCTAAACTGGAGACGTAACCCGAAGCGCACCTCTTGCGTCCAAATTGGGTAGTATGCGAGCGGATACGTATGCCCTTTGACCGACCTCTTACTCCTATGCTCCGAAATCATCTCATCGCTTTATGTGCAGCTTTTCTCCTGCTGGCGGCGGGAAGTTGTTCTCGCGCGCGGGAAACCAGCGTTCGCGGGGACTCGGCCAACCCTATCGAAGTGCGCATCTTCCCCGTTGTGGAAAAGGCCGTGCCACGGCGCGTGCAAGCCGTCGGCTCGCTCTTTCCGCTCGAAGAAAGCACCGTCAGCTCCGAGGTAGAAGGCCGCGTGGAAAAAGTTTTGGCCGACGTGGGCGACCGCGTCACCGAGAGCCAGGTCCTGGTCACGATCTTTCCCCTGGAACTGCGCTACGACCTGGACCGCCAGCGTTCCGCCGTACTTCAGGTGCGCGCGCGCCTCGGACTGGGCCCCACCGACCCCTTGCCGCGCGATCCTTCACAGGTCGCTTCCGTCCGGCGCGCCGCCGCGGAGATGTTCGACGCCGAGCAAAGAAATCTCCGCGCCGAGCAGCTCTTCCGCGACAAGCTCATTTCCCAGCAGCAGCTCGACGAAGCTGCCACGCGTTTCAAAGGCGCCCGCGCTACCCACGACCTCGCGTTGCAGGAAGTGGAGCAGTTGAAGGCCCAGCTGCAGTCCAGCGAGACTGCCGTCAAGATCGCCGAAAAGAAGCTCGCCGACACCTCCATCCGCGCGCCGTTCCCCGGCTCCATCAAGCAGCGCCGCGTCAGCGCCGGCGAATTTGTTCGCGTGCAAAGTCCCGTGGCCGTGGTCGTGCGCACCGATCAGCTCCGCGCGCGCCTCGCTGTGCCGGAGAAGTGGGCCGGCGTCGTCAAGACCGGGACCTCCGTGGAGGTGCGCGTCGAGGCCTACCCCAACGAAGCGTTTCGCGGCACTGTTCTACGCATCAATCCCACTGTGACCCAGGAGACGCGCACCTTCGAAGTCGAGGCGCTCATTCCCAACGGCGATGGCCGCTTGAAGCCCGGCTTTTTCATTCAGGCCTCGCTGCCCAGCAATCTCGCGGAGAAAATCCTCCTCGCTCCGGACAAAGCGGTGAGCTATCGTTACGGCATCTACAAAGTATTTGTGCTGAAGGGTTCCACGGTGGAAGAGCGCGATGTGCAGGTGGGCGCGCACCACGATTCCCAGTTGGAGATCCTTTCGGGTCTCGCCGTTGGTGAGCGCCTCGCCGTGGCGGTAAAAGGCGATCTTCATGCCGGCGCGGCTGTGAAGGAAGTATCTGCGAAGGACGCGAAGGAATAGTCTATGAAACTGGCGGAAGTCTGCGTCAACCGGCCCGTGTTCGCGGTCATGCTGATCGCGTTCTTGGTTACCCTGGGGGTGTTTTCCTACCGCGAACTGGGTGTCGACCTCTTTCCCCGCGCCGATCCCGCCACCGTCAATGTCAGCGTCAATTTGCCGGGCGCCAGCCCTCCGGAAATGATCACCAGCGTGGTGCTGCCTTTGGAAGACGCCATCTCCACCGTCAGCGGCATTGAGGAGATGAACGTTTATGCCACCGAGGGCAGTGCTCGCATCAACATTACGTTCGTCCTGGAACGCGAAATCGAAGGCGCCGCGCAGGACATTCGCGAAAAAGTTTCCGGCGTCGTCAACCGCCTGCCTCCCGGCATCCTGCCCCCGGTGATCCGCAAGTCCGACCCCGACTCGGATCCCATCATGACTCTGCTCGTGGCTGGCCGCAGCGGTGCCTCCAATCGTCGCGAGCTCACGGAAATCGCCGACAAAATTGTCCGCCGCGCCATTCAGACCGTGGACGGCGTCGGCGAAGTCAGCCTCTCCGGCGCGCAGGGGCGGCAGATTCGCATTCTTCTCGACGCCGAGCGCCTCACCGCGCAAAACCTTTCTGTGCTCGACGTCCGCAACGCCGTGCGCAACGAAAACATTGAAGCCCCGGGCGGCCGCATGGTCAGCGGGCAGCAGGAACTCGGTCTGCGCACGCTCGGCCGCGTCAGCTCGTCCGCGCAGTTCGCGGACATCATCATCTCCAACCGCGGCGGCACTCCGCTGCGCCTGCGCGATGTCGCCACCGTGGAAGATGGCGCCGAAGAGTTGCGCAACTGGTCCATGCTCTCCAGCAAATCGGCCCCGCCGCGCGACGTCGTCACTCTCGACATTCGCCGCCAGTCCGGCACCAACACCGTTCGCGTCGCCGACGCCGTCAAGGAGCGCCTCGCCGGCATGAAGGACGAGCTGCCCCCGGGCATCGAGCTGGTCACCATTCGCGACAACTCCATCTTCATCCGCGCCTCCAAAGACTCTCTGCTCGAGCACCTCACCCTGGGGAGTGTTCTGGCCAGCATCGTCGTGCTGCTCTTCATTCGCAACTGGCGCGCGGTGATCATCGCCTCCCTGGCCATTCCTACTTCCATCATCGCCACCTTCACGCTGATGCGCTACATGGACTTCACGTTGAACAACATGACCCTGCTGGCGCTCACTCTCGCCGTCGGCATCGTCATTGACGACGCCATCATCGTGCTCGAAAACATTTTCCGTTACATGGAAGAGAAGGGCGTGGAGCGCAAGCGTGCCGCCATCGAGGCCACCCGCGAAATCGGCCCGGCGGTGATGGCCACCACTCTTTCGCTCGTCATCATTTTTCTCCCCATCGCATTCATGACCGGCTACGCCCGCCGCTACGTCAACTCCTTCGGCTGGACCATGGCCATGGCCATCATGGTCTCCCTGCTGGTGAGTTTCACGCTCACTCCCATGATGAGCTCGCGCTTTTTGAAGGTCCGCACGGAGGTGGGTCATGCGCGCTCGCGCGAATTCGGGTTCTTCCACGTAATGGAGACCTTCTATCACCGCATCTTAGTCTGGGCGCTCGACCACCGCATGGCCATTCTGGTCATTTGCGTGGTCACCTTTGCCTCCACCTGGGCGCTCTATCCGCTGGTGGGCCGCGACTGGATTCCGCCGGATGATCAGAGCGAGCTGAATGCCAACATGAGTTTGCCGGAAGGCACCGCGCTGGACCGCACCGTCACTACGGTCACGGAAATGGTGCACAAGATCGAGAAAATCCCCGAAGTGGAGTTCGTGCAGGCGGCCACCTGGGGCAGCACCAATCGTGCGCGGCTCTATATCCGCCTCGTGGACGCCGGCGAGCGCAAAAAGTCCCACATGCAAATTGCCGGCGAAATCCGCAGAATTCTGACCGGCTACAACAACATCACTTTCAATGTCCGTCTGCCTTCGGTGCTCGGCGGAGAAACCTATTTCCCGGTGCGCGCCATTCTGCGCGGCCCGGACATTGATACTCTGGTCGAGCTGTCCAAGCAGGCCGCCGCGAAGATGCGCGAATTCCCCGGACTGGTGGACGTCAATCCCACCCTGAACCTCAACCAGCCCGAATTGCAGGTCAAAGTGGACCGCCAGCGCGCCGCCGACCTTGGCGTGCGCATGACGGACGTAGCCACCACTGTCCGCCTGATGTATTCCGGCCAGGACGAAATCTCCTCTTACAAGGAAGGCTCCGAGCAGTATCCCGTCACCATGCAATTGCTACCCCAGCAGCGCGACAATCCCGACGTGCTCGCCCGACTGATGGTTCCTTCTTCCAAAGTCGGCTTGGTGCGTCTCGAAAATCTGGCTGCCATCAATCGTGGCGCCGGGCCTGCCACCATCCAGCGTTACAACCGCGAGTTCCAGGTCTCCGTCGGCGGCAATGTGGCCACCGGTTATCCCCTCGACGCGGGTGCGGCCTTCGCGGTCAAGGCCATCAAAGAAGTCAGCTTGCCCCCGGGCTACAGCTACGCCTTCTCCGGCCAGGTGAAGATTCTCGAGCAGACCACTCAGAACATGCTCATGGCGGTTCTGCTCGCGTCCATCTTCATGTACATGGTGCTCGCCTCGCAGTTTGAGAGCTTTTCGCATCCCTTCGTCATCATGCTCACGCTGCCGCTCAGCATTCCCTTTGCGCTGTTTTCCTTGTGGATCACCGGCCGCACCCTGAGCCTGTGGAGTTCCCTCGGCGTCTTCCTTCTGCTGGGCATCGTGAAGAAGAACGGCATTCTGCAGGTGGACTACACCAACATCCTGCGCCGGCAGGGAAGTCCGCTGCGCGAGGCCATCCTGGAAGCCAACCGCGTCCGCTTGCGGCCCATCCTGATGACCACTTTTTCGATTGTCGCCGGCCTGATTCCCGTGGCTATCGGCATCGGCGTCGGCTCCGAGCAGCGCGCCTCCATCGCCGTCACCATCATCGGCGGACAGACGCTCTGTCTCCTGCTGACCCTGCTCGTTGTGCCCGTCGCCTATTCGTATCTGGCCGAGCTCGAAACCAGTCTCAGCGCCACGGCGCAGGCAGGAGTTTTTGGTGCTGCCTGGGGACGGCTGCGCACTGCGGTCGGCCGTCGGTTGGGTCTCTTCTCCTAGGTCTTTGCATTTCAGAAATAATTTTACTGAGGGAGGATTTCACTGTGCGTATCGCGCGCTTTGCTCTGCTGGCAAGCCTGGCACTTCCACTCGCTCTCCTGGCGCAGGACCCCGCTAAGCAGCCGCCGCCGAAAAAGGCGGAGGCTCCAGCTGCGCAATCGCAGCCCGCGCCGCAACAACAGCCACCGGCCGCGCAGCAGCCTCCAGCGGGCCAGCAGCAACGTCCGCCCGGGGAGGGCGGGGAAGAGCGCGGCGGCCCGATGTCCACGCGGACATTCACCGGCCTGCGCCTGCGTTCCATCGGCCCGGCGGTCACCTCCGGCCGCATCGCGGCGCTCGCCGTCAACCCGCAGGACTCCAGCAATATTTTTGTCGCCGCCGCCTCCGGCGGTGTTTGGAAGACGAACAACGCCGGCATCACCTGGACGCCCATGTTTGACAACGAGGGCTCCTACTCCATCGGCGCCATCACCATCGACCCGAAAAATCCTTCCACCATCTGGGTGGGCAGCGGCGAAAACAACAGCCAGCGCAGCGTCGGCTACGGCGACGGCGTCTACCGCTCCGACGACGCTGGCCGCTCGTGGCGCAACATGGGGCTGAAGAATTCCGAGCACATCGGCAAAATCCTCGTTGACCCGCGCGATTCCAATATCGTCTACGTGGCCGCGCAGGGCCCGCTCTGGGGCCCGGGCGGCGACCGCGGACTCTACAAAACCATCGACGGCGGCAAGACCTGGAAAGCCGTGCTCAGCATCAGCGAGAACACCGGCGTTACGGACATCGCCATGGATCCCCAGAATGCTGACACCATCTATGCCGCGGCCTGGCAGCGTCGCCGCCACGTCTGGACGCTGATTAACGGCGGCCCGGAAAGTGGCCTGCACAAGTCCACCGACGGCGGCGCCACGTGGACGAAACTTCGCGGCGGCCTGCCCGGCGGCCCTGCTGGCCCCGGCGCCGGACTGGGCGGCGCGGGCGGTGCGGTCGGCGCCGAGGATGTCGGCCGCATCGGCCTGGCTGTTTCTCCCGCCGATTCGCGCGTTGTTTACGCGCAGGTCGAAGCCGCGAACCGTCGCGGGGGCACGTACCGCTCGGCGGATGGCGGCGCCACCTGGGAGCGTCGCAACGAGTACGACACCACGGCCATGTACTACGGAAAAATCTTCGCCGATCCCAAAGACGTGGATCGCATCTACGTGATGAACGTCAACATCATGACCTCCGAGGAAGGCGGCCGGAACCTGCGCAACCTCGGCAGCCGCTCCAAGCACGTGGACAATCACGCCCTGTGGATTGACCCGGCCAACACCGACCATCTTCTGGTGGGCTGCGATGGCGGCCTCTATGACTCCTTCGACCGCGGCGCCACCTGGCGCTTCTACACCAATCTGCCCATCACGCAGTTCTACGCCGTCACCGTGGATACCGCCGCGCCGTTCTACAACGTCTACGGCGGCACGCAGGACAATTTCAGTCTCGGCGGCCCCGCGCGCAATCGCAATGGCTCGATGAGCAACTACGATTGGTTTGTCACCCAGGGTGGCGACGGATTCCGTTCCGTGGTGGACCCGGTGGACCCCAATATCGTCTATGCGGAAAGCCAGCACGGCGGCCTGGTGCGCTTCGACCGCCGCACCGGCGAGCGCCTCGGCATCCAGCCGCAGGAAGGCCCCGGCGAAATGAGCCTGCGCTGGAATTGGGATTCACCTATTCTCATCAGCCCGCATGCCCACACACGGCTCTACTTTGCCGCCAACAAGCTTTTCCGTAGCGACGACCGCGGCGACACCTGGAAGGTCATCAGCGGAGAGCTTTCCCGCGAAATCGACCGCAACAAGCTGCCCGTGATGGGCAAGGTGTGGGGCCCGGACGCCATCGCCAAAAACGCTTCCACATCTCTTTACGGCAATGCCACTGCTCTGGCTGAATCGTCGAAAAAAGAAGGACTCATCTACGTCGGCACCGATGACGGCTTGATTCACGTCACCGAAGACGCCGGCAAAAATTGGCGAAAAACCGACACGTTTCCCGGCGTGCCGGACAATACTTTCGTCAGCCGTCTGCTCGCTTCGCAGCACGACGTCAACACCGTCTTTGCTGCCTTCGACAACCACAAGAACAGCGACTTCGCGCCCTACTTGCTGAAGAGCGCCGACGGCGGAAAGTCCTGGACATCCATCAAAGGCGACCTGCCCGCCAACGGCCCGGTGTACGCCATCGCCGAAGACCACGTGGACTCCAACCTGCTCTTCGTGGGCACCGAGTTCGGCCTGTTCTTCTCTTCCAACGGCGGGCAGAAGTGGATTCGCTTGCGCGGCGGATTCCCGACCATCGCCGTCAAAGACCTCGCCATCCAGAAGCAGATGAACGACCTCGCCGTGGCTAGTTTCGGCCGCGGCTTTTACATCCTTGACGACTACACGCCTCTGCGCGGCCTAAAGCCGGAAGCGTTCCAGAAGGACAGCGTGATTTTCCCGGTGCGCGACGCCCTCATGTACATTCCCGCCTCGCCCATTGGCGGCCGCGGCAAAGGCTACCAGGGCGAAACGTTTTTCACCGCAGAGAATCCCCCCGTCGGCGCTACCTTCACCTACTTTCTGAAGGACCAGTTGAAGACAAAACGGCAGGGTCGCCAGGATGCCGAAAGGGAAGCGGCCCGCAAGAACGAAGCGCCGCGCTATCCCACCGCCGATGAATTGCGCGCCGAGGAGGAAGAGGAAGCGCCGGCGATTGTCGTCACCGTAACGGACGTGGGGGGCCGCGTAGTGCGCCGTCTCAACGGCTCAGCCGCTCCGGGCATTCAGCGCATCACCTGGGACCTGCGCGATCCTGCTGCCAACCTGCCTCTCGGCGGCGGTCCCGGCGGTGGAGGCCCCGGTGGTGGAGGTGGCGCTGGCGGAGGTGGAGGTGCCAGCGGCGGTGGAGGAGAAGACGGCGGCTTCGAACAGCCCGGTGGTCCGCTGGTCATGCCCGGCACGTATAAGGTTTCGCTCGCCAAGCGCGTGGACGGCGTGCTCACGCCGTTCCCCGGTGAGCAATCCTTCAACGTCGTGGTCGAGGGTCAGGCATCCATGAAGCCTGAAGACCGCGCCGCGCTGCACGCATTCCAGCAGAAGGTGCTCAAGCTGCAACGCGCCGTCACGGGCGCGCTGGACGTGGCCAACACCACCAAGACTCGCCTCGGCCTCATCAAGCGCGCCATTCAGGAAACTCCCGCGTTGGATCAGAAGCTGCGCGACCAGGCTAACGCGCTTGATGCGCAGCTCAACAACATTCTCCGCGCCCTGCGCGGCGACGTCGCGCTGCGCCAGCGCAATGAAAATACTCCGCCCGCCGTTTCCGAACGCGTTGGCGGCATCGCCGGCGACCAGCGCCTGTCCATTTCGCGTCCCACGCAGACGCACATCGACTCTTACGGGGTGGCCGCGCAGGAATTCGCCGCCGAGCTCGGCAAGCTTCGCGCGCTCGTCGAAACCGATCTGGTCAAACTGGAGAAAGCCCTGGAAGCCGCCGGCGCTCCCTACACGCCCGGCCGCCTCCCGGAGTGGAAAGACCAGTAACGGAGAACTGCGGAAAAGGAGACAACGCTTCGATGCCATCCTTAACCGAGGACAGGAACGCCCGCGTTCTGGCGGGTCTGCGCATTGCCGTGGGCGCACTCTTTCTTATTTTCGGACAATACAAGGTGTTTGGGGCGCAATTCACTCTCGGCGGCGGTTTCCAATTCTGGATTCATCGCTTTCTCGAGGGTGGCGCATATCCTTTCATGCTTCCCGTCCTCCAGAACTTCGTTCTGCCAAATGGAACAGTGATCGCTTTTCTGGTGGCCTATGGCGAACTGGCCATCGGCTTGGGGCTCGTTTTCGGAATTCTAGTGCGCTCGGCGAGCGTATGCGGGACCATCTACATGTTCGCGTTGCTATTTTCGTCGGACTATCCGGGACCGCACGCGGCCTTCTGGCAGTACTTCGGCGGTGCGCTGGATCATCTGGTGCTGGCTCTGTGCTTCGCCACCTTCGCACTGGGAGATGCGGATCGTGTTCTATCTTTGCGTACTCGTCTTCGCCGGCGTTCCGTGGGCCAGTGACCCTTGCCGAACGATTCACTCTTGACGATGACTGGCGGCGGCTTCGGTCGGCATGTCGGGCCAGCGCGTTCGCCTTTGCCACGTCCGCTGGACGCTTCGTCGGCGCGGGCATCACGTTTCTGGTCGGCGCCGGCGCCTGCCCTGCTTGCCCTGAGAGAAATCGAAGGGAGCGAAGCCGAATGGTCTCGCACTTCGGCACCATTGGCACACCCGTCGCGCTCACGTCCGTCGCCTTCGCCGTCGGGCTTCTGCTCCTGCCCTTCGGCGAAGAAACCAGAAGCCAATCTCTCCCAGCTTGATTGTGAGGTGTATGGCGGGGCCTGGCCCGAACGGTGCTGCGGGGGCCTGCCCCGGACGGTTCTGCGGGGCCGCGCAGGGGCGGACGGTAAGTATTTTGGCAATGCGGAGGAAGCTAAGCCGTCTCTGGCCCAGACTGCTTTTCCCTGCAACTGAAACCAGCTGAGGGAATGGATGTCTAACCTTTTTTCATACTGTTTTGAATTCTTGAGGAAGCCTGTTCTGCGCGTCTCTTTGCTTCGGGTTCCCAACCGCTCTTGTTGGCGTAGGACTGCAAAAGCCCCATCGCTTTTGTCTTTGTAGCGACTCCAGAAGCGTCGATTCCTATCCGCTCGACGGCCGCCACGGCCATCATCCTCACTTCCATCCCGCCGATCGCCGCCATAGAATCTAGCGGGGCGACAAGCAGATCGAGGGCTGCGCTGTAGGCGCGGTCATTGTTGCTGTGTTCCACTGCCCTCACGATGGCGTTGATGGCCGGGATCCTCACACCATTATTCCCACTTCGAACAGGTTCGCTCAAAACTCTTACTGCTTCTTCCGCCAGGTCGCCGGGCCTTCCCGACGTGACGATGCTATTGACGGCATCAATGGCCACGTCACGTATCGGCACTTGACTGGCCAGCAAGGGTTCGCGCAGCGTAGCCAGGGCTTTGATTTTGACTTGAACATCGGATGTACTATTCGCGATCTCGGCAATGGCATACACGGCGGGCATCCGGATGTGATCGGACGCGCTGCCCACGGGTTCCAGTAACAGGCCCAAGGCACCCAATTTCACCTCAGAGTGTTCGGAGGCCAATCCAATCGCCCAAACTCTGTGAAAGGCATCGACTCGAATTCTCGTATCCGGGTCTCCTACCTTTCCGGTCAGGCTCGCGAGCTCTGCAAGTTGAGCTGCCAGGTTGCTTTGCGAAAACGCATATCCGCTTGTCAGGACGACAGCGGCTACGACTGCGGCCATCCATTTCCAGTGTGCCATTCGCGGCAAAGCCGCTGGCTGGACGAGCCTGCTGGAAACGCTTCGTTGTTGCGGGCGCATTCTGCGGCGGAAAATACCAACTAGCGTGCCAATCTCCGTAATCGTCATATGTCCCCTCCTGGACTGGCTGGTCGTCGAGTAGCCGCCCAACTTCAATTTGAGCTGACCTGGGAAAACCATTCCCGGTCATCCTAAGAGGAAACCACCCACAGCGAGCTGCAGCGGCAATGCTTGGATTGTAGTGACTCTTACTGTGTTTATCAATTATCTCTTCGGTCTCAGCCCGACCGGTGGGTCCGGTTCGACTTGCCCGAGCTTTTGCACCACCACGATTGTGAGAGCTTAAGTCGGAGCCTGCGTGCCGACGGGACTCGCCTGTCCCGCCTGCCCTGCTTGTCCCGCTTGTCCCGAGCGCAGCCGAGGGAAGCGACGTCGAGCGAGGGATGCGAAGTCGAGGGAAGAGTAGCCGAAGGGAAGCGAAGCCGAGGGAAGCCCGCGACCTCGTTCCTAACAATTAGTTTTGGGGAAGTGGCGGGGCCGACGGGACTCGAACCCGCGACCTCGTGCGTGACAGGCACGCGTTCTAACCAACTGAACTACGGCCCCGCCGTTTGGTGGAATGCTGGTGGGCAGTGTCCGATTTGAACGGACGACCTTCCGGGTGTAAACCGGATGCTCTAACCGCTGAGCTAACCGCCCGGCACATTCATCGTACCGAATCTCCCGCGAATCGTCAACGCGGCCTTTGCCTTGACCTTTCTGCGCTGCAACATTACACTCGCTTGTTTGTCTTTTCGTCGAAACGGGTGAGGGATGCTGCTTTCTCGCGATTACGTCACCTACATGTCCCGCGAATTGGTTAAGCGCCTCGTCGCGCAGGAAATGGTGGAAACCCAGAAGGCTGACGTGCTCACGCAGGGCGTCCGCCAGGCCATGGCCGAAGAGTTGGGCGTCGAAGATCGCTTGAACGAAGAAGCTCGCACGATCCTTGACAAGTACTCCGAGGAGATGCGCCGCACCGGCGCCTCCTATCAGGAAATGTTCAAGAAAGTGAAGAGCCAGCTGGCCCACGAAAGGAAATTGATTCTCCGCTGAATGCGCCTCTCCCGTGCCAAGATCGTTCGCCTCTCCCACTGCATCATCGACCAGTTCGTGGCCACGGACGATGTCGAGTTCATCGAGGACCGCGAGACCATCCGCAAGGGCATCGTCACCATCCTGGAAGCCCTCCTGAAGGATGAGGAGGGCATCGACACGGAAGTCCGCAAGAAAATCACCTCGCAGAAAAAGGAAGTCCCCGAGGGCAGCGCCGAGTGGGACATCCTCTACCGCAAATATTATTCCGAGGAGATGAAGCGTCTCGGCGTGGAAGAGCAGAGTTTCCAGCACCGCTAATCTGCAAAAATAAAAAAGGGCCCCGATTTCTCAGGGCCCTTTTCCTTTTCCAATCGCCTTACGGCCGGCGCTTCAACACGGGCCGGTCATCGTCTTCCGTCTTCTTTTCCTTGTCCTTGTCCGTGGTCTTCTTATCCTTGTCCTCTTCGGTGCGCTTGCGCAGCGTGGGTTTGCCGGGTTCGTCTTCTTTGGCCTTGTTGCCGGACAGCACCTGGCGCAGCCGCTGCTTCACCACGTCGAACTCCGACGTGCTGACCACGTACTCGTTGCGCGCCGGCAGGATCTGCGCGATTTCTGACTGCGTTTTCTGAATGCGCTCCGGCGTCGGCGGGTGGGACGCAAAAATCTTAGGGACGCTCCCCGGCTGGCGTTTTTCCTGTGCGCGGATCTTCTCAAAGAAGCTGACATAGGCATTGGGGTCGTAGCCTGCGGCAAACATGTACTGCAGTCCGAGGAAGTCCGCTTCCCGCTCGGCGTCGCGCGAGAATTTCAGGAACGTCATGGGGATCAGGAAATTCGACGCTTGATAAATGCCGTAGCCGGTCCAGCCGGC
>CAZIWR010000067.1:0-11947 GCA_964542805.1 uncultured Acidobacteriaceae bacterium
ACGTCCGCGCTTCGCCGCGTGCCGCGCACGTTGATCACGGCAATCAATGCAATCATTCCCAGCGAAACAATTTTTCCGCCCGCCTCGGAGAGCGGCACGATTTCGCCGAAGTATTTGCTGAACGCTACGGAAAGCGTCGCCGTCGCTCCCGTCGCAATCACGAAAAACAGCGTCCACCCATACAGGAAAGCAGGAATTGGCCCGAAGCAATCGCGGATGAACACGTAAATTCCGCCGGCCTGCGGCTTCATCGCCGTCAATTCGCCGTAGCTCAGCGCGCCCAGAAGGGTGACGATTCCGCCCACCAGCCACACCAGCATGGCCAGCCCCACCGACCCGTCCACCTGCCGCAGGATGGCCCCGGGCACCAGAAAAATGCCCGACCCGATCACTGCCCCAATCACCAGCAGCAGCAGATCGCGAAACCCCAGCGTGCGCGCCAGCGTCGTCAAAGTGTTTTCCTGAACAAGTTTTTCTTGAGCGCCTAGATTTTCTTTTGAGCCGCGCGCATCATACCGCGCTTTCCCCGCCCGTCAATTTGTCTTTTGGGGATGTAGGGGCGACCCCGCGCTGCGGGGTCGCCCGGCGTGCCTACTCCAAAATCACAAACGGAACCGGCATGAAGCACAACGCAAAGATGAGCACGGCAATCGCCGCCCACACGCGCCGCTTGGTGTCAATCGGCTCCCAGCGGTCCAACAGCGGCGGGTGGCGGAATCCCAGCGACAGCAGCAACACTCCCCAGAATCCCCAGCCCGGCCATTGGTTGGCCAAAACGTCGGGCACGCGCACGCCCATCATGGCCAGCAGCGCCGGCCCGCCGAGCAGGATCAGCGCCGTCGCCACCAGCAACGAAATCCGCCGGTGTTTTTCGCTGGCCACGCTATACACGATGTGCCCGCCGTCGAGCTGTCCGGCAGGAATCAAGTTCAGCGCGGTGGCAAACAGCCCCACCCACGCCGCGCGTCCCACCGGATGCAGAAAAATATTCTCCACGCGCACGCCCGGATGGAAAACGGCGGCAAACATGCGCTCCAGCAGCGGATGTCCAAAAACGATTGTGGAGTTCACCTGCGCCGCGGGAATCACCTTGGAGTAGGCCATGGCGATGGCCAGCGCCGGCAATGCAAACAGAAACCCCACCACCGGCCCCGCCAGTCCCACGTCGAACAGCGCCTTGCGGTTCACAATCGGCGAGCGGATGCGGATGAACGCGCCCATCGTGCCGATCAGCGTCGGAGCGGGGAGGAAGTACGGGTAGCTGGCCGCGATGCCGTAGTAGCGGCACGCGTAGAAATGTCCCAGTTCGTGCGCCAGCAGGATGCCCAGCAGGGTAAACGAAAATGGCACGCCCAGCAGCAGCAGCCCCGGCTCGGAGAGAATCTCCAGGTAAAATCCGAGCAGGTTGAACTCACTGGAAAACGGCGCCTGGTTGTTCGCGTAGGCCAGCGCAAACTGCGCGCCCACCGCCAGCGTGCTCAGCACCGTCATCAGGAACAGTGTGATGGCCAGCAGCAGCGACCCGCGACGTCGCGGGTAGGCTGCCGCCCACGTACCCGGCGCTGCGCGCAGCGCAAATATGTCCGCGGCGCTAGGGAAGCGGTTCGGGCCCGTGTCACCGTTCATGGGGATTGGGATGCGCTGGCGCCTGTTCCTGAAGCCTCGGGCGGGCGCCGCAGGGAAGGGAAATGTCGCGCGTGGCTATTTCTTCTCCAGCTCGGTCAGTTCCTGAAGTTCTTTCCCGGGTTTGAAGCGCACGGCCTTCCCCGGAGGGATTTTCACTTCCTCGCCGGTGCGGGGGTTCCGGCCGATGCCGGTTTTCCGCGGCTTGACGTTGAACACGCCGAAGCGTCGCAGCTCGATGCGGTCGCCGCGGCCCAGCGCGTTTTTCATCGCTTCAAACACGGTTTCCACGGCCTGCTCGGCCTTGGTCCGCGTGATTTTATCGCCCAGAGCCGCTACTACGGCGTTGACAAGGTCAATCTTAATCACGACTGCACCCCGCTCTCAAAAGCGTGCCTATGCTATGCAGCCCGCCGCGGGTTGTCAAGCCAGCAGCACTGTACTAAACTGCCCTGCCCTTGCACCCGCGTTCACATCCATTTTTTGCATGGAGGCCCGCATGTCGGTGAAGCCGGATCACTGGATTCGCAAGATGTCCCTCGAGCACAAAATGATCGAGCCCTTCGAGGAGAAGCAGGTGCGCGACGGCGTCATCAGCTATGGCGTCTCCTCCTACGGCTACGATATGCGCGTCTCCGACGAGTTCCGCATCTTCACCAACGTCAACTCCACCATTGTGGACCCCAAGCACTTCGACGCGCGCGCATTCGTCGAATTCAAGGGTGACGTCTGCATCATTCCCCCCAACTCGTTTGCGCTGGCTCGCTCGGTCGAGTACTTCCGCATCCCGCGCAGCGTGCTCACCATCTGCGTGGGAAAGTCCACCTACGCGCGCTGCGGC
Organism: uncultured Acidobacteriaceae bacterium; assembly: GCA_964542805.1. Taxonomy (GTDB): domain Bacteria; phylum Acidobacteriota; class Terriglobia; order Acidiferrales; family UBA7541; genus JACQDE01. Next base: position 2,465 of record CAZIWR010000067.1, read on the forward strand.
ATCATCGTCAACGTCACGCCCTTCGAGCCGGAATGGGAAGGCTTCGTTACCCTGGAAATCAGCAACACCACGCCGCTCCCCGCCAAAATCTACGCCAACGAAGGTCTCTGCCAGGTGGTCTTCTTCGAATCCGACGAAATGTGCGAGATTTCCTACAAAGACAAAAAAGGTAAATATCAGGCCCAGCAGGGCATCGTCCTCCCCCGCATCTGAGTAGCGCAGCCACTCTTGGCTGCGCTCTTGATCCAATCTCTGTAACGCCGGGCTTCAGCCCGGCATCTGTTTGTTGCTTTTTGGGAATTACCTTCGCGGATCCGGATGCGCCACAATCGCCTTCGTCTGCATCTCGCGGAACTTCCGCAGTGCTTCGCGGTACCTTGGATATTTCCTCGCCAGGATGGCCGCCGCAAACAGCGCCGCGTTCACCGCCCCGGCCTTCCCGATCGCCAGCGTGCCCACCGGAATTCCCGCCGGCATCTGCACGGTGGAAAATAGCGAATCAATCCCCTTCAGCGATTTCGATTCCATCGGCACTCCCAGCACGGGCAGCAGTGTCTTTGCGGCGGTGACGCCGGCCAGGTGCGCCGCGCCCCCCGCCGCCGCAATGATGACTTCCAACCCACGCTCCTCCGCTGATTCGGCATACGCCGCGTGCTGCTTTGGCGTGCGGTGCGCCGAAAGCACGCGCGCCTCGTACGGCACGCCGAGTTTCTTGAGCATTTCGCCGCAGCTCTCCATCGTCTCCCAGTCCGACTTCGACCCCATGATCACGCCCACCAGCGCCTTCGCTCCCGCTCGCATCTCGCGCTCCCCTGTAGGGGCCGATCTTCAGATCGGCCCTCACCAATTCCCGCTTCGTAGGGGCGCTCCCGAGGAATCGGGATTGCTGCGCCCCACTACTTATTGCTGCGACACGATCTTCAGCCCCACCACTCCCGCAATAATCAACGCCATGCAAACCATCCGCGCCGCGTCTCGCGATTCACCGAACAAAACCATCCCCAGCGCCGCCGTCCCGATTGCGCCAATCCCAGTCCACACCGCGTACGCTGTCCCGATGGGCAGATGCTTCGCCGCTTGCGCCAGCAGGATCACGCTCGCCGTGCCCGTGGCCAGCACGTACACGCTCGGCCACAGCCGCGTGAATCCATGCGTGGACTTCAGTCCAATCGCCCACGCCACTTCAAACGCGCCTGCCAGCAACAAGTAGATCCACGCCATCACCCACGCTCCCGCGACTGATTTTCGTTCGGCGGGATTCTACGCGATGCGCGGCCATTTTGCTTGCGGATTGGAAGCGATTGCTAATCTGCCGGCGGTTGCAGCGTCTGCACGGGAAACCCTTGTTTGCGCCAGCCATCAAAGCCGCCTTCCAGTGGCCGTACGCGCTCGATTCCCCGTTTCTTCAACAGCAGCGCCACACGGGCGCTGGAGGCTTCGTTCGGTCAAGTGCAGTACAGCACAACGTCGCGGTCGCGCGGGATCGCGTCGTGGTGCTCGTCCAGCTCGTCGGGACTCATCAGCACCGCGCCGGGAATCGTGCTTGGCACCGCCTCGAAGTCCAGCGACTGCCGCAAGTCCACGATGACGATCTCTTCTCCCGCGTCCATTCTTTTCTTTAATTCCACCGCGCTGATCCGCGCGATGCGCAATTTCCTGATGAACATTTGCCGGTGAACAAACTTCCATCCCACATACGCCGCCAAGCCCCCGAAGACGATGGTCAGCAGCCAGCCTCCCAACCGCGTCGCATGTGCGGCCACGCGTTCGAGCTGATCGCTGAAGATGTAGCCGAGCCCGGCAAACGTTCCGGCCCAGATGAGCGCGCCCAGCGCGTCGAATCCCAGAAACCGCGTCAGCTTCATCCGAAATGCGCCTGCCAGCGGCGGCGCGGCCGTGCTGAATCCCGGCACGAACTTCGCCACCACCAGCGCTCTCACTCCATGCTTCGCGTAAATATCCTCCGTCCGGCGCACGCAGGAATCGGGCTCCAGCGAAATGCGGCATAGGAAGTTCAGCACCTGCCCGCCGCGGCGCCGCCCAATTTCGTACCAGATTCCGTCGCCCGCCAGCGAGGCCGCCACTGCCAGCCCCAGCACCGCCGCAAAACTCATTTTACCCGCGCCGGCCAGCGCCCCCGCTGCGAGAAGGATGGGAATCGCCGGCACCGGCAGTCCAAGCTGCTCCGCAAATACCCACACGAACAGCACCGAGTACCCATGCCGCAGCAGGAAGGCGAAAACCTCGTTCATTATTCAACTCCTCGCCGGCGCGTCCTTGCGGCGGATGTACACCACTTTTTCCACCGTCGCGCAGACCGCGCCTTCCGCATCCGCCAGATCCACTTGGTACACGCGGTCCACTGACGGCTCGCCGTTGGCGAGCGCTCGCTCGATCGCGCGTAGCTCTTCATCCGGCACCGCAAACCGCGCGGTGAGCGTGCCGCGCCCCGGTTTGTTGAACCGCACCGTCGCCGCCTTGTCCCACACGATGTACTCCGGGCCCAGCCGCTTGATGAGCATGACCATGTAAAACGGGTCCACCGCGCCGTACATGCTGCCGCCGTAAATCGTCCCCACGTAATTCCGCGTGCGCCAGTTCAGCGGCACCTTGACGCGCACCTCGCTCCAGTCCGCGGCAATGTACGTCACGCGCCCGCCCGTGCCGCGGAACGCCGGGAAAAAGTTGAACGCCCAGCGCATCATTCGCGATCGTAAGGATTCTTCCATGCGGCGCTAATTGTAACTGTCATCCTGAGCGAAGCGAAGGATCTCCCTGCAGCGACGGCCCATCTTAGCCGTGGCGTTTTTCGCTTTTCGTTTTTCGGTTTTCGATCCTTCTCACGCCGGCAAATCCAACACAATCAATTCCGCATCTGATGTAGCTCGCACGCGCAACTCCGCTTCATCCGCAACCCGTGCCTGGTCGCCCACCGCAAGCGTTTCGCCGTTCAGTGTCACGCCGCCTGCGATCACAAACAGGTACGCCTTGCGTTCTACGCGGCTGCGGTGCGTCACCTCTTCGCCGGACTTCAGTGACGCAAGATAAATCGCCGCGTCCTGATCAATTGCCAGCGTCCCCGGCAACTCGCCGGAGGAAACCACCGGCAGCAGTTTTCCCGCGCGCTCCATCGACGTGAACTGTTTCTGTTCCCACCGTGGCGGCCGGTTCTTTGTCCGCGGAAGCACCCAGAGCTGCAAAAGGTGTAGCGGCGCCTCTTTTGAATGGTTGTACTCGGAATGGGTAATGCCGTTGCCCGCGCTCATCACCTGCACTTCGCCCGGATGGATCACGCCGCGGTTGCCCATGCTGTCGCGGTGTTCGAGCGCTCCGTCCAGCACACAGGTGATAATTTCCATGTCAGAGTGCCCGTGCATCGGAAATCCCTGGCCGGGCTGGATCACGTCGTCGTTGAACACGCGCAGCGCGCCCCAGTGCACGTTGGCCGGATCGTGGTATTCGGCAAACGAAAAATGCCACCGCGTTTGCAGCCAGCCGTGGTCGGCGAAGTGCCGCTCCTCCGACCGGATTACTTGAATCATCGCCCCGCCCCTGCGGCCGTCTCCGCGCGGAGGCCCGCCGCCCTCGACGACTGCATCCAAAAGTCCGCGGACCTTAGCTTGCTGCCGGAGGTCTCAAAATGAACTCCACGTCCAGCGTGATGCTCACTTCGTCGCTCACCACCATGCCGCCGCCATCCAGTGTGCGCGACCACGTAATTCCAAAATCCTGGCGGTTGATCTTCGTCGTTGCGGACACCCCGCGCCGCGTTTGGTTCCCGGCCTTGAGCGCCGCCGTCGGCCCGTCCACATCCAGCACCACCTCTTTGGTCACCCCGCGGATGGTCAGGTCGCCGGTCACTTTCAGCCCGCCGTCGCCTGCCTTGCTGACGCTCTTCGACTTGAACGTAATCGTCGGAAAGTTGCCCACGTCAAGGAAGTTGGCGCTTTTCAAGTCCGCGTCGCGCCGCGGCTCGCGTGTATCGACCGTGCTGGTGTCGATGGTCACTTCAATCGTAGACTTCGTGACGTCCTTCTCGTCCAGTTGCAGCGTGCCCGTCATCTTCTGGAAGTCGCCGCGCACAGTTGAAATCATCATGTGCCGCACCGAAAACTGCGCCGCGGAATGCGCCGGATCGAGCTGCCAGGTGCTCACCTGGGCCGTGCAGGGAAGGGCCGCGACAATCAGCAACGCCGCTATCCGCAGAATGGATCGCATGGTGGTTCTCCTTTTTTCGTTTGAGATGCACGCCGCACGCCGCCCGCCGCTCTTTGGCCGCGGCGCTGCACGCTTGTATAGATGTTATGAGAACGGCTTATGATGCCATAAAAATCATCCACCCGCCGCCCTGGTAAGCTGGAGGGACCCGCAAATCGCTCTTCTCACGGCTTCTGCGTCGGACGCAGCTCCACTTCGCTCACAAAACTCTGCGCCGCCTGCGTCAACAGCATGGCCACCACGTGCGCCACGTCGTCCGGCTGCAGCATTTTCTTGGGGTCCTTGCCCGCGTGCGGCGAAAACTCCGTCTCCACCGTCCCCGGGCACACCGCGCTCACGCGGATGCCGTACCCGCGCAAGTCTTCCGCCATGCACGCCGTCATTCCTTGCAGCCCCCACTTGGACGCGCAATACACCCCGCCCTTCGCAAACGCATTTTTCCCCGCCAGCGAGCTGATGTTGATGATATGCCCTCCGTGCCGGCGCATCATCTGCGGAGCCACCGCCCGGCTGCACAGGTACACGCCCTTCAAGTTTGTGTTTATTACGCGGTCCCAGTCGTCCTCGCGCAATTCATGCAACGGCGCAAACACGCCCACGCCGGCGTTATTCACCAGGATGTCAATCCCGCCCAGCGTCCCGATTACTTTTTGCACCAGCGCGTCCACCGCCGCCGCGTCGGTCACGTCCGCTGGCACGGCCAGCGTCCGGCAGCCTGCCTGGCGCAACTCCGCTTCGGCCTGCTCCAGCCGCCCGGCGTCCCGCGCGCACAGCGCCAGTTGCGCGCCCATGGCTCCCAATTTTCGCGCGATAGCCAGCCCGATGCCCCGGCTCGCTCCGGTAATCAGGGCCGTTTGTCCCGCCAGTGGATGCTGGGCATTCATCTCGTTTTTCTCCTGTGGGATGGCATTCCCTGCCGGACCATCGTGGCGGGCCCTTACGCGCGCAGGGCGACACTTTCACCCGATTCGACATCTTACCATTGTGCCCGGCCTGCTCGGCGTCCCCTGGCGGCGGGGAAGGGAAGCGCGCTCTGCCATCGATTCGTTTCCCGCGTGTCCTTTGCGCAGCGGCGGCGCGTATGCAATGATGCTTGCGCCGCGCGGCGGGATTCCCTATAATCCCGCGGTTTCGAGATGCGGGCGTCTTCCGCGAAGGCGTGCCATGACCGCGCCAGCACAATGAGATTTAGGCCGAGGAGGCAGTGAGACCATGAAGCGAAACTGGCTGATAGCTGCGGTGATGATGCTGGCGCTTTGGGCGGGCTCTGCGGCGCGGGCCGCGGACGATCAAGCCACGCAGTCCTATACCACTCCCGAATACAATGCCTTTCAAGCGGCCGTCAACGAAAAGGACGCCACCCAGCGCATCAAGCTGCTCGAAGATTTCGTCGCCAAGTATCCCAATTCCACTCTCCTTCCCTACGTCCACCGCAATGCCGCCCTCACCTTCTTTCAGGAGCTGAAGAATTTTCTGGCCTCCATTCAGCAGTCCGACAAGCTCTTGGCGCTCGGCGACAAAGTGGATGCACTGCAAGGCTTGGAGTTGGCCCGCCTGGAAATGCTGAAACTTCGCGCGCAGGCTTTCTACATCGCCTTCAACCAGCGCCAGATCACCACCAAGGAGCAGCTCGAGCAGGGGCGGGACGGCGCTTCGCGCGGCCTCAAGTACGTGGAGGAATGGAAAAAACCGGAACGGCTCACCGACGAGCAGTTCAAGCTGGAAGTCAACAGCGATCGCATCTTGTTCAACACCGTCGGCGGAATTGCCGCCCTGCAACTGAAGGATTTTCCGTCGGCCATTGACTTTTACCGCGCGGTTCTCATCGTGAATCCAAATGATGCGCTCACTTTCTACAATTTGGGGCGCGCTTTTCTCCAGCAGGAACCCCCTCAGTACATGGACGGTTTCTGGGCCGTCGCCCGCGCCGTCGCCTTGAAGATTCAACCGGGCGAAGCGCAGGTCCGCAACTATTTGAAGTCCCAGTTGAACCGCTACCAGCTGCCCACTTGCGACACCTTGATTGATGCCCAGTTGAACGAGCTCATCACGCTGGCCGGAGCTTCCGCCGACCGCCCGGCCAGCTTTACGATTCCCAGCCGCGCCGAGCTCGACAAAACTCTGCAGGAGAACGGCACGGTGGACGCGATCATCAACGGCCTGAAGGCCGGCGGCGACATGTCCAAGCGCACCTGGCTCGCCGCATGTGGCGCGGAATTCCCCGAGCTGGGCGGCAAAGTGTTTGAAGTGGCCGAGGCCGACGGCGCAGTCGTCCTCAAGGTTTTCACGGCGAGCAACGAGGAAGCCATCAACGCTGGCATGGAGCCCAACCTGGAAGTTCATGTCGACGGCGAGCCGCGTGCCAAGCTCCTGAAGAAGGACGATCTGTTTGCCTTCTCCGCCACGCTCAAGTCCTTTACCCCGGAACCCTTCCTTCTCGTTGTGGACAAGGCCAAGGTCCGCGAAGACACGCTTCCCGCCATGGAAAAACCCCCGGCCAAGGCTCCAGCGAAAAAGGCTCCGGCCAAGCGTCCGCCTACCAAGCGGCCTCCGCCCAAGGGCTAAGTCTGCTAAGTTTTTGTAGCTCACGTCCCGCTTGTCCTGAACGCAGCGAAGGGTCTGTCCCGTGAAGCGGGACGGACTGACGTGAGGTCTAGCTCGCAAAATGAAAACGGCTCCGGTTTGCTCCGGAGCCGTTCTTATTTTCACTATTTTCAAAACCCTACACCCTAAACCCTACACCCTTCTCTTCGTCCTCCCGTCAATCTTGTACTGCCCGATCTTCCGGCTGAGCGTGTTGCGGTGGATGCCCAGCAGCTTCGCCGCGCGCGACTGGTTCCCGTTGGCGCGGTCCAGCATACGCTTGATGAACTTCTTTTCGAATTCCGTGACCGCTTCGTCAAACAGAATTCCGCGCTCTACCATTTGTCCGACCAGGTTTTCCAATTGGTCTTTCACGGTCGCACGCTCCGCAACTCACTGCATTCTGTTTCTTGGACCCGACTCAACCTAATTCGCGTCCCGTCAGCCGCCGGTACGCCTCGCGGTACTTCGCGCTCGTCCCCGCCACCACCTCCGCCGGCAATTCCGGCCCCGGCGGCGTTTTCCCCCAGCCGATCCGTTCCAGATAATCCCGCACGTACTGTTTGTCAAACGACGGCTGCCCGCGCCCCGGCGCGTAACCGTCCGCCGGCCAGAATCGCGACGAATCCGGCGTCAGCGCCTCGTCAATCCACACGAGCTCGCCTCGATCTAACCCAAACTCAAATTTCGTGTCCGCAATTAGGATTCCCTGTGCCGCCGCCAGCTCCGTCGCTCGCCGGTAAATCTCTAGACTAATGTCGCGGACTTTCTCTGCCAGCGCCCGGCCCACGCGCGCCGCGGCCTCCTCAAACGAAATATTTTCGTCGTGCCCGCTCTGCGCCTTGGTGGACGGTGTGAAAATCGGCGCCGGCAGTTTTTCCGATTCACGCAGCCCCGCCCGCAACGGTATCCCGCACACCGCGCCCGTGGTTTTGTAGTCCTTCCAGCCGGAGCCCGAAAGGTACCCGCGCACCACGCATTCGATCGGCAGCGGCTCGGTCTTGCGCACCAGCATCGTCCGTCCGCGTAACTGGTCTTCGTAGGGCGCCAGTTCGGCAGGGAACTCGGTGGTGCTCAGCACGTGGTGTGCCACCACGTCGCGCAGAGTCTCAAACCAGAAAATCGAAAGCTGCGTCAGCACCTTGCCCTTGTCCGGGATCGGCGTGGGCAGCACCACGTCAAACGCCGACAGCCGGTCCGACGCCACAATCAGCAGCCGCTCGCCCAGGTCGTAGATGTCCCGCACCTTCCCCCGCCCGCGCAGCTTCACGCCCGCAAGATTCGTTTCCCAGACAACGGTGCTCACTGTGGGAGTCATACCGGGTTTCACATCCTCTGGAAGGCGGCGGCTATTCTAGCGCACGCCGGGTTGATGTCAATTGCGAAGAAAAATGAAAAGTGGAAATCTCTTGTGCAGGGGAATTTCAATCACTCAATCGGAATTCACTCAATGACTCAATCTCTTCACGCCGCGGTCGCCGTTCTTTCTTTCGGCGCGCCTTCGCCTTCCCACTTCACGCTCACCAATTTCGACACGCCCGGCTCCTGCATGGTTACGCCATACAGAATTTCCGCCATCTCCATCGTGCGCTTGTTGTGCGTCACGACTAGGAATTGCGTTTGCGCGCTCATCTCGAAAATGAGTTTTGTGAACCGCCCCACGTTGGTTTCGTCCAGCGGCGCGTCCACCTCATCCAAAATGCAGAACGGGCTCGGCTGGTAGCGGAAGATGGCAATCAGCAGCGCCAGCGCGGTCATCGCCTTTTCGCCGCCGGAGAGCAGCAGCACGTTTTGTAGCCGCTTGCCCGGCGGCTGCGCTACCACGTCGATGCCCATGTCCCCGCTCGAATCCGGCTCCGTCAGCCGCATTTCGCCCGTACCGCCGCCAAACAAAATTCGGAAGCACTCCGCGAAATTCTTGTTGATCACCACAAACGCTTCTTCGAACTTCTGCCGGCTCACTTCGTCCAGTTCCTTGATGGTCTGCTGCGTGTCGGTGATGGACTGGATCAAATCGTCGCGCTCGCGCGAGAGGAACGTGTAGCGCTGCTCGCACTCCTGGTATTCCTCCAGCGCCATCATATTCACCGGGCCCATCGCCTCGATCTTTTCCTTCATCTCGTGATAGCTCACGTCCGCCGCGGCCAGCTCCTCGCCCGTCAAAATCTGCAGCTCCTGCGCCAGCAAATCTTCGGGGTGCTGGTTCAACTCGGTCAGACACGTCTCGCGGAGGTGTTGCCGGTCGGAATCATTCCGCGCCTTCCCGATTTCGTGCTGGCTCCGCTGTTCGCGCAGGTCGCCCAGCTTCTGCCGCGCCATGCGCAGCGCGTCGTCCACTTGCACTGCGCGCGTCCGCGCCTGTTCCCATTCTTGTTCTTGTTGCACCTTGCGTTCTTCGAGCCGCGTCTTTTCCGCCGCCAGCGTTTCCATCTGTCGCTGCAGCTCGATAGTGCTGCCCCCGAGCTCACCGCGCTCGTGCTCGACGCTCGCCTGCTGCTGCCGCTGTGACGCCTCGCGTTCTCGCGCCTCGCGCCATTCTTCCGCCAGCCGCTGTTCGATCATTTCCGCGCTGGCCAGACGCTCGTTAGCCGCCGCGAGTTCCGCGCGTCGCGCGCCGAGGTCTTCCTGGTGTGACTGCATTTCTCCGCGCAAGGCCGCCAGCCGCGCGGTGGTCTGTCCCAT
>CAZIWR010000068.1:0-11874 GCA_964542805.1 uncultured Acidobacteriaceae bacterium
TGTGGATTGACCAGGCCACGTGGCTGCCGGTGCGGCAGAAATTTCTGGAGACTGGCTCCGGCGACTTCCTGGAAATCAACTACACGAACATCATGCGGAACCCCAGAATTCCCGATTCACGTTTCAAAAGGCTGTGGCCGAAGGGTGTCACGAAGATCAAACCGCAAGGCTAACTGTCCGGCGGGATTCTCTCCTTTTCAAATCTCCCACATCATTCAAAGATTGCGCGAGAATTGCGATGTTCCCGTGTTCCGCGAAGCCCGCGAAATTGGTGTCAAACCTCGGAACTGGCGCGCAGATTGAGATCCGACTTCACGCCGGGGGCCGGAATTGCCGGGGCATCTAAAGGTTCAAGTCCGAGAGCGCTAGCGGGGGGCGCGTGGCGCAAGATGACAAGCATCACGGCGACCACGATGATGGCCGTGGCCAAAAGCGTGCGCGACGTGATGGGCTCGCCGGCAAAGGCCCAGCCGAGGAAAACGGCGACCACCGGATTGACAAAGGCGTAGGTGGAAGCACGAGTGAGCGTCGTGTTTCGAAGGAGCCAAAAGTAGGACGAGAATCCAACAATGGAGCCGAACACAGCCAAATAGGCGAGAGAAAACAAAGAGCGCGCGGACATGTTCTGCAAAACCAGTCTGCTCCAATCGCCCATTAAGGTGCCGAAGATGGTGAGTACAATCCCGCCAGCCAACATTTGCATTCCTGTGGACAAAACGGCTGAATCGGGAAGCCGAGCTTTGCTGGAATAGAGCGAGCCGATTGCCCAGGAAAGCGAAGCCAAAAAAAGAACAGCGGCGCCGCCGAGGTGAACGCCGCGGCCGTCGAGCCAATGCCCCGGGCCGACGAGGAGGATAATCCCGAACAAGCCGAGAAACATTCCGAGAACCACGCCGCCCGTGGGGCGATGACCGCCGGGCATCAGCCACACCAGAAGCACTACCCAGAGAGGTTCCGAGGTAATCAGCAAAGCGGTGAGGCCGGAGGGAACGAATTGCTCGGCCCAGACGACGCCACCATTGCCGCCGAGTAGCAGCAGTGTGCCGATGATGGTTGCGGAGCGCCAGTGAAGCCAGTCGGGCTTGCCGGCGCCGCGCAGGCGAGCCCAGGCATAGAGAGCGCCACCGGAGAGAATAAAGCGGACCCCGGCCATCAGGAATGGAGGCAACGTCTCCACCGCAAAACGGATGGCGAGATAGGTCGAGCCCCAAATGACATACACGGAGGCAAGCGCCGCGACCAGCCGCCAGCGATAACCCGGAGCGAGGATGCCTGCGTCAGGCATGGGATTTATCCGCGACCGGCAAATTGAGCGGGAGCTGGCCGCTCTCCTTCTGCGTTTCCAGAACGATGGTGGTGCGCGTGGCTATGACGGATTCCAAAGGGCCGAAAGTCTCGCGCAATAGCTGTCCCAGCGCCTGCGGAGTCGAAGTGCGAACTTTCACCAAAAAGCAGTCATCTCCGGCAATGTGATGGACTTCTAGAACCTCAGGTATCCCGGCCAGAACTTCCTCCGTGCGGCGCGAGTGGGCGGAATCGTTGGTGCGCACAAAGACGAAGGCGAGCAAGCGCAGGTCGAGGGCTGCAGGATCCACGCGAGTCTCGTATCCCTTGATAACGCCGCTTTCCTCGAGCTTGCGAATGCGCTCAAGCACGGCAGACGGTGCCATGCCTACCTGACGTGCAATCTCCGCGTTGGAGGTGCGCGCTGCGGCCTGGAGAATTCCCAAGATTTGACGGTCAGTTTCGTCGATTATTCTGTCAAGTGCTCGCATGGAAGAATTATAGTCTGTAATATTTAACATGTCAAGACGAATGTTCTCTGCATGAAGTACATATTGGACTATGGTTCGGTGGGAAAGTAATAGGACCGAACAAACAACACAAATTCACGCTATAGGGCGTTAATCCTCTCCTAGGTGTGCTTGGAGGCCTTCTCAGCGCAAAGGAGGGCTTCCTTCCGCTCCAGACCCCAACGATAGCCCCCCAGGTCGCCGTCGGCGCGGACAACGCGATGGCAGGGGATTACAACAGCGACAGGGTTGGTCGCGCAAGCACGGGCGACGGCACGAACCGCGCGGGGCCGGCCGACTGCGCGGGCAACTTCGGAATACGAGCGCACAGCACCACGGGGAATGGAAAGAAGCTCCTGCCAGACGCGGCGTTGAAACGCGGTGGCCTGTACGTCCAGAGGCAGGTGGCCGCTGGGGGCTTTGCCTTCGACGCGGGAAAGCACCGAGCGCAGCCAGGATTGAAGGCCATTCGAGTTACGGCGAATCTCTGCGAGCGGGTATTCGTTTTTAAGTGCGGCTTCGAGGCGCGGAACGGAATCGCCGAGACTCACCATGCAAATGCCGCGCGCCGTAGCAGCAACGAGCAAGCGTCCCAACGGAGCAGCGATGGTTGCGTATTGGATGCTCTCGCCGGCGCCGCCACGCTGGTAGGTCGCAGGAGTCATGCCGAGCAATGCGGGAGCGTGTTCGTAAAGGCGGCTGCTCGAACTGTAACCGGCGTCGTAAAGGGCGAAGGTGACATTGGATTCTTTTTTCAGTCCGGACTTGACGGCCCGCAGACGGCACGCAGCGGCATACTGGCGCGGGGTGATGCCCGTGATGCGCTGAAAAGCGCGGAGCAAACGAAAAGGGCTGAGACCGGCTCGGGCGCTGAGATCGGGAAGCGTAATCTTCTCGTCGAGACTGGCTTCGATGAAACGGCAGAGCTGCGCAATGCGCGGGGCGAGAGGATCGGCAGCATGGCCGCGAGGATGGCAGCGGCGACAGGCGCGGAAGCCAGCGCGCTCGGCGGCGTCGGGACCCGCGAAAAAAACAGTCAGGCGGCGGTGTGGACGGCGCGAAGGACACGAGGGGCGGCAGTAAATCCCCGTGGAACGGACCGCATAAACAAAAGCGCTATCCCATCGTGGGTCGTGGGCCAGGACGGCACGCCAGCAGCGCGCCGAACTCGGGCGATTATGCTGCGGATTGCTGTGTCTTTGTGAAGCAAGCGTCATGTTTTGCATGCACCCAGATTAGGGGAAGGAGAAGTGTACTTCTATCCGGTTCTTGCGCTCAAACTAAACTGGCGCCAAGGGCGCGAGGAACAGCTCGCATTCACTTCGATTCGCACACGGCGCTCGGGTGAGTGCCAGGAAATCTGTTCTGAGGAGCAGGGGCTACTGTGCTTCCTGTTTGCCGGCGCGAAGAAGAGCAATCTCCACTCCGTTAAAGCGCTTCTGCAAAGCGACGACGAGGACGACATCGTCCTTTTCCGAAATGAAGGCAATGTCGTCCGACTTCACGACCACACCGCTAATTTCCTTTTTGCGATTCATTACGCCGGGACCTTCACGCTTGAAGTCGGAACTGAGCTGCTCGCGATACCAGGCGTCCACCTTTTCAACGGGATCAATCGTGCGGTAATGCACGGCCGTCAAGGCGACGGAATCTTCCCCAGGAACGCTTAGCTCAACGGTGCCTCCGGCCTGGGCCAGCTTTGCGCCGGGATAGATGGGCAAACCAGGGTCCGCTTTTTCATCTTTCGCAGCCTTGAGCGTGCCCACAGGTGTATCCATTACCACGGACGAATCCGTCCGATTGACCTGAATGCCCTGCACGAGGTAGCTGGTGACAAACCAGGCGGCGCCTCCGAGAATCAGCGCACCCACCATGACCAGGCCAAACACCCAAGCCCAAATGTTGCTGCTGCTTTTCTGAGGCAGTGGATTCGGCGGTGTGGACATGCTTACCCCCAGAACTCTTCTGCATCATGATACGCATTGGAGAGTTGAGTTGTTTCCTGTCCTATCTAGAAGAAGCGGACTTTCACGTCAGGGCGCTTTTCCAGGTGCACGGTGTCAATAAAGCGAACCTGGCGCTGGTCGAGAGTCATGATCAGCGAGTGCGTGCGAATGCCTTCGCCGAAGAAGCGGACGCCGCGGAGCAGGTTTCCATCGGTCACACCAGTACAGGCAAAAATAATCTTTTTGCCGGGGGCCAGGTCGTCAGTGTCATAGATGCGCTTGTGATCCTTGATGCCCATCTTGGAAAGGCGTTCGGCATGTTCGGGTTTGCTGACAACGAGGCGGGCGAGAATCTGCCCATTGAGACAGCGAAGCGCCGCAGCAGCGAGAACGCCTTCCGGTGCACCGCCCGTGCCCATAACGGCGTGAACGCCTGTTCCGACTACAGCAGCGGAGATGCCGGCAGAAAGGTCGCCATCGCCAATCAAGCGGATGCGGGCGCCGGCTGCGCGAATGTCATCCATAAGCTTTTCGTGGCGCGGGCGATCGAGGACGATGACGACGAGATCTTCGACATCGCGGTCGAGGCGCTTGGCAATGGCGCGGAGATTGTCAATCACGGGCGCGTCGAGATCCACGGCACCCCTGCAGGAAGGCCCGACAATCATTTTTTCCATGTAGAGATCGGGAGCGTGGAGGAGGCCGCCTTTTTCGCTGGCCGCGAGGACGGCGATCGCGTTGGGTGCGCCGGTGGCGCAGAGGTTAGTGCCTTCCAGAGGGTCCACGGCGATATCCACTGCGGGAAAGTTGCCGCCTTTGCCCAGGCGAGCGGCGCCAACCTTTTCGCCGATGTAAAGCATGGGGGCTTCGTCGCGCTCGCCTTCACCGATCACAATGGTGCCGTCCATGGGGACGGAATCCATGACCTGGCGCATGGCCTCGACGGCGACGTCGTCGGCCTTATGCCGGTCGCCTTGGCCCATGGTGCGCGCGGCGGCGACGGCCGCCTGTTCGACGACCCGCAGGAATTCGAGGCTCAGTTGGGTTTCCATGGTCGCTCCTGATCCGGCCGATTCAACCACAACAACTAGCGGATTGCCATACGCCCTGACGACGAGAACAAATTCAAAGTTGACAGGCTGAAGCCTGTTTTACGCGTACGCGGGGATGCCCGTGATGCGCTCTCCGATGACGAGCTTGTGGATGTCGTGCGTGCCCTCGTAGGTGGACACCGACTCGAGATTGTTCATGTGGCGCATGATGCAGTAGTCGTCCACGATGCCGTTAGCCCCGAGGATATCGCGAGCCTTGCGAGCGGTTTCCAGAGCGACCCAGACGTTGTTCATTTTGAGCATGGAGATGTGATAGTGCTCGGCGCGGCCAGCATCTTTCAAGCGGCCGACCTGCATGGCGAGGAGCTGGCCCTTGGTGATTTCGGTAATCATCCAGGCGAGTTTTTCCTGCACTAATTGGTGAGAGGCAATGGGCTTGTTATTGAATTGCGTGCGCGTCTTGGCGTACTGCAGCGCGGTGTGATAGCAGGCCATGGCCGCGCCGAGGCCGCCCCAGCCGATGCCGTAACGCGCCTGGTTGAGGCACATCAGCGGCGACTTGAGGCCGCCGGATTCGGGAAGGAGATTCGCGGCGGGAATTTCGCAGTCGGTCATGGAAAGACCAGACGTAACCGAAGCACGGAGCGACCATTTACCGTGAATGTCGTAAGCCTTGAAGCCGGGTGTACCTTTTTCAATCAGAAACCCGCGGACTCTGTCGTTCTCTTCTGTTTTTGCCCAAACGACGGATACGTCGGCGATCGTGCCATTGGTGATCCAGAGTTTTTCGCCGTTGAGGATGTAGCGGTCGCCCTTCTTGACGGCGCGCGTAGTCATGCCGCCGGGGTTGGAACCGAACTGCGGCTCCGTGAGGCCGAAACAGCCGATCGCTTTGCCCGCCTGCAACAACGGGAGCCACTTGTCTTTCTGGGCGTCACTGCCAAAGGTGAAGATCGGGTACATGACGAGCGCGCTCTGCACGGAAACGAAACTGCGCAAGCCGGAATCGCCACGCTCGAGCTCTTGCATGACGAGACCATAGGCGACGTTGGACATTTCCGCACAGCCGTAACCTTTCAGGTTGGCGCCGAAGAAGCCGAGGTCGGCCATGAGAGGAATCAGCTGCACCGGCATGGTGGCTTCGCGGTTGTGCTTTTCAATGATGGGGAGAACTTCGTCGTCCACGAATTGGCGGGCGGTCTGCCGGGCAAGCTTTTCTTCGTCGTTAAGCAGGGAATCAAATTCAATAAAGTCCACACCAGGAAAGGGGGGCATCGGTACTCCTTCATCTACGGGCGCATCTACTGATTTCCCGCGCGATGCGGGGGGCGTCTCGGCTGGAAAGGGCCGGCGCGGGCGGCCAAATGCCACGGACTGCCACGCCGAAGGCCCGCCGCAGCGGGCCGACGAGCGAATCATTCTAACAAGCGCGCGGAATGCCAGCAAGAGTCGTTGACGGAATCGCGCGCGTTTGCTATAAATCTTAGCTTTGTATTGTGCGCGGCGAAGCGGACAGTGCGTCCGACGAGCGCTGCCGCGACGGATTCGGCCTTCCGGCTGACGGCGAAGCAGATCCCATAACCGAACAGTGGAACTTCTAAATCAACTCGGCGAGTTTTTCCTTCAGTCCGTGCCCACGCTCATTCTCGTTTTCCTTTTCTACTGGTTTCTAAAGGCGAATCTGTTCCAGCCGCTGACGAAGGTCATGGCGGAGCGGAGCGCACAAATTGAGGGTGCGCGGCGAGAATCGGACGCCAGCCAGGCAGCAGCCCAGGAAAAGGTCCGCGCCTACCAGGAAGCGCAGAAAAAGGCGCGCGCGGAAGTGTATGCGGAGCAGGAAGCTGCGCGCCGCGGGGTATTGGAAGAGCGGGCGACTTTGGTGCGCGCATCGCGTGACCGTGCCAACGAAGGAATCCGCGCCGCCAAAGAAATCATCGCTAAAGATTTTGCGACGGCACGCGCGCAACTCGAGAAAGAAAGCCTGGAGCTCGGCGCGGAAATCGTTCGGGCAATCTTAGAGCGGCGTCCCCCTGCATCGCCGGCGGCAAGGGGCGTGCAATGAGATTCCGGCGGCTCATCCCCACGATATTCATGATTGCACTGCTGGTGTGTCTGACGGTGACGCCTGTCATGGCTAGCGAAGCGGGCGGCGGGGACCCCGTCTATTCGACTACGGGGCTCGCGTTCCGCGTGATCAATTTTTTGATCGTCGCCTACGGAGCCTGGTATCTGTTTGCCAAGAAGCTGCCGAAGGCATTTCGCGCGCGAGCAGAAGTAATCGCTGCCTCCATCTCGGATGCTGCGCGGTCCAAGCTAGAAGCCGAGCGGCTGTTGCATGAGGCGGAAGCAAAGACTTCGCGGCTGGAGCAGGAAGTGGCGGAAATGCGCGTGAGCGCGCAGCGCGACGCTGCGGCGGAGGCTGAACGCATCCGCACTGCGGCGCGGGAGGAAGCCGCCAAAATTGAGCGCGCTGCCGCGATGGAAATCCAGGCTGCGGAGCGTGCCGCGCGGATGGAACTGAGGGCGGTGGCGGCGCAACTGGCCGTCGAACGCGCCGAAGCGGTATTGCGCGGGAAGATGACGCCGGCTACGGAAGCAGCGCTCTTCCGCGCGTTTGTGAGCGACCTGGGGAGGAGCGCGAATTGAAAGCCATCGCGCATCGTTACGCCAGAGCTCTGGCGGACGTAGTGATTGAACGCGGCACCGCGGAAGCCGTGAAAGCGGAGCTTGCTGCCTTCGCGCAAATGGTGAGCGAATCCACGGATCTTCGAAATTTTCTGGCAAACCCGTCCGTGGCGCGGTCGCAAAAGCAGGCCGTGGTGGAAAAGTTGATCGAGCGACTAAAGGGAAGCAAGACGCTGCGAAATCTACTTCTGGTTCTTGTGGACAACCGGCGGGCGATGCTGCTGAGCGAGATCAGCGAGGCGTTTGAAGCGGAACTGCGTGCGCGGCTGGGCGTGGCCAAAGCGGAAGTGACCTCGGCGCGCGATTTGAGCGGCGAAGAACGCACGGAGCTGGTACGGACGCTCGAGCGGCTAACCGGCAAGCGCGTGGAAGCGAGCTATTCTTTAGACCCGGAACTCATTGCCGGGGCGCAGGTGCGCATTGGCTCGACGGTGTATGACGGGTCGGTGCGGGAACAACTGAACCGGATGCGCAGCCGGCTGGCGGCGGGATAGGAGCAGGGATGGCAACAATCAAAGCAGACGAAATTACAAAAATCATCCGCGAGCAGATCGAGAACTACGAGCAATCGGTCACGGTAGACGAGGTGGGCTCGGTCATCTCGGTGGGCGACGGCATCGCGCGCATCCATGGCCTGGAAAAAGTGATGGCCGGGGAGATGCTGAGCTTTCCGCACAATGTGCTGGGGATCGCTCTGAACCTCGAAGAAGACCAGGTGGGAGCGGTCCTGCTGGGCGAATACTCGGAGATTGAAGAAGGCGACGTGGTCAAGCGGACAAATACGATCATGTCTGTGCCGGTAGGCGAGGCGCTGATTGGCCGCGTGTTGAACCCCATGGGACAGCCGCTGGACGACAGAGGACCGATCGTCACGGAGCAGCGCAATCCGCTTGAACGCTTGGCGCCGGGAGTGGTGGAACGCCAACCGGTGCGTGAACCTCTACAGACGGGCTTAAAAGCCATCGATTCGATGATCCCCATCGGACGCGGACAGCGTGAGCTGATCATCGGCGACCGGCAAACTGGCAAAACGGCCATCATCCTGGACACGATCATCAACCAGAAGGGCCAGGACATGATCTGTATTTACTGTGCCATCGGGCAAAAGCGCTCAACGATCGCGCAGGTGATCAAAACCCTTACGGATGCCGGAGCGATGGACTACACGATCGTCGTAGCGGCCTCGGCCAGCGAGTCGGCGTCAATGCAATACATCGCTCCGTATGCCGCGTGCGCCATGGGTGAGTACTTCCGCGATACGAAGCGCCACGCCGTCTGCTTTTACGACGACCTCTCCAAGCACGCACAATCCTACCGCGAGATTTCGCTTCTGCTGCGGCGGCCGCCAGGACGTGAGGCGTTTCCGGGCGACGTGTTCTTCCTCCATTCCCGGTTGCTGGAGCGCGCGGCAAAACTAAACGATGCGAACGGCGGCGGGTCGCTGACCGCGCTGCCGGTAATCGAGACGCAGGCGGGCGACGTTTCCGCCTACATTCCGACCAACGTGATCTCGATTACCGACGGACAAATTTACCTGGAGTCCGACCTATTTAACGCGGGCATTCGCCCGGGCATGAACGTGGGCATTTCTGTAAGCCGCGTGGGAGGCAACGCGCAAATCAAGGCGATGCGACAGGTGGCCGGACCGCTGCGGCTGGAGCTTGCACAGTACAGGGCCCTTGCGGCATTCGCGCAGTTTGGCTCGGAGCTCGACAAAGCAACGCAGGCGCAACTGGCGCGTGGCGAACGGCTGACGGAAGTGATGAAGCAGGACCAGTTCGTTCCGCTGGCGGTGGAAAAGCAGGTACTGATCATCTTCGCGGGCACGAACGGCTACTTGGACCCCGTGCCAGTCTCCGAGTGCCGGCGATACGAGGAGGAACTGTTCAGCTTTGTGGACACGAACCACGGCAACCTGATGAAGGAGCTCCGCGAAAAGAAACAGATTGATGACGGCATCCGCGGGCAGATTACGCGGGCGCTGGACGAATTCAAGGAGCGATTCGCCGCCAGTTGAACTGACCATCGATGGCAACCCTAATTGATTTCCGGCGACGCATACGCAGCGTGAAGAACACACAGCAAATCACGCGGGCGATGAAGTTTGTCGCGGCGGCCAAGCTGCGGCGCGCGCAGGAATCCGTGTTCGCGGCGCGGCCCTACGCGCGGGAAATCCGGCAGGTGCTGCAATCAGCGATCTCACGCATTGAAAACCCGCAACATCCGCTGCTGGCACGCCGGCCGGAGGAACGCATCCTGGTGTTGATGGTGAGCGGGGACAAAGGGCTTTGCGGGGCATTCAATACGAACGTCATCCGCAAGGGGCTCGAATTCAGCAGGACTCACGCCGGGCAGACGCTTGCGGTGATTGCGGCTGGGAAAAAAGGCCGGGACGCACTCCGCAAGCGAAAATTCAATCTGGTGGCGGAGTACCTGAATTTCTCCACCCGGGTGGAGTTCTCGAAAGCCAAAGAAATCAGCGGGAAAGTGATTGCCGCGTACAGCGCGGGAGAGACGGACGCAGTCTACGCGATTTACAACGAGTTCAAGAGTGTGCTGGCGCAACACCTTGTCTTGGAGAAGCTGCTGCCCATCGAGCAGTCCGAGTTGAAGAACTCCGGGACATCGACCCTCGTGGACTACATCTACGAGCAGCCGGAGGCGGAGATCCTAAACCTATTATTGCCGCGGCACGTAGAAGCGCAGGTGTTCCGCGTCTTGCTGGAGTCCGCGGCAGCGGAGCATGCGGCGCGCATGACGGCGATGGATGCGGCGACAAACAACGCGGCTGAACTGATTGAGAGCATCACGCTGCACATGAATAAGGTGCGGCAGGCATCCATTACCCGAGAGATTATTGAGATCGTAAGTGGAGCGGCATCGACGGCGTGAGATTTGCGCCCAAGAAACTTAACGTCACGAGCAGCAAGGAGAGGGCCATGGCCCAGGAAAAAATCAACACCGGACACGTCGTGCAGGTGATTGGGCCGGTGGTAGACGTGCAATTCGAAGTAGGCAGCCTGCCGCCGATTTACAGCGCAGTGCGGATTACCAGCGAGGGCTTCAAATCGCCGGAGCCATTGGACATCGTCACCGAAGTACAGCAGCACCTGGGTGAGGGTCGCGTGCGTTGCGTCTCCATGAAGCCGACGGAAGGCGTCGTACGCGGGATGAAAGCGATCGACTTGGGCGGGCCGATCACCGTTCCGGTGGGCCGCGGGACTTTGGGGCGCGTGATGAACGTGCTGGGCGAGCCGGTGGACAAACTGGGTCCAGTGAAATGCGAGAAGCGGTACCCGATCCACCGCCAGGCGCCGTCGCTCGAAGACCAGTCCACAACGCTGGAAATGTTCGAGACCGGCATCAAGGTTCTGGACCTAATTGAGCCATACCTGAAGGGCGGAAAGATCGGCCTCTTCGGCGGCGCGGGCGTGGGCAAGACTGTGGTCATCATGGAGCTCATCAACAACGTCGCGATGAAGCATGGCGGCGTTTCCGTGTTCGCGGGCGTGGGTGAAAGAACGCGCGAAGGCAACGACCTGTGGCTGGAGTTCCAGGAATCGGGCGTCATTGATTTGAAGAATCCAGAAAAATCCCGCGCGGCGCTAATCTACGGGCAGATGACGGAGCCACCCGGTGCGCGCCTTCGCGTGGGATTGACCGGCCTGACCGTGGCGGAATACTTCCGCGACGAAGAAGGTCTGGATGTGCTGCTCTTCATCGACAACATTTTCCGGTTCGTGCAAGCGGGCTCGGAAGTCTCGGCGCTGCTGGGCCGCATGCCTTCGGCGGTGGGCTACCAGCCGAACCTGAACACGGAGATCGGCGAACTACAGGAACGGATTACATCCACCAAGCGCGGATCGATCACGTCCGTGCAGGCGATTTACGTGCCCGCGGACGACTATACAGACCCAGCGCCGGCGGCGACGTTTAGTCACCTGGATGCGACAACCAACTTGAGCCGCGACCTCGTTGCGCTTGGCATTTATCCTTCCGTGGATCCGCTGGCCAGCTACTCGCGCATTCTGGACCCGCGCATTGTGGGCCAGGAACATTACAGCGTGGCACGCGCGGTAAAGTCCGTGCTGCAGCGTTACAGGGACCTGCAGGACATCATCGCGATTCTCGGCATCGAGGAGCTTTCCGACGAAGACAAGCTCATCGTGTCGCGGGCACGGAAAATCCAGAAGTTCCTTTCTCAGCCGTTCTTCGTGGCGGAACAGTTCACCGGATTCAAGGGCCGGTACGTGAAGGTGGAGGACACCATCAAGGGCTTCAAGGAAATTGTCGAAGGAAAGCACGACGAGATTCCGGAGCAGGCGTTCTACATGAAAGGCACCATCGAGGAAGTGTTGGAAGCGGCCGAAAAAATGTCGGCGATGGTCTAACGGATGA
>CAZIWR010000069.1:0-11696 GCA_964542805.1 uncultured Acidobacteriaceae bacterium
TTTTCGGTCAGCACGAGGTTGCCGGGAATGAAAAAGCTGGTGCCCGCCGTGCGGTCCAGCAGCAGAAGGATGCCCGCAGCAAGGAGCACGCCGAAAGCCAACAGCGAAATGGCCGCAGTGATGAACCAGGACCACACCGTGAGCGGCATGCGCATCAGCGAAAGGCCGCGCGTGCGCAAGTCCAGCGTGGTGGCAATGAAGTTAATCGCACCCATTAGCGAAGCGCCGGAGAAAATCGCGATGGCAATTACCCACAAGGTCATTCCTAGGCCCTGACCGGGCCCGGCGATTTCACCGACGGCGCTGAGCGGCGTGTACACCGTCCAGCCGCCGAGCGGTGCTCCGCCGGTGACGAAAAACGCGGCCATCAGCACCACCAGGGAGAGGAACGTGGTCCAGAAGGAAAGCATGTTCAAGACCGGGAAGGCCATGTCCGCGGCGCCAATCTGGATGGGCAGAAAATAATTCCCGAAGCCGGACTGCGGCGCGGTGGTGAGCACCATGAACACCATGATCGTGCCGTGCATGGTCATCAGCGCCAGGTACTGCTCCGGCAGAATGCCATCGGGAAAAAACGGCAGCTTCATCGTCGGGTCGGCCAGCCGCAGGCGCATCAGCAGCGAGAGGAACATTCCCACAAAGGCGGAAAACAGGGCGAGACAAATGTACTGCGTGCCGATGACCTTGTGATCCAGACTAAAAATGTATTTGCGGATAAAACCCTTTGGCGCGTCATGCACATGAACGGCGCCAGCGTGTGTCGTCATCGATTCTCTCCTCGAGAAGGGAAGGAAATCACTGGCTCATGTCCTTGAGCCACGCGGCGTAGTCTTCCCGTGAGAGCACCTTGAGAAAGGTGTTCATCAGGTGGTGACCCATGCCGCAAAGCTCGGCGCAAACCACCTGGTACTCGCCGGGAACGGTGGCAGTGAACTGGAGCGGTACGGTCATGCCCGGCACGGCGTCCTGCTTGAGGCGCAGTTCGCGGACAAAGAAGCTGTGGGTGACGTCCTTCGCGCGGATCAGCAGCTCCACCGGTTCATTGACCCGCACGGCAATCACTGAGCCGGGGCCCAGGATGACGTCGTCCTTGCCGTCGGGATCATCCGCGTCCACCACCCACGGATCGCGCGTGAACTCCTGCTCCGGGTGGGCTTCAAACTTGTACTTGCCGAATTTTCCGTCCGGCCCGGGCAGGCGGAAGGACCACTTGAACTGCTGGCCGATCACCTCGATGCGCATGGCCTCTGGCGGAGCGGCCTTGATGCGTACGTCCGCCCAGGTGCGCTGCGAATAGATGCCCAGGCCGATGAACATCACCGCGGTGGCCAGCGTCCAGACCACTTCCATCACGTTGTTGCCGTGCGAGTAGGTGGCGCGCTGTCCGCGCGCGCGGTATCGGAACACCGCCCAGGCCAGCCCCAACTGCGCCAGCACGAAGACAATGCCGGTAATCACCAGCGTGCGCATGAACTGCTGGTCAATTTGCTTGCCGACCTCGTTGATCGCCGGCGGGAACCACCAAGTTTTGGCGACGAAAATATAAACAGTGAGGACGGTGAGAATCACAATCAGAAGGGCCAGGATCGCTGCTGTCGCTGTGGAACCAGAGTTCCCTTTTTTCAAAACCATCGCCTCCGCTCCCCATACTTCGGCTTGCCCTGAGTCCGTTCCGAATCCTCGGAACGGGCGAAGGGCCCTCGCGCTACGGGCTGCTCGTTCGCGCTGTTCTGCTTCTGGAATGCGCTCACGATAAAATGGAATAAAGGATCTGCACGACCAAGCCGCGTAGAATACACCGCGCACTGCCAATTGCAAGAATCATTCTAGAACAATTCCAATTTTTTCGAAAGGGCCGGCGCGGAATTGTGGAGAAGACAGTCGCGAATACAGCGCCGCCACACTGCAAAACATAACAGGAAATTCCGGGGGAGCGCAAAAAAGATGTGATTGGTGCGGAAGGTGGGATTCGAACCCACACGCCTTGCGGCGCCACCCCCTCAAGATGGTGCGTCTGCCAGTTCCGCCACTTCCGCACTTGCGAGGGCTGAAAGCGATTGTAGCCGCGCTTGCCGGATTCGGCAAGCGCGGCTCCGGTATCCTAAAAAAAGGCGGGCGCAATGCCCGCCTCTTCAGTCCATTTGCTTTTCTGCTCCCTTTATTGCTTCGGCGGCGGCGTCTGCTTGGCCGGCGGCGGTTGCGGCTGCGTCGGTGCCGGCTGCGTCCCGGGAGCGGGAGTCGTCGGCGTTCCCTGCACCGGCGTCACCGGCGCGCCGAACGGAGCGGGCGCCTGCTTGGCAGGTTGCGAAGTTTTTTCGAGTACGGACGAGCCGCCGGTTCCGGCCAGGCCGCTGGACTCGCGCAGCACCAGCGACATCGTCGTCACCATGAACATCACGGCGCACCACGTGGTGGCCTTGGAAAGAAACGTTGCCGCGCCGCGCGGGCCGAACGCCGTCTGGCTGCCGGAGCCGCCGAACGCGCCGGCCAGGTCCGCGGCCTTGCCGCTTTGCAGCAGCACCACGACGATCAGCAGGAAGCACAGCAGCACGTGCACCGTGATGAGCACGGCGGGAACTTTCCAGCCGAGCGCGATTAGCCCGCCACCCACTAGGAACGACAAGAACCATTTCACTTCAGAAGGCATTGCAGACTCCGTCTAAAAATTTACGATGGACGCGAACGACCCGGCATCCAGGCTGGCGCCACCCACTAGCGCGCCGTCGATCTCCACCTGCGCCATCAACCCCTTGATGTTGTCGGGCTTGACGCTGCCTCCGTAGAGGATGCGCAGCGCGGCGGCGCGCTCCATCGAAAACATCGCCACGGCCAGTCCGCGCAGCATCCGGTGCGCTTCCCCTGCCATTTCTGGAGTCGCCGTGTTGCCGGTGCCGATGGCCCACACTGGTTCGTACGCAAGAATGATACGAGAGAATTGTTCCGCGGTCAACGAAGCGCAGCCTTCCCGGAACTGCTGGCTGAGCACTCGTTCGGTCAGCCTCGCTTGCCGTTCAGAGTTCAGCTCGCCCACGCACACAATCGGCGTCAGACCGGCGTCCAGTGCGGCCTTGATTTTCTGGTTGACCATGTAGTTGGTCTCGCCAAAAAATTGCCGCCGCTCGGAATGCCCGATGAGGACATACCCGCAGCCCGCGTCGACCAGCATCTTCGTCGAAATCTCTCCGGTGAACGCGCCTTCCTTTTCCCAATGCATATTCTGCGCGGCGATGCCGATGGTGGAGCCGCGCGCGGCGTCCACCGCGGCGGCCAGCGCCGTAAACGGCGCGCCGATGACGATGTCGCAGTGGCCCGCGTTGGCCACCAGCGGCTTCAGCGCGATCACGAACGCTCGCGCCTCCGCCTGCGTCTTGAACATTTTCCAGTTGCCGGCAATCACGGGACGACGCAAGATTCCTCACTTTGTCAGACGGTTTACGCAGCTCTTCTCGAATTGCACGGCCCCCTTGCGGCCGCTCAAGGTCCCCAACGACCCTTCCGCATATCCACCAGTCGAGCACTGGATACCGAATTCAGCGTTCTTTGCGGTTTGTGAAGTTTGGTTTGGGCCGCCCATCGCACTGCTTCCTGGGTTGAGGATGGTGGCCCCGGAATTTTGGCGGACAACGATTCCGCTGCCGCGGTTGCCGTTGATTTCATTGCCGGCGACAACGGCATGGGCAACCTGCGCGATGTGAACTCCGTTGCCGCCATTCTCGCTGATGGTGTTTCCCACGATCAGCGCGTTTGAAGCGTCGAAGACAAACACCCCGTCCTTACCGTTGCCTCGAACAATGTTTTGGCGAGCAGTGGGATTATCCACATCGGTGAAGCCGATGCGAGCCGAGGAGCTTTCGTGGACGGCAACCCCATAGCCCGGGTTATTCTGGATGGTTGTGTTAATCACCTGCGCGTAACTGTGCTGGGCGATGTTAATCCCGTCTCCCGAGCCCGGCCCTCTTCCAGCGCCGGTGTTCTGGATAGTGTTCCCGTCAATCAGCGCGGTTCCGCCGCGGAGCACGTTGATCCCGTTGCGTCCGCCCGTGATGCGAAAGCCGCGCACGGTGATTCCGCGGCCCACGATGGTGATAGGTGCCCGGCTTGAATCTGGGCCGTGAAGGGTGGTTTTTGCCTGACCATCCAACACAATTCTCTGCACTTCGGCCGGTATCAGAACGTTTTCAGAGCAGTTACCGGAAACGATCATCGTGTCGCCAGGGCGCAGCCTTCCCAACGCACCGGAAATTGTCCCTCCGGAATCGCAATTTACCGAATGCGTGTTCGCTTCCTGTTGTCCCCATCCCCGCACTGCAATCAGGAAGATTGCCAAGAACAACAACACAAGAGCGCGGCTGATCCAGAATCGCATGACGCCTCCTCGATCGCGGAACCTGCAAGCCCCTTCAAGGAACGAAATCGCATTACCGATCCGTCAGCGCTTCCACTCCCGGCAGCTTTCGCCCCCCAAGAAATTCCAGCGACGCCCCGCCGCCGGTGGAGATGTGCGAAATTTTTTCCGCCACGCCCGCCTGGTGGGCTGCGGCCACGCAATCGCCGCCACCGATGATTGACGTCGCGCCGGACGTGGTGGCCTCGGCGATGGCCCGCGCAATTTCCTGCGTCCCGGCCGCAAACGGCGCCATCTCAAACACGCCCATCGGCCCGTTCCACACAATCGTTTTCGCGCCGGCAATTTTCTGGCGAAACGTGGCCACGGTCTTGGGGCCAATGTCCAGCCCCATCCAGCCCTCCGGCATGGAGCCAACAGGCACGGTCTGCGTTTTCGTGTCCGCCTTGAACTCTTCGCCTACGACGTGGTCCACCGGCAGCAGCAACGGAAAGCCGCGCTTCTGCGCTACGCTGCGCAGCGTGCGCGCAAGTTCGAGCTTGTCGTCTTCGACCAGCGACTTTCCCACCGGTTCGCCCAGCGCTTTCAGAAACGTGTAGGCCATCGCGCCGCCGATGAGCATGGCATCGGCAATCTTCATCAGGTTTTCGATGACTTCAATTTTGTCGGACACTTTCGCGCCGCCCAGCACGGCCACGAATGGCCGCTCGGGATTCGAAATCGCTTTGCCGAGATAGGCTAGCTCTTTTTCCATCAGCAGGCCGGCAGCGGATTGCTGGACGAATTTCGTGATGCCCACCACGCTGGCGTGCGCACGGTGCGCCGACCCGAAGGCGTCACACACGAATATGCCGTCGCATAATGCGGCAAGCTGTTTCGAAAAATTTTCGTCGTTTTTTTCTTCCTCCGCGTAGTAGCGAACGTTTTCGAGCAGGAGCACTCCCTCTTCGCCGAGCGCCTTGCTCATCGCGATGGCCTCTTTGCCCACGCAGTCCGTCACAAACCCCACGGGATAATGGATAAGCTCGCTCAACCGCACCGAGGCTGGGCGTAGAGAATATTTGGGGTCGGGCTTGCCTTTGGGACGCCCGAGATGCGAAGCGAGGATCAGCCGCGCGCCCTTGGAGCGGGCCAGTTCGATGCTGGGCAGCGTTTCGCGGATACGCGTGTCGTCGGTGACTTTGTCGCCGTCGAGCGGCACGTTAAAATCCACACGCATGAACACGCGTTTGCCGGCAAGCTCCAGATCGCGGATGGAGAGTTTGGTCATCAGGAATCCGAAACGCGAAACTGGAAACTCCAAGAAACCAAACCATGCGGGCGTGTTTCGAGTTTCGCTTTTCGATTTTCGTTTCTTACAGCTTTCCCGCCATGAACTGAATCAAATCCACGCAGCGGCAAGAGTAGCCCCACTCATTGTCGTACCACGCCAGCACTTTTACGCAGACGCCAGCGACCACTTTCGTGTACCCCGCGTCCACGATGGCCGAATGCCGGTTGCCACGGAAGTCAGCGGAAACCAACTCCTCCTCGGTGTACTCGAGGATGCCCTTCAGCGGGCCTTCGGCGGCGCGTTTCATCGCCGCATTCACTTCTTCGACGGTGGTGGCCCGGCCCACGGTGACGGTCAAGTCCACCACGCTGACGTTGGGCGTCGGCACGCGCATCGCGTAGCCGTCGAGCTTGCCTTTCAGTTCCGGCAGCACGAGGTGCAGCGCCTTCGCCGCGCCGGTCGAGCTGGGAATCATGGAAAGCGCGGCGGCGCGCGCGCGACGCAAATCTTTGTGTGGCAGGTCAAGCAGTTTCTGGTCGTTGGTGTAGGAGTGGATGGTGGTCATCGTGCCGTGGACGATGCCGAAGGTTTCGTTGAGCACCTTGGCGACCGGCGCCAGGCAGTTCGTCGTGCAGGACGCATTCGACACGATGTGGTGCTTCGCCGGGTCGTAGGTCTTGTCGTTCACGCCGAGCACCAGCGTGTGGTCGGGATCGGTGGCCGGCGCAGAGATGATCACTTTCTTCACCGGGCCGCGCAGGTGTTTCTTGGCGTCGGAGCCCTTGGTAAACAGGCCGGTGGACTCCACCACGATTTCCGCGCCCACCGACGCCCAGTCGATTTCCGCGGGGTCCTTCACCTTGAAGACTTTGAAAGTGTTGCCGTCCACGGAGATGGAATCCTCGGTGTGCGTCACCTTGTTATGCAAATTGCCGAGAATGGAGTCGTATTTCAGTAGGTGCGCCAGCGTTTTTGCGTCGGTGATGTCGTTTACCGCGACGAACTGCACGTTCTTGTTGCCGAGCGCGGCACGCACGATGTTGCGCCCAATGCGCCCAAACCCGTTGATACCCACTTTAATCGGCATGAAAAGCCTCCGGAATAATTTGCGAGTTGCGGTTCCGCTCGACAGGGCCACGCGGCGTAAGCGGAAAAACGATGCTAGGACGCAGCAGAGAAAATGTCAATCAAAGAGCGATTCGACGTCAGTAGTGATTTGCATGGGTACTCGAAGGGACGCGGGCCAGTTAACGGGGAAATTCTTTCACGCGAACGACTTTCTCTCCGGCGAAGGTGACGAAGATGGTTCTCGACGGCGGCTCGCCGTAAATCCAATCCTCCAATTCGAGCCCGTCGGGGTCGCGCTCACGGATCTTGCGTTCCGGGCGGCCCATCGCGGCGACCACCATTTCGCGGTCCATGCCCACCACGGCCTTGCGGTCCTTGATGGCCTGCTGCATTTCCGGCGGCAGCGTCTCCACCCAGTTCACCGTAGCCGAGCGCTGCTTCCCAAAATCGAGCAGAGGTGAGAGAAACTCCTTCACTTCCTCCGGCGACATATCCGGCAGGGATTTGCCGAAATCGAGGATCAGCGTGGATCCGTTGCCCTGATAGCCCGCCGGATTGGCCCCGCGGTTGAGGGCAACGTCCTGGTTGGTGCCGCTGCCGGCGCTCACCTGGATGCGGTCGCGGAAGCGCGTGCGGCCCCGGCCGCCGCCGTTGATGTCCACTACAACTTCACTGCCGCGGAATTCGATTTTCGTGATCTGGACCGTATCGCCCGGGTTGGCCACGGAGCCGGCCTTGTTGATCGTGCGGCGCAACGTGGCTTCATCAATCGGCTTGCCGGGTGTAATGCGGAATCCGCTCTTGCCGCCGGGCAGCGCTTTCTTCACGCGCACAAATTCGCCGGAAACGTAGCGGATGATTTCCAGCCGTGAGTACGGCTGGAGATTTACGGCCTTGCCCTTCTTCTCCCCGGCTTTGGACGCCGCATCACTCCCCGTTTTCGCAGACGCCGTCTGCAGGAGATCGGGTAGAACGGGCAGCGTGTCGCCGGGAGGCAACTGGGCAGGCGCAGCCGAAGGCGGCAGCAACCGGGCAACACGCGGCGTGTCCGGCATCGCCAGAAGGAAGACACTCAGCGCGCAGGCCAGCCAGTTCATACCGCCTCTATCTTAGAACTTCTGCCATCGCGGGAGAAGCAAAAACGCTTTTCGTTCGCGCCAGCCACACAATGGCTGCGATGCACGCCCCGGTCAGGATGATGCTCCCCTCCGGACCGTATTGCGCGCCAGTCAGCCACGCAGGTCCGCCGACCTGGGCCTTCAACAGATACGGCTGAAAAACGCGGGTGAATCCGCTGACGGGAAGGCCGGAGACCGGCCCGAGAAAAAAATTCCACGCCCAGTGCAGACCGAGCGGAAGCCACAGCCCGCGCGTCTTGAGATACGCAACGGCCAGCAGCACGCCGGCGAGCGCCGTATTCGCGGTGGAAAGCGGAGTGCTGGACGGATTCTGAATGTGCGCCACTCCGAATAGCGCGGAAACTGCGAGCACTGCGCCGAGTTTCCCGATGGAGTCCACCAGTCGTTGAAATGCATAACCCCGAAAGGCGATCTCCTCTGCGGCCGCTGCCAGCAATACAAAAATCGCCGTGCCGCTTCCGCTAAAAACGAAGTCAACGAAATCATCAGCCAGGCCGCGGTAGTAAGCGCCGCCGCTCGCGACGATTCCGCCCACCGTGGCGGCGATCAGCGCGCCGCCGCAACACACTCCCAGGGCTGCCTCCCTGCCCCAACCTGCGTAAAACCACAGCCCCAAAGTGCGAAAACTCCGCCGGTCGAACACGCGGATGAAAAAAGCGGTTACCAATAGCAATACGCTATTCGTGAGCAGATACCGGAAATTGCTTCCAAAGTGCAGCGTTTCCAAGCGCAACGCAGGGAAAATGAGCAGCAGCGCATCCGGCCCCTGCGTGGTGGCCGTGAGCGCCACGCCCGCCAAGAAGATAAACAGCACCACGCGCCAGATGGGACGCAACAACTTATCCGGCCCGAGAAAAATGCGCTGGCCCAGCGGCTTAGGCTGTTTCGGAGGTGCGGAGATTGGAGTTTCTTTCATCTGCATGCGTGGGCTTTAGCTCCGCCCTTCATGCACAGGCGCGAGGGATTACTTGGAAACTTTCACACGCACGCCGTGGCGATCAATGCGTACCGGCAGGATTTGTCCGCCCGCTGCGGCCACGGCCGCTTCCACGCGTTTGCGCGCTCCGGGCTCGATGAGCAGCGCCAGGCAACCTCCGCCGCCCGCGCCGCACACTTTGCCGCCGAGCGCGCCCGCACGCCGCGCCGTGGCAATTATGCGGTCGATCACTGGCGTGGAAATCGTGGGGATGTTGCGGCGGCGGAAGGACCACTCTTCGCGCAGCAGCCGCCCGGCGTCGCTCCAGCGCCCGCGCTCGATGGCCGCCTTCATGGCCACGGCCACGCGCGTGATTTCTTCCAGGTTGCGCCACACGCGGCGGTTTCCGTCCAGGTGCGCTTTCATCACTTCCCAGTTGTTGATGCCGGACTGCCGCGGCTTGCCCGTGTAGCACAGCACCAGCCGGCGTTCGAGTTCATTGAGATTAACGCGCAGGGCTTCGCGGCGCTCGCCGCCGGCTTCCAGATGGATGGCGCTGGCACCGCCGAACGCCGGCGGGTAGTGGTCCTGCGTTCCGGTGGGAACATGGATCACGATGGCTTCCGCGTCCCGGCTGATGTGGATCCAGTCCTCCAGCTTCTTGCGCGCGCCGGTGAGCCGGTCGAGCGCGGCGCAGATGGCCACGCACATCGCGCTCGAGCCGCCGATGCCCGCGCCGGCGGGTGCTTCCGAGTCAGTGGTGAGCGTGAACCCGCCGCGCGGCTTGAAATAGCGGACCAGGTGCGCGAGCAGCGGCAAATCGTAGCCTCGCGCGCGAGCCAGCGCGCCGAGCGAAGTAAACGATTCGCGCCGGCGCGTGTCGCGGGAAATCAGCTCGATGCGGCGCCCGGGCGTCGTCTCCAGCACGCAGGAGGCATAGCGTGTCACAGCTACGTTCACCGTCACCGCGCCTTCGTGATAGAGATAGATTGGCCAGATGTCCAGCGTGCCGCCGGCCAGGTCAATGCGCGTCGGTGCTCGCGATTCAATTCGCACTTGCGTTCGCCTTGTTGGAGCGGGCCGCAGTTTACCCTGAGCGCAGCCGAAGGGTGTCCGCCCTGAAACTCTTGTAGCTCCGGTCAGTCTGTCCCGCAATTCGGGACGCATGGAACCTGCGCTACAATTCCGGCGCGCATCATAGCAGATGAGCCGAACCGCGCAACTCGATTCCCGCTCCCGCGCAAACCCTTCCGAGCGGTTCTTGCTCGGATTTGAGGGCACTTCCCTGCCCGACGAACTTCGCGCATTGCTGGCGCAAGGGCTGGCCGGCGTGGCGATTTACCGCCGCAATTGGGAAAGCATCGAAGGACTGTGCGCGCTGACGCGGGAGATTCGCGCCGCCGCGGCGCGGCCCGTGCTGATCGGCATGGACGCGGAGCCGGGCGGGGCGTTTGCTTTGCCCGAGCCGTTTACCTCATGGGCCACAGCCGCAGAATTGGGTGCCCTGAACGATGCCAAGCTGGTCCAGCGTATGGCCCATGCCATCGGAACGGAACTTCGCGCCGCCGGCGCCAACTTGAATTTTTCGCCGATGCTCGACCTGCACGCCCATGCCGATAGCCCGGTGACCAAAGACCGCAGCTTTGGCGCGGACCCGCGGAGTGTCGGCGCGCTGGGCGCGGCATTTATTCGCGGTTTGCGCGATGCCGGCGTGATGGCCTGTGCTAAGCACTATCCTGGCCATGGCGACGCGTTGCTCGACCCGCACTCCGACCTGCCCGTTTTTCGCGGCACCGCGCAGCGCCTGGACACCATGGAACTCGTGCCCTTCGCCGCGGCCATTCAGGAAGGTGTACAGCTCGTGATGACCGCGCACATTCTGCTGCCGGAAATTGAGCCCAAGCGCCCGGCCTCACTCTCGCGCAAACTCATCGAGCACACCTTGCGCGAGCGCATGGGTTTCGGCGGTGCGGTGCTCGCGGACGACCTGGGCATGGGCGCCATCCGCAAACGCTACGGCATCCGCGAGGCAGCCGTGGAAGCCATCCGCGCCGGCTCGGACATCGTCATGCTCTGCCACGACTGGGCGGAGGTCGCGCCAGCCGTCGAAGCGGTCGCGGCGCTGGGCAGCCACAAACACAACCTCACGGAGTGGCGCGCCAGTCACGAGCGCATTGCATGGATTCGCGATGCGTTGCGGGTGGCGGAAAAAGAAAGCGCCGCCAAAGGGCAGGAAATCATCGGCTGCGCAAAACACCACGCGCTATCCGAAGAAATCAGCACCCGCCTGCAAAAAATGTAGGGGCGGGCTTTAGCCCCGCCCCTCGTAGATTTTGGAGAATCAAGTTGGAGTCCTGCTAAACGGCCCGCAGCTTTCCCGGCGCGTGCTTTTCCTCTTCGAGTTTTTCGTGCGCCAGTTGCGGATCAAAGCAGCGCCGGCAGCGCGCCTCGTACATCCCGCCAGCTCCCACCACGATGAGATCTTCTGAGGCAATCAACCGCTGCGTGTGCACCGCGGGGTTGCCGCATCGCACGCAAATCGCCAGCAGCTTGGTGATTTCCTCGGCCACGGAGAGCAGCCGCGGCATCGGCTCAAACGGGCGGCCCATGAAATCCGTGTCCAGCCCGGCCACAATCACGCGCTTGCCGGAATCCGCCAGCTTGGTGCAGACGTCCACAATTTCTTCACCGAGGAATTGCGCTTCGTCAATTCCGATGACTTCCGTCCGTGCCTCGACTTTTTGCAGCACTTCCGCGGCGGAGCGTACATTATCTGAACGGATGCCCAGCCCGGAGTGGGACACGATTTCCGTGTTCGCGTAGCGCTGGTCGATGAACGGCTTGAAAATCTGCACGCGCTGCCGCGCGATTTCCGCGCGTCGCAACCGGCGGATCAACTCTTCGCTTTTTCCTGAAAACATCGGGCCGACAATCACTTCGATCCAGCCCATGTTG
>CAZIWR010000070.1:0-11677 GCA_964542805.1 uncultured Acidobacteriaceae bacterium
TGATCGGTGAATCGCCCACGCGTCCGGCAAGTTTCCAGGCGAGGCCGGAGGTGGTCGTGGTGCCGGAGATGTCGCCCTTTTCGTTCACGGCGAGGCAGTTGATCGTGCCGGTAGGCGGGTGCAGGATCAGTTCGCGCATGTAAGCGAGCTCCGCAGCCTTTTGTTCCTCGCTCCATTCGCGAGGAAGCAGGCCGGTCATCTTGTCCTTCCACTCCGGGTCGGTGAGCCCGGGCCCCCAAGAGTCCCTGTCGCTCATGGTTTCCTTCCAAGCCAGCCAGCGCCGCCTTGAATCTTCGGTAAGCAAATTGATGCGCTCGAAGCCGTGCGCTTCGGCAAAGCGCAGCGCACCCGAGCCCACCAGCATGAGGTGGTCAGTGCGTTCCATGACGAGCTTGGCCAACTTGGCCGGATTCTTCATTTGACGGATGGAACCAATGGAACCGGCGCGGCGTGTGGGGCCGTGCATCACGCTGGCGTCGAGTTCGACCTCGCCGTCCTCGTTGGGCAGCCCGCCGAATCCCACTGAGTTGTCGTTGGGATCGTCTTCGACCACGGTCACCGTGGAAACCACCGCCTCCAGCGTGTCCGTTCCGCGCTTCAGCAGTCCCATGCCGAGCGTGAGCGCATTCAATCCGTTCGCGCTGGAAATAATCAGCGGCCGCGTGCCTTGCGCCTCGGCCTGGGCCACCGGAGCTTGCGCGCCAAACAAGTTTCGCGCTCCGGCGGCAACGCTACCGGCTAGAGTAGTCACAAAAAATCTGCGTCGCGTCCAGTTGTCCATGACTCCACCTTTCCTCAAAATGCCAACTCCTGAGCCTCACAGGAGTGTTCGCGAAGGATAGTCTCTCCAGTGAGGTTGGCGCAAGTATTCAAGAATGGACTTAGGAAAAACAGAACACCGTACCAATGCGGAGCAATACTCGGAAACATCTGAGGAGCAAAGGAGGCGTGGCCGTGGATAGACCTTAGCCCGCCAGCGCGGTCTTCATGATTTCCAGGAGCTGCCGCATGGGAAACGGCTTCAGCAGGCAAGGCGTGGAGTTGTGCGTGCGCTCGACAAGCTCCTTTTTCTCCACGCTGCCCGTGACGAAGATGAAGCGTCCGTGCAACTCCGGGTATTTCGTCAGCAAGTACTCGTACATCTTCACGCCGTTGCCGGGAAGCTGGATGTCACAGACAATTCCATCCACCTCCTGCGTGGAAATTACGTGGATGGCTTCTTCTTTATTGGTGGCGAGAAGGACTTCATACCCGTGGAGAAGGAGAGTGTCATGATACAAGTACCGGAGGGAGAGTTCATCGTCCACAACAAGAATGACGGGCTTTCGCTCCTGGCCCATTTTTCTCCTTGCACCGGGAAAGTTCAGGATACCGAGTCGCCAGTTTTTAACTCAGATTCAGGAACGGGTCAACCAATTATTTATGAATCGTCATTAGTATCTGAGTTTCGTTGAGTTCGCTGCAGCACCCTAACTCGGACCGAGCGGCAAAAAGTATTGCGTGCCCTTGACGGGCTGCTGCAACCGGCGCAGGAGCTCCTGCAAATCCTCATTGCACTCCACGAAATCAATCTCCGAGGTGTTCACCACGAGCAGGTCCGACGCCGAATAGCGGAAGAAGAAATGCTCGTAGGCGCGGCTCACTTCTTCGAGGTACGCGAGCGAGATCCGTTCCTCGGCCGGGTCAGCCTTGCGAGCAATGCGCTGGCGGAGCACTTCGGGTTTGGCCTGGAGGTAGATGACCAGGTCCGGCGGGGGCAGGCCGGCGGCAAACATCTCGAAGTATTGCTCGTAGAGCTTCAGCTCGGTGTCGTCCAGGTTGACGTAAGCGAAGATCTTGTCCTTCTCGAAGAGAAAATCGCTCACGATCGCGCCGGGCGTCTCCGCCGGATTGACCTCGCGCAGCCGCCGCTGCCGCTCGAAAAGAAAATACATCTGCGCGCGGAAAGCCGCGCCGTCCTTTTCCTGATAGAAATCGGAGAGGAAAGGGTTGTCCTCGCAGTCAAAGACGCGGCGGGCGTGCAGCCGGTCCGCGAGGACCTTGGCCAGCGTGCTCTTGCCCACGCGAATGGGCCCTTCGACGGCAATGTAGCGCGGAGGTTTGAACGCGGGCGTGGGCATCGCGCAAAATTGACCGTAAAGAGCGCGGTCGAAAACATTGTAACAGGGACTCTGCGGAAGTAAATCAGATAGAGGACTGGGCGGATTAGTGCGGCCGCACCAGGTGCATGAAAAACATCAACTGGAGCTGAGCGTCGCGGAACATATTGAATGCCACGAGGTGCGGCGGGATGCGCACCCACTGCCGTTCGTGCCAGCGCTGCTTGGTGGTTTGCCAGAAATTGTCGAGATCGGCGCGCGTGTACACCTTGTTCGGCGCCAGCAGTGGATACCAGCGCGCCCAGAGCAAATGGAGCTTGGACGGCACGCGCACCGCCGGGAAGTGCATCTTGGCGCGCATGTGCGCGAGTTGCAGGTCGGCGAGCCGCAGCTTTCCGCGGGCAGCCTGGCGGATGCGGTTGACTTCCTCTACGATGCGCTGTTCGGCCTCGCCCGGGCGGCGCGTTTGCAGCCACAGCTCTTCCATCTCCAGAAGAATCCGCAGCGCCCCCGCGAAATACTCGCGCACTTCCCGAACCCGCGTGCGGAAGTACTCCCAGCGAGAGGCCAGGGGAAAGCCCGGGCGGCGGTGCGTGCGGCCCTTCAGCCGGAAGAAGCCGCTCAGCATGGGGTGGCGGTCTTCGGTCATCACGGAATTCTTGTACCACATGAAGCGAAAGAGATGATTCCAGTAAAGGCGAGCCGGGGCGCGCCGCAGCACGGCCTTCATGTTTTCGAAGCTGTAGAAAGAGCGCCAAGCTTCGCGGTAGGCGCGGGGCAGCGCGCCGTCCTTCAAATTGGGGTGACGGGTCACTTCGTGGGTCGAGTCATAGAGATTGAAGTCCGGGTGCATCCATTCGCCGCGGCGGAACATTTCCAGGTGGTCCTGGGAGCCGGGCAGCGGCATCAGGATGAAGAAGGAGGCGTGGTCGGGCTGCACTTCGTGAATCAAGTACTCGATGTCGCGGCGCAGCGAATCAGCGGTGTCCGCGGGGAAGCCGACGATGTAGCCCACGTGCGTGGAAATCTCCGCGCCGCGATAGGCCTCGATCAGTTGCCGGTACTCCTCCACGTGGTTCTGCCGCTTGCCGGCGGCCAGCAGGTTTTCGGTGTTGACGCTTTCCATGCCGATGAACACGTTGGTGCAGCCCGCGCGCCGCGCCTTGGCGACAAAGTTCTTAATCTTCCAGGAGAGCACGTCCACCTGCATCATGAATTTGAGCGGGATGTGCGCCTCCTCGCGCAAGCGGATAAGCACGTCGAAGATGGCTTCCCAGCTTTTGTTGCGCGCGAAGTTGTCGTCGGTAATGAAATAGAAGCTGATGCCGTGCTCGTGGAAATTGCGGCGCACGGCTTCGGCAATGCGCTCCGGCGAGCGGAAGCGCATCTTGCGGCCCTGCACATTGATAATCGTGCAGAAGCTGCATTCGAAGGGGCAGCCGCGCCCGGCGTCCAGCGTGCCAAAGTTGGAGGCTACGAACTTGCGCAGGTACTCCTTGCGAATCACCGGCAGCGGCTTTTCGTAGAGGTCGGGCTTGTCGTCGATGAAGTCGTAGAGAGGTTTCAGCCGGCCGGTGACAGCGTCGTGCAGAAGCTGGCCCCAGGTCTCCTCGACCTCGCCCTTGACGATGGTGACGCCCGCATCCAGCAGATGCTGAATTTCCGGCGGAATTTTTCCGATCATCGCCAGGTATCCGCTCACGTGGAAGCCGCCGAGCATCACCGTCAGGCCGGCGCGACGAAACTCCATGGCCAGGTCGGCAGCTCGCGGAAACTGGTTGGTCTGGACGCCGGCGAGAGCGACGATGGTCATGTTGCGCGAGCCGCGCTGCGAGCGACAGATGCGCTTCACCGGCACGCGGTCCACGCTCTCGTCCAGCAGGTGGAGCTTGATGTGCAGCGATTCGCCCAGCGTCTTCTTGCGGATGACGTCCTCGGTCAGGCCCGCCAGACACGCCAGCGTGTTGCTCGGCAGCACGCCGCGCCAGTGGCGCACTACGTAGCCATCGGCGTCATATTGCGAGGGTTTGATCAGATAGAGATGCAGCTTCTTCAGCGCAGGCGGAAGCGCCGGCGCATCCGGAGGCTTTTCAGCCCCCAGTTGCCGCAAGGGGACGAAACTTGCATTCGGCATTGCACAGGATTCTAACAAAGAAGTCGACGGGAAAGAGAAACTAAATGAGAAAAATAAGGAGGAGCAATCGGACACGCACATTCTTTGGGAGGTTCCGTTTTCCTCCACTTTCTACGCTTCCTTCACCTCCTCTATTTCCAGTGGCTTGAATCGCGCCGTGAAATGCCGCAGGAAAGGCGCTTGGTGAGTTAGCTCCAGCCCGCGGATCTGCGCGCGACGCTGCCACACTTCCAGGATCACTTCGATGACGTAATCAATGTGGCTCTGCGTATAAACGCGGCGGGGTATGGCCAGGCGCACCAAGTCCATGGTGGCGTGCTCGCCGAACATCAGCGTGCCGATTTCCACCGAGCGGATGCCGCCTTCGATGTACAGCGCGCACGCCAATGCCACGCCCGGAAATTTTGTGGGGGGAATGTGCGGCAGAAACGCGCGCGCGTCGAGATAAATGGCGTGCCCGCCGGGCGGCTGCACGATCGGCACGCCTTCTTTCGAGATGTGATTGCCGAGATAGGCGGTAGAGACGATGCGGTAGTTCAGATAATCCTCTTCGAGCGCCTCGTTGAGCCCGACGGCGATGGCGTCGAGGTCGCGTCCGGCGAGCCCGCCGTAGGTCGGAAAACCTTCCGTGAGGATGAGCAGATCTTTTTCCTGCTGCGCCAGGATGTCGTCGTTGGTGCAGAGGAAGCCGCCGATGTTAGCCATGCCGTCCTTCTTGGCGGACATGGTGCAGCCGTCGGCGCAAGAGAACATTTCGCGGGCGATTTCGCGCGGTGTTTTCGCGGCATAGCCCGGCTCGCGCAGCTTGATGAAGTAAGCGTTTTCCGCGAAGCGACACGCGTCGATGTATAGCGGGATGCCGTGGCGCTGGCAGATGGACTTCACGGCGCGAATGTTTTCCATGGAGACGGGCTGGCCGCCGCCGGAATTATTGGTTACGGTGAGCATGACGAGCGGAATGCGCTTGGCGCCGGCGTGCTCGATCGTTTCCGCCAGCCGCACCACGTCCATGTTGCCCTTGAAGGGGTGATGCCGCTGCGGCTCGAGTGCTTCCGAGATGGGCAGGTCGAGGGCTTGCGCGCCGACGAACTCGCAGTTGGCGCGCGTGGTATCGAAGTGCGTGTTGTTGGGCACGATGTCGCCCTGCTTGCACATCACATTGAAGAGGATGCGCTCGGCAGCCCGGCCCTGATGCGTGGGAATGACGTGCCGGAAGCCAAAGATGGCCTGCACGGAATTGCGGAAACGCTCGAAGCTCGGCGAGCCGGCGTAGGATTCGTCACCACGCATGATCGCCGCCCACTGCTCAGTGGACATCGCGCCAGTGCCGGAGTCGGTGAGCAGGTCAATCAGGATGTCCTTCGAAGCGATGAGGAAAAGGTTGTAGCCCGCTGCTTCCAGCAGCTTCTGGCGCTCCTCGCGCGTGGTGCGACGAATGGTCTCGATGCTCTTGATGCGAAACGGTTCAATAATTGTTTTGATGGCCATGACAACCTCGTTGCGACAACCACAGCTAAACACAGACGCCCCGCCACCGGCAAGCTGTCTGCGCCACGAAGAATGTGCTTCGATGGCGGCAAAAGGCGTACAATCTGGCGTCTTCACCCTGCAATCCGGGCTTGCGGAATGAAATCTGAACTTGCGGAGGACCCATGATCAATACCAAACGCCTGCTGCTGGCGTTCCTGGCGGCGCTGGTGGTCGACTTCATCTACGGCTATGCGGTGTTCGGCGTGGCCCTGCGCGACTTTCACGCCCAGTTTCCGACGTGGCTGAAGCCCAAGGCCGAGTTCAACATGTTGCGGATGTTTCTGACCGGCGCGG
This sequence comes from uncultured Acidobacteriaceae bacterium, assembly GCA_964542805.1. Lineage (GTDB taxonomy): Bacteria > Acidobacteriota > Terriglobia > Acidiferrales > UBA7541 > JACQDE01. Next base: position 6,058 of record CAZIWR010000070.1, read on the forward strand.
TGAACATGGCGTTGATCAGCCTCTTCTACGCGCTGTTTGCGCGCAACCGCGCTGCACGATTCACCACAGGTTTGCTGTTCGGCGTTCTGCTGGGCCTGATTGCAGGGTGGATTCCCCAAGCCTCGAACAAGCTGCTGTTCAAGGACTACCCGTTCTACATGGTTTGGGCGCCGGCAATTTTCTTCGAGATGGTGATCGCAGGTGCGGTGAACGGCCTGATTTATCGCGAGTGACTTCTCGTAGCATAGGCTACCACTGTGCTACCACGCGCGGGCGATGGCCGCGACAATGCGCGCGAGAGCATCCAAGTCGCGCGTGTCAATTACTTCGCCCGGCGAATGCGAATAGCGCAGCGGCCAGCCGATGGGAATGTCCACGGCGCCATGGCGCAGAAACGTAGCGCCATCGTTGCCGCCGCCGGTGACGCCATACTGCACTGCGATCTGATTTTTCCTGGCGAGTTGAATCAGTTTGTCGACGAGTGCGCGGTCCACGATGTTGGAGCCGTCCACCGCGCGGATGACGAAGCCTTTGCCAATCGGCGCGTCGGCGAAGCGCTTGGACTCAAGCGGTGAATCCGAGCTGACAAAGGTGTCCACGGCGAATACGTAGTCCGGCGTTTCCCCTTTAGCGGCGAGGCTGTCCGCCACGGCCTTTGCGCCGTTCAGGCCGATCTCTTCTTGTGTGGACCACACAAACGTAACCTCCGCGGGCAAACCCATGGGCGCGGCCTGGCCGCCTTTCGGCGAAGCGCCCAGTGTCCACACCGCGGAAATCAGCGAAGCGCAGCCCACGCGGTCGTCGAAGCTGCGGCCGTTCGCGCGCGTGCCGAACAGTTTTCTGTATTTCTTGGGAATGGTGATCGAATCACCCACTTTGATTCCGAGTTGCGTGACTTCGAGCGCCGTGCGCGCGCCCACGTCCACGCGTGTTGGTCCGCCCGCGGCCTGCTGCCCGCGCGGCCACTCGAAGTTCGGCAGGTCCCAACCAGCGGGAAGCTCAATCACGCCGGGGCGGACGCCTTTTTCCCCGTGCACCAGAACGGCGTGCCCGCTAAAGAACTCCGCGATGCCGCCGCCGCGCGACTGCACTTCGAGCCGCCCATCGGCCGCAATCGCGCGCACCGCGTAGCCCAACTCGTCCATGTGCGCGACGAACAGGATCTTAGGCGCCTTCTTGATTGTCTTTGCGACGGCGAAGCGCAGAATCAGATTGCCTTTCTCGTCCGTCTCTGGTTTGGCCCATGCCGGCAACAGTTTGGTCACTTCTTCGCGCACGGGCGCTTCGTGCTCGCTCATGCCGTAGGATTCCACCAGCGCCCGCAAGATATTTTCATTCCTGGGAAGCTTATCTGGCGGGCGCTGCATAGTAATTATGAGGTCCAGCTTATTCGGGTTGGCTGTGGTGACGGTCCCTTGGGCGTAGAGTTCGAGGAGCGCGACCAGGCTGGTGAGGTCGCCCGAATCAATCTGCTCCGCCGGAGTGGAAGGCCACGCGGTAGCGACGCTCAGGTGCGCGAAACGCTTGAGCGGCTCGGGGCCGCGCGTGTAGCTCACTCGCGGAAGCGCTGTGGTGAAGTCTGCCGCGGCGGGAAGGGAATTGTCGTCGGCAAGTTTCTTCAGTTCGGCGGCGAACCCGTCCAGCGCTGCATCCGGATTCAGCGAGCCAATCAGCAGGCCGCTGCCGGGTTCTTTCTTCGGCGACCGCGGTTGCGCTTGTTGCTGTTGTGCCTGCGGGCCGGCCCCGCCACGGCGCGGGAGCAGCCGCCCCACGTAAATCATTTCGTCGGCCTGGACGTGCTGCATCAGCCGATCGAGCCCGCGCGAGCTGGCCCACTGCTGCGCGACAAACGCTACCGTCAGCGTGCCCTTCACTTTCGACGCGTCCACGCGGCGCAACAATTCCACCAGCGCGGCCACGCCGAAACGGTCGCCGATGCCCGGCGCGGTCAGCTTGCCGAAGCCCATGGCCTGCACTTGCCGGTCGAGGCCGAGCGGGTCGAGAAGATCCACACCCGCTTGTTTCACTTCCGCCGCGCTCGATGCCCCGATGTCGATGTACATCTCATCCGGCTGCGCTCCGCGCGGCGCGTTCTGCCGGCCGCCTTGCAAGTGTGTGGAAAGCCCGGCCACCACGCCGTACACCCATTTTCCCTTGCGCGTGTGAATCACCACCGGTTGCGCGGCGTACAGCAAATCGAACACGGCATTCGGCGCCTGCTGCGGCAGCCGCTGCACACGCAGATAGCCGCCGTCGGTAATGCCGCTGACGATGTAGCCCGGCTCGTCCATCGGCGCGACGATCAACCGGCTGGGTGCGCCGCTGCCGATGGTCACCCACACGTTGCCCAGGTTGTCCTGCTGCGGCTTCCACTGCGCCAGGCGCGTTTTGATTTCGTCCGCAAGCCTTGCCTCATAGCCCGTTACCACGGGCCGCCCCGTGATCGCGGCGAGGTCCTGCTGTAGCGACTGCGCGGCAGCCGGCTGCGCGAGCAGCAGAATGATGAGCAAAGAAAAAAGAAAATAGAATACCGGAATGGACAGACGCGGACGAACTCTGGCGAGCGTATTCATCATCGTTTCCTTTACTCTCAAATCAGATTGGGCAACCGCGAGCCGCGAATCTACCGCAGCACGACGCGGCGCGCAAGCTTGGCACCGCAAACAAATCCCGCCGCTACAGACGTGCCGCTTTCGCTGGACGTTTCCACCGCGTACAATGCGCGACAGAGGAACGCCATGCGCAGGATCATTGCCGGATTCATCGTTGTCACGCTCGCGGCGGCAGGATGGGGTCGCGCGCAGGAGGAGAAAGTCGCGCCACGTCCGAGGGCGCGCGAGCTAGGTATCAAGCCGGGCATTTACGAGCCGGGGCCGGACAACGCGATCACCGATGTAGCCGGCGTGCGCGTGGGGCAAGTGACGATCAGCGAGGACTTGCCCGGCGGCAAGGCCGTGCGCACCGGCGTGACCGCGATTCTCCCGCACGATGGAAATGTCTTCCGCGAAAAAGTAGCCGGCGCGGTGTACGTCTTCAACGCGTTTGGAAAACTCGTGGGCTCGACGCAAGTGAACGAGCTGGGCCAAATCGAGACACCCATTCTGTTGACCAACACGCTCAGTGTGTGGGACGCCGCAGCGGCGATGACCGAGTGGATTCTCGCGCTGCCGGGAAATGAAAATGTGCGCTCGATTAATCCGATCGTCGGCGAAACGAACGATGGCTACCTGAACGACATCCGCGGGCGGCACGTGAAGACGGAACACGTGCGCCGCGCGCTCGAATCGGCGAAGGACGGGCCCGTCGAGGAAGGTGCCGTCGGCGCCGGCGCCGGGACAACTGTTTTCGGCTGGAAAGGCGGGATTGGGACAAGTTCGAGGAAAATCGCCGACTCGCGCTCGACTGGGCTCGAGACAAGGTCCGCAGCGGGCTACACCCTCGGCGTGCTGGTGCAAACGAATTTCGGGGGAAGACTCACCATTGATGGTGTGCCGGTGTGGCGTGAGCTTCAGCCACCGCGCGAGCGGGCCGCAAATGGCGGCGGCGCGTTAAATTCCGCCGATGGATCTTGCATGATTGTCGTCGCCACCGACGCGCCGCTCGATGCGCGCCAGCTTCGTCGCCTCGCAGCGCGTGCGATACTCGGCATGGCACGGACGGGCTCGAACGGCGGCCACAACAGCGGCGATTTCGTGATCGCGTTTTCGACCACCAATCGCTACGTAACGGGACAGAAGGAGAACGCGCCGATTGCGTTGGTGCGAGAAGATGATCTTCTACCACTTTTCGTAGCGGTCATCGATGCCACCGAAGAAGCCATCTACAACTCACTTTTCCGTGCGACCACTGTGCGCGGCGATCAAGGCCACCTGGTTGAGGCTATCCCCATTGGAAAACTGCGCGAGGTGCTGAAGAAATACGGACGCGGAATGTAGCACAGGCTTTCAGGCGGGGCAGCACTACTTGCAGAGTTCGGCGGTGAGGGTTTCGCGGCGGCGGAGGGCCAGGCCGCTGCAGTAGTCCAGCACGGCGGAATAGACCGGCAGCGTGGCTACTGCCAGCACCAGAAAAATTCCGGCGGCCATCCACATCGACTCCAGCCAGCGCCCCGCGAGGAACACGCCCACCGAAATGATCACCAGAAAAAGCTGGATCCCCAGCACCGCGAGCACGGTGATGGGGGACTGTTTCTGGCGGAAGTTTCCGAAGTCAAAAGCGCGCGGGGCTTTGAGCGAGAGCACGTTGCCTACGGTGAGATTCAAGAAAATGGCGAAGAGCAGCATGCACAGAGTCGCTGCCACGGTGGCCAGGCGAGGCGGTTCGCGCAGCAGTGCCACAAGACCCCAGATGGCCAGTCCCTCCGCGAAAATCGTTCCCCCCAGCGCGAGGTTTTTTCCCAGCAGCACTTCGCGGAAGCGCACCGGCGCGGCCAGCAACAGTTGAATGCCGCGGCTGTCGTACGCGAAGGAATTGAGCGCGAAGGGCGCCAGCACCAGCAGCGCGTAGCCCACCGAAGATGGAAACATCATGTCCGGCGAGCGCTTAAGGAATCCGGGCGTTGCTCTTGGGTTGTTCCAGGTCATGGAAAAAAAGAGCACCATCACCGGCGGGATGACCAAGGTCATCAGCAGTGGGCCGTTGCGCACCATGTAGCGAAGTTCTTTCTCGACCATGGCGGCGACAGGGCCGGGCAGGAAGGCGGTAAAGGAGGAAATTGAAAAAATGGAAGAGGACGACAGAGACGCCTTTTCCACGGTCTGCGGCAATTCGCTTTCGCCGAGTTCTTCGCCGCGATACTGGCTGAGGAGCCGCCGTCGTAAGAGCAGGCCGAAGACAGCCGCGTAACCGGCCAGACAAACGGCGGCCGTCGCTGCGCCTGTGAAGCCAGATTCTTGCGGCGTAGCGCGCGCGACGGTTTCCAGCCCGAGCCCCGCGAGGCCCGGCGGCAACGCCTGCAGCAATGGCTTCAACGGTTGCAGATAAGGAATTGCCTGTTTGCCCCAGCGCTCGGCGGCGATGCCGACGAACTGGAGGCTCAGCATGGCAGCAATGAAAATGATGAAAAACTTTTCGCGGGTGCCGCGCTGCGCGAGCAGCCGCTCGAGCCAGGAAAAGACCGTGCGGTTCAGAAGCAGGTTCAACGCGGCAAATGCCGTGAGAATGAGCAGTGTCCACGGCAGCAGCTCGGGCCGCGCCAGGCCGATGCCTACGCCCATCGCCGCCAGCCACACCAGCGCCATCACCGCGGCGAAATCGAACAGGCCATAGGCCAGCGAGACAAGGTAGAACGCGGGAAAGCGCAAGGGAAAACGCAGCAGGTTGCGAAAGTCGAATTCGACGCTTATGGCACCGACCAGCATCGAGAGAAGCTGCCAGACCACGAACACAATCCAGAAGAGAAGGGCCAGCAATTCCGGCCGTTTGAGGACTGCGAAATACGCACCCATTCCCAGGGCAAAACTTCCGCCCAGCACAAACAATGAGCTAAGCAGGGCCAAAAGAATTTTCGCCGCCAATTCGAATTTTGCCTGCGAAGTGCGCGCCGAATTAAGAAACAACCGCCAACGCAGCCCGGCGATCAGCCCGATCTGCCGGCCGATTCCGAAATCCGCCGCTACGC
>CAZIWR010000071.1:0-11488 GCA_964542805.1 uncultured Acidobacteriaceae bacterium
CCACGGGTGTCGAGCCGAATTTCCTGACATTCCTCGGGCTGGTCATCAACATCGTGGCGGCGTATTTGTTCGCCAAAGGACGCTTCCCTGCTGCCGGCGGCGTGATGATTCTGGCCGGACTGTTCGACATGGTGGACGGGCGGGTGGCGCGTGCGCAGGGCCGCGTGACAAAATTCGGCGCCTATTTCGATTCCGTTATCGACCGCTACTCCGATGTGGGTCTCTATTTCGGCTTGCTGATTTATTACGCTAGCGTGAACCGTTTCCGATACGCCGTATTAGTTGGCGTAGCGATGGCCGGCTCGGTAATGGTCAGCTATGCGCGGGCGCGCGCAGAATCGCTGATCCCGGAGTGCAAGGCTGGCTTCTTCGAGCGCCCGGAGCGCATTGTGCTTCTTATCATCGGCGCGCTGTCCAACAAAATGGCGCCGGCGCTGTGGCTGCTGGCCATCGGTCCGAACATTACCGTAATCCATCGGATCGTACATACCTGGCGGGAGGCGAAGGCCGGACATTTCGTAGAGGTCGTTCCGGTCACCGCCCCCGAAACGACATCATCCAAACCGCAGGAGACCGCGGCATTGGAAAGCACGACGCGCGCCGCTACCCCGGAGGGCGGGGAGAGCCTCGTACCCGGAGTGGCCGTCCCGCAGCGCGGCAGCGGCCATTAGAGTAAGCCCATGAATGCAACGACAGCGTGGGAATTGCTGGGACTCACCGGCATCATTCTTTTCTTCGCCGGACTGCACATGCTGTGGCAGGCCCGGGAGGAGTTCCTTTTCTGGCTGGAAGAGTACTTCCGGCTGCTGAGACTGTCTGTGCGAGGCACGGCGCAACACATGCCGGTGACGCCGGCGCGAATACGAATGGAGCGCAAGCACACGCTGCGGATGGTGATTGGCATGCTCCTGGCGTTTATCGCAGCGCCCATGCTGTTGACCTTAGGACTGGCAATGGTCTGGCTCTCCCGCCGCGGCGGCTGAAACGGAAGCCACTCTCGATGCCCTCCCTCATCGGAAAGCGAATTCCCTGTGCCCAACTCTGCTAAGCCATCTCTGATTGTCCACGGCGGCGCCTGGATAATTCCTGACGAAGCCGTTGCCGCGTGCCTGGCGGGGTGCCGGCGCGCGCTCGAAACCGGCTGGGCGATATTGCAGCGTGGAGGGGCGGCGGTGGATGCAGTGGAGGCAGCCATCGTCGTACTGGAAGAGGACCCGACGTTCGACGCGGGCTTCGGCTCACATCTGAACCGCGACGGGCGCGTGGAGCTCGACGCCATCATCATGGACGGTGCCACGCTCAACGCCGGCGCGGTAGCGTCGGTCGAGCGCGTGCGGAATCCGATTCGGCTTGCACGAAAAGTGATGGAGTCCTGCGAGCATATGATGTTGGTCGGCACCGGAGCAGAGCAATTTGCCGCCGCTGCGGGCCTGCCGCTTTGCCCGCCGGAAGAATTGATTTGCGAGCGCGAGAAAAAGGCTTGGGCAAAGTGCATTCAGGGCGACCACCTTTCAGAGTTCCACTTCAGTCCGCAGCACGGCACGGTGGGCGCCGTCGCGCTCGATATGCAAGGCCGCATCGTCGCCGGCACATCCACCGGTGGAACCTGCTGCAAGCTGCCTGGCCGCGTGGGAGATTCGCCGCTGATTGGCTGTGGCTGCTATGCGGATATCGAGGCCGGCGGAGTCTCCTGTACCGGTTGGGGCGAAGCAATCATGAAAGTCGTTCTCGCAAAGAGTGCTACGGATGACCTGCGCTCCGGCACGAATGCGCAGGAGGCTGCCGAGGCTGCTGTGCAATTGCTTGCTCGGCGCGCAAAGGGTGCCGGAGGGCTTATTCTGCTCGATCGCAACGGCCACCCCGGGTTTGCTTTCAACACTCCGCACATGGCCTACGGGTACGTTGCGCCGGACGGCTCGATCGTCACGGCAGTCTAGGAAGCGCCTCCACTCTCCGAACTCCGGTTTTCACTGGTTCGCCCGCATTGAACAAGCTGATACCGCTGTGCTAGCATCCGAAGTTTCGACCGGGGGCTTTCCGTCCTTCCGGGGCCTCTAGACCTTATTGCCGCGCCATTGCAGGGACTTTCCGCCACCGCGGACTCGAGGGAACGATGAAGACTTACAACACGGATTTCATCCGCAACATCGGCATTGTAGGCCACGGCGACACCGGGAAGACCCAGCTGGTGTCGTCGTTACTCTTCACCGCCGGGATGACCAACCGGCTGGGAAAAGTCACCGAAGGAAACACAGTGACCGACTGGGATGAAGAAGAGATCGCGCGAAAGATCACTATCCAGACTGGACTGGCATACGCCGAGTGGGCGCCCACCAACAAGCCTGAGAAAACAAAAATCAATTTCCTCGATACGCCGGGGTACAGCACGTTTATCAACGAAACCAAGGCGTCGCTGGCTGCCGCGGACAGCGCATTGATCCTGATTGACGCCGTGGCTGGCGTGCAGGTGGTCACCGAGAAAGTGTGGGACTACTGCACCGAGTACGACATTCCGCGCGCGTTTGTTATCAATTGGATGGACCGCGAGCTCGCCAGCTTCGAACGCGCCATGGCTTCGGTCGAGGCGGTGTTCGGACGAATTGCGGTACCGATCCAGTTGCCCATCGGGCAGGAGAAGAGTTTTCGTGGCGTGGTGGACCTGGTGACCATGAAGGCGCTGGTCTATAAGTCCGACGGCGATGGCAAGGCAAGCATTGAAGAGATTCCCGCGGACCTGGCAGAAGCGGCCAAGGCGGCGCACGAAAAGCTGGTCGAGCTGGTCGCCGAGGGTGACGACGCGCTGATGGAAGAGTTTTTCTCCGAAGGCACGCTGCCGGTGGAAGACCTGTCGAAGGGATTGCGCCTGGCCGTCCTGGCCAAGCGGCTGCACCCGGTGCTGCTCAGCTCTGCCCTGCACAATATCGGCAGCGACACCATACTGAATTTCATTGTTGATTTCATGCCTTCACCTGCCGAGCGCGGAAAAGCGGCCGGGTTTACGGAAGCAGACCGCAAGGGCAACCCGGTGGAGAGAACGATCAGCACGAATGAGCCGCTCTCCGTTTTCGTCTTCAAGACGATTGCCGATCCGTTTGCCGGGCGCATCAACTACTTCAAAGTGATGTCCGGCGCGTTGAAAAATGATGCGACAATTGCGAACTTCAATCGCAACACGCCGGAGCGCCTGCAACACGTACAAGTAATGCAGGGCAAGACAGGCACTGAGGTGACGGTGCTCAACGCCGGCGATATCGGCGCCATCGCCAAGTTGAAGGAAACGCTGACCGGCGACACGCTGGGTGAAAAGGCAGCCACGATCTACTATCCGCCTGCGCGAATTCCCGAGCCTTCCATTACGTTTGCGATCGAGCCTAAATCCCGCGCCGATGAAGACAAGATCGGCACGGCAATCCACAAGTTGCTGGAAGAAGACCTGGCGCTGCGCTTCTCCCGCGACCAGCAGACCAAGGAGTTCCTGCTGGCGGGCTCAGGCCAGCAGCACATTGAAGTAGTGGTGGCCAAGCTACATAAGCGATTTCATGTGGACGTCACGCTAAAGCCGCCCAAGGTGCCCTACCGCGAAACCATCCGCGGCAAGGCCGACGCGGAAGGAAAACACAAAAAGCAGACCGGCGGCCACGGACAGTTCGGCGTGTGCCGCATCAAGATGGAGCCGCTTGTCCGCGGCAGCGGCTTTGAGTTCGTCAACGACATCTTCGGCGGCGCCATCCCCAAGAACTGGATTCCGTCGGTGGAGAAAGGCATCCGAGATTCCGCGGAGCGCGGCTACCTGGCGGGCTTCCCGGTGGTGGATTTCAGAGCAAGCGTGTACGACGGGAAATATCACGATGTGGACTCGTCGGACATGGCCTTCAAAATCGCGGGCTCGCTGGCCTTTAAGGAGTGCATGAAGCAGGCCAAACCGGCGTTGCTTGAGCCCATCATGAACGTGGAAGTGTACGCGCCTGATCAGTACTCCGGAGACATTATGGGTGACCTGAGCTCGCGGCGCGGTCGCATCAGCGGCAGCGAATCGCGAGGGTCCAGCGTGGTGGTCAAGGCGAAGGTGCCGCTCGCGGAAATGCTCAGTTACGCGAACGATTTGATCTCCATGACGCAAGGGCGCGCGAGCTACTCAATGGAATTCGATCACTACGATTTTGTGCCGAATGAACAGGCCGAGAAAATCATCGCAGCGGCCAAGGCAGCGCGCGCCGGGACTGTCGAGGAAGAAGAAGCCTAGCGCAGCGAGCAGGTCGGCCAAATTGGTGCTTGTTGCATGGCTGCGGCTCTGCGCTAATAGCTCTCTATGAAAAAACACAAGCGGGACACGTGGCGCACAGCCACGCGCGCGATTCACGCCGGCGAGGAAAAGCACGGCATCGGCGCTCCTGTCACCACCCCGATCACGCGCAGCTCCACCTTCACGTTTTCCAGCACCGCGGAGATGAAGCGTTGGGCAGAAGGCCGCAGCAAGGCCTACATTTACACGCGCTACGGCAATCCCACGCTGACAGTAGCGGAAGAAAAAGTCGCTGCGCTGGAAGGCGCGGAAGCGGCGGTGGTGACGGCATCGGGCATGGCGGCGATTTCGAGCGCGCTGCTCTCCGTGCTCAAGTCCGGCGACGAACTCATCGCCTCGCTCCAGCTCTATGGCGGCAGCTACCGGCTGTTGCGCGACATTCTGCCGCGCCTCGGCATCCGCGTGCGCCACGTCGGAAATGATCTCGCCGGAATCGAAAACCTCGTTAACAAGAACACGCGCGTGCTGTACACGGAATCCCCGACCAATCCGACGTTGCGACTGGTGGACCTGCGCAAAGCTGCTGCCTTCGCACGAAAGCACAGACTGGTGTCCATCGTCGACAACACTTTCGCCACGCCGGTGCTCCAGAAGCCGCTGGCTTTGGGTTTCGACATGACCGTACATAGCGCAACAAAGTATCTTGGCGGACATTCCGACCTGATTGCCGGCGCCGTGGCCGGCAGCAAGAAACTCATGGCCGCCGTGCGGCAGATGGTCATCTACCTGGGCGGCTCGATGGACCCCGAAGTGGGCTTTCTACTCATTCGGGGAATCAAGACGCTCGAATTGCGGGTGGAGCGGCAGTGCAAAAACGCCATGGTCGTAGCAAGGTTTTTGGAGAAGCACCCCAAGGTAGCGCGCGTGCACTATCCGGGGCTGAAATCCCATCCCGATTACGCGCTTGGGAAAAGGCAAATGAGCGGCTTCGGCTCCATGCTGGCCTTCGACATGAAGGGTGGCATTGGTGCCGCGCGGCGCGTGTGTGATCGCGTGAAGGTGTTTCTGCTGGCAGCCAGCCTGGGTGGCGTGGAATCGCTTGTCGTGCTGCCGATTTACACTTCTCACTACAACATGAGCGCGAAAGAACTTGCGGGAGCGGGTGTGTCTCCCGGCACCATTCGGGTTTCTGTTGGCCTCGAAGACTCGCGCGACCTGATTGACGACTTGCGGCAGGCGTTGGCTTAGGGTATTTGCCGCAATGTCCCGTGGTTTTCCTCACGAGTGCTCTCTGTTCTCATAAGCTACACCTGTACTTCGGTACAGGTTGACCACGCCATCCACTGCCCGTAAACTTGCCCTACCCAACACGAGGGTTGTGACGTCCAAATAAGAGACGGCTGCGGCAGCTACAAACAGCAACAGAGAAACTCGAACCGGAATCCTGATGGAAGCTAAAGGCAGCGGCATCGTTTTCGTTACGGCACTCATCCTGGCGCTTGCGGGGTGCGACGAGCCGGCAAAGCGCGCGGTGCACGTGCGCCCGCCGGAAACTGCATTTGCACAGGCTCAAGTGCCCGGGACGCTTCCCACCAGGCGCGGAATTGCTCAATACGAATTGCTTACGCCGCCGCCGCTCCCTGCCGTGGAAGTTCTCATTCAAGCCGTGGAAGCTACCTTCCGTGCCGGCGAGCAAGACTACAAGGCCGGGCAACTTGAGACAGCGCGGCGGGAGTTTGACCGCGCAGTGGACTGGTTACTGGGAAGCGGCATTGACCTGCAGTCCGACCCTCGGCTCGAGGCTCTTTTCGACCGGTTGGTGGAAACGGTTCACGCGAACGAGGCGGCAGTCCATGAAGGCGACAGCCTAGGCGAGCAGCGCGCAGAGCCTGCTCCCATCGACGAAATCGCTGAAATGACATTCCCAGTGGACCCGAATCTGAAGGAACGTATCGCGGCGAACCTGGGGGGGATTGCCCACGACCTTCCGCTGGTGGTCAATGACCCAGTCCTTTCTTATCTGAACTTTTTTCAGACGTCGCGCGGCCGCGGCATCGTAGAGGCGGGCTTGCGGCGTGCCGGCCGCTATAGAGAAATGATTGAGCGCGTGCTGCGTGAGGAAGGCCTCCCACTAGATTTGATTTATCTAGCCCAGGCCGAGAGCGGATTCAAGCCGCAGGCCCTTTCTCGCGCCCGTGCGCTGGGCATGTGGCAGTTCATGCTGTTCCGCGGCCGGGAATACGGCTTGAAGCGAACGTGGTGGGTGGACGAACGGCAGGACCCGGAAAAATCCACGCGCGCCGCGGCGCGCCACCTGCGCGATCTTTACGCGCAGTTTGGCGACTGGTACCTGACGCTAGCCGCGTACAACAGTGGCCCGGGCAACGTGCAGCGCGCCATCGAGCGCACCGGCTACGCGGATTTCTGGGAACTCTACAAGCGCAACGTGCTTCCGCGCGAAACGAAAAACTACGTTCCGATTATTCTGGCGCTCACGCTGGTGGCCAAGGATTCCGCGCGCTACGGCATCGCGGTCGAGCCCGAACCGAGCACCCGTGCCGACAACATCAAGCCCGGCCATCCCATCGACCTGCGCCTGGTGGCGGAAACCATTGACGTCAGCGTGGACGAGTTAAAGGCGCTGAACCCGCAACTGTTGCGAATGGTCACGCCCGCCGATGCCGAATTCGAGTTGCACGTGCCAGAAGGCGCCGCCGACCGGTTATTCGCGGAGCTTGCCGCCATCCCCACGGAAAAGTGGGTAAGCTGGCGCCGCCACCGCGTCGAAGAAGGCGAGACACTCAGCGGCATCGCGAAAAAATATCGCACGGATGCAAAGACCATTGCCACTGCGAACAGTCTTGAGTCTGGGACAGCACTGCAGGTTGGCCAAAAGTTAGTCATACCTGCCACGTCGCCCGCACCGAGCGGCTTGGGCAAGCTGGTGCGCTACAGAGTGCGCCGCGGCGACACGGTGCCTTCTGTGGCCGAGCAGTTCAGTGTCACGCCCGCCGAACTGCGCCGCTGGAACTATTTGCAAAGCGACCGTCTTACGCGCGGAGCTTCGCTGAAGATTTATCCCGGAGGCGAACAGGCGCGAAGCCCAAGTCGCGGAAAACGCGATGCCGCGCCCGCAACGCGGGACCGTTCCAGGGCGGATTTTGGGGACGTCGCGCGGCTGGCGAGCGTCTCGCAGAGGCCTGGTCAGCTTGCCGCAACCCTGGGGACCACTCACCTGGTGCAGGCCGGTGATACGCTGTGGTCCATCGCTCGCGCCTACCAGACCTCGGTCGAGGCTTTGCGCCGCGCAAACCGCTTTCTGTCCCGCAGAGCGGGACGGCAAATTCAGCCCGGGGACCGCGTGCGCGTCCTGCCCCCGCAGTAATCGATCCTTATGTGGTATAGCTAACCTATTTATTTACTTATACTTAGAATGGCTTGGTAGTCCTCTGCAAAGGCCCATACCGACTTCACGCGGCACATCGCACGCTTCCCGGCGCACCTCGATCTTTTCCGCTTTGACTTGACAACCTCGCGGAACTCCGTATAAATGCCGCGGTGGTATTGATCCCGCGGCGCGGGACCGTTCCGTCCCGCAAAGCGGGATGGGGACGGGCGCACCATTTCGCTCCCTGCGGAAGCGTCCCGTTCCGATCCCGAAGCCTCGGGACTCGGGGCAGGCAACTGGGAATCGGAGCCAGTCCCGATGCTTCGGGACCGGAGGTCATCATGCCTTTCCGTTTAAACCATCTCGGCGACGACGAAGCCAATGATATTCCGCACTTTGAAGAGGACGACGAACTCGGCTCGGTGCGCGACGAAACTCTGGAAGAGGAAGCGGACGAAGAATTGCTGGTTCCTGCCGAGCGGGACCCCATCCCGCAGCGCGGGATCGCGCCGCCACCACTGGCGCCACCGAAAAAAAAGAAATCCGCTAAGAAAAAAGTTCGTCGCGACAGGAAATCGAAGACTCGTCGCTCGTCCAGATCCCGCCACCGCGGGACGAGGGGTGCCCGGCCGAAGAAGCGAACCCGGAAAGCCAGGGCCAGGTCGAAGAAGAAATCAAAAGGCCGTCGCCGCGGAAAAGCCAGGAAGCGCCGCTGAGGCCCGCCGCGGCGGGTCCCGCAGACCCGAGGCCTCGGGTGGGATCGCCACGATTTGTACGACTGCGTTCTTGGCAGTCAAAATCAAACGTCCCGATGGCTTCATCGGGACGTTTGATTTTTTCTATCTGCAATCCCTGATCCCTGCTGCTACGTTTCCACGGAAACGTGCGCCACGCGTCCGATGATCAAATCCGCGTAGGTCTGGCCTTCCTCGATGGGCAGCACCTCCACGGGGTAATCGGGGTTGTGCGGCCGCAGCACGAGCAAGCCTCCCGACCCCTCGGGACGGGCGCCTCCCTCCCGCAGAGCGGGATCGGGACTCCGAAGTTCCAAGTACTTCACGGTGCAGCCGTCGCCCTTGCGCACCGCATACAGGTTGCGCTCGCCTTTGTGGTAAGGGCGCAAGCTGTTGTAGTGACGGTCAATCAACAACGTCGCGCCGGGGCCCACCCGCGGCCACATCGAAAGGCCTTCCTTCTGGTCCACCTTGATCAGCACAAACCGCGTCCACTCTTTGCGGCTCACCGCTGACCCCTGACCCCTGACTCCTGACCCCTGTCCTTTTGGCACCGCCGCCAGGTCTGCGCGCAAACGCTGCAAGAACGAGCGCCGGAACTTCAACAGCTCTTTCACCTCTTCATTGACGATCACTTCGCTGCCCGCCGCAATCGAGCCTTCCACCAGCGGCGCCGCCTCGTACTCCTCATCGCCCTTCCCCGTCCCGCTCCGCGTGGACACCGCCGCCACCTTGGCCACCTCATGCGGATTGAGCAGGTCGTAGAGCGTCAGGCCGATGGCTTTCACCATCTTGTCCAGCGCGGAAAGTTTCAAGCCGCGTTTTTTGTTCAGGAAATTGGAGATGTGCGCCTGCGTGAAGCCCGTCCGCCGCGCCAGCTCCATCCCTGTCAGCTCGCCCGCGTCAATGCGCTTGCGCAGCTCTTTTCGCAAATTGTCCTGCAAACCGACAAAGCTCATGGAGACAAAGTATAACAACGAGCTAAGAAATGCAAGCCCCTTTTGCTTTCTCGGCCATCCCCTCGCGCCAGGGTCAGGCCGTCTTAGCGGTACTTTCTGCATCCGCCGATTCTCCCTCTGCACGCACCACCGCCACATCCGGCGCAGGATGCGCCGCCAGCACGGCCTCGCACGGCAACCCAATATGTATCGGGTCCGAGAGCACGCGGCCCAGATTCCGAGCCAGCAACACCTCCAGCATCCGCAGAACGCGGTACATCCCGTTGCTCAACACCCGCAGGTTGTCCCACTCCACGGGGTGCAGCCAGTCCTTCAACCCTTCAGCCGCCAGGTCGAGAACCGTCCGCGCCTCCGTCAGCACCAGGATGGTCTCCCCGATGGCCACCGCCCGCACCCGCGTTTCGCCCCTCAGAACGCGCGATAGCGGCGTCCCTTTCCGCTTGCGCTCCTTTTTCTTCGAAGTCATGCACCACCTCCCTTAGCGTTTCGTTCACCAGCACACTCAACCCGCTCGCCTCGCGCACAGCCAATGCCAACGCGTCCACCAGCCCACCGCTCACCGGCCCGATACACCGCCCCAACTCCACCGCCGCCGCCAGCTGATCCGCCAACACCGCACGAATCGTCCGCAGCATCTCCAACGCCTCACGTCTCATCTTCCGGTCGGTCATCATCGTTTCACCCCCGCGAAGAACGGCTCCCGCACACGCCCCCGCACCACCAGCGCAATGCCCATGGCCATCACCGTATCGTCGTGCATTCCCGAAGGAGCGCCCATTCCACCATCATCATCAAAACGGTACGCGCGCATTTCTTCCAGCAACCGCCGCGACATCAGCGTCGCGGGCGCGTCGCCCAGCATCGCGCTCAACGCGCCGATCACCTGTGGCTTGGTCTGCGCATTCGTCGGAAAGCCGTATTGCACGCTTTCTGCGCCATCCGACCAAGCAAACAGATGGACATAGCGATGGCGATTCCGCAAAGCGTACAGAACCGCATGGCCGTGATTATTCCGCTCCACCGCCAGCGTCGCCCCGTTGAACCGTTCTCCCAATCCCGCAAGGTATTCTGCGAAGCGCTCAATCGGCCATCGCACGCGCATCTCAAGGCATTGAAGCCCTGTTTCCACATCCACCACCTGAGCAACCGAAAAATCCCCATCTTCACGCCCTTCCGCGACGTCGGCCCCAATCACATAGCGCCGCCCCCGCTGCGGCGCACAGAACTCGAACTCGCCCTGATTCTGAGCAACCCGGCGCGGCCCATCCACCACACCCACACGGCGGTCAATGGCATCCACATCAAACACAGGCCGGCCCGTCGCCAGAAAACACGACACCGCATCTTCGGCGTACTCTTGCGTTCGCAGGTTCCGGTAGGTGTGTTCTAACTCGCGACGAAAGTAAATCTGCTCTAAATCCAAACCCTCTCGCCGCACCAATTCCGTTTCCTGCTCCGACAAGGGCAACAAACTCACCCCCGCAGGAATCGCGCGGCGATAACTCAGTTCCAGCCACCACGGGAAAAAATGCGCCACGTAACCCGTGTCACCGCCAACGGAGAGCATCCACTCGCGGTGAAACAATCCCCCAACGCCATTGGGCGTCGACTCCACGTCCACGCAACCATCCGGCGGAACGCAGCCCAGCAAAGCCGCCATGGTCTGCTCCGGCTCCCCCGGCCACAGCGCCACCTCAGAACAATGTAAGTTGCTTACCGTAAGTCCTCTTCCGGCGCTCGGGTTTCCCGCCGTGTCCACCCGGTAGCGGCTGTCCATCCCCGCAAACGCCAGTTCCCTCACGTTCGACCGTTCCGTCTTGATGATCGGCCCCAGCGACCCGCTCAGGTTCTCGTAAAAGCGGTGCACGATCCGGAAGATCTGCTGCGCGCTCTCCAGGCTGTGCGCCACTTGCAAGCTCACCGTCCCCGGTCGCAGCGCCGTCAGCAGGAAGTACCGCGCCGCCACGAACGTCGTCATGCCCAACTGCCGCGCTTTCAGGATGATGTTTCGCCTTGCGCGTTTTTGCACGAACCGCCGCTGCGCCGCGTTGGGCACCAACGGAACAAGCTGTCCGTTCTTCGCCCTGATTCGCAGCAACACAGGAATCAGCAGGTCCACCGCATGGGCTCCCCCCGCGGGGTACCACGCCGCGGCGAGATCGCC
>CAZIWR010000072.1:0-11371 GCA_964542805.1 uncultured Acidobacteriaceae bacterium
GCTGCGACATTCATGCCGCCGACCTCCGCGGGAGCGTCACAGTGCGCCGCGATGCTTGCGCCGTCGGCACGCTGAGCGCCGCCACGTACCGCCGTCCTTCCCACAGCACTGGCAGACCACGCACCACGCAGAACGTCACCGTCAGCCACACCAGGGCCTGCGCGCCAATGGCAATCAGCTTTGGCAACGACTCGCCGAACGGCGCGAGCGTCGTTGCGTCCGCGGACGTCACTGCCAATTGCAACCCCACAGCACAGAAGCACACGCACTTCATCACCCCATACGCAGCGCGACTCGCACGCGACGCCACCAGCGCCTGCGCCCAGCGCGTCTCCAACATCGAGTTGCGACCAAAGCCGCTGCGCCCTTGGCGTGCGGCGATGCCGCGAACGAAATCCGTCGCCGTGCCACGAACAAAAAAGAGCACCGGCACCCACAGCGGAATCAGCCCACACACTGCGAAGTACATGAAGTAAAGATTTTCAATGACGCGGTCGCCGAGGATGTCGAGCTGCGCGCCAAGCGGCGTCGAGAGATTCCTCCGCCGCGCTACCCAACCGTCCACCGCGTCGAGGACAATGGCTGTCACGGTCAACCCAACGGCAGCCATGTTTGCACCCGCGCCGTGGCCAAACAGCGCCACCGCCGCAAACGCGGCCAGCACCCGCAGAACCGTGATCTGATTTGGTGTCATAGCGGCCTCCGGCAACGCGCGGCCAAACACAAACCGTCGTGCCACTCACAGGAATGGCACGTAGTTCTCCAAAGCTAACGACGCGCCATGTTGTGCGTCTTCAAAGAGTTAGGGAAAAAGGAATCTTTGTGGGACGCTGCCTTTTCCATGCAGCTGGCGCCATCGTCTGACTGCGGCGGCTATCGACGGGAAAAACATGTGGGAATGTGCCAGAATAACGGTTTGAATTGAAGCGGAAGCGGCACTGAGAACATCGAAGAGATGCAGGAGTGGGCTTGTTAATCCGCTCCTGGTGTGAAAAGAGAAAACGGAAACATGGAAGTCGGCATCGTCGCGGCGTTTATCGCAGGACTCGTTTCGTTTCTCTCGCCGTGTGTCTTGCCGCTGGTGCCCGGCTACATTTCGATGCTTTCAGGCATCGGCGTCGAGCAACTCAAGCAAGGCGAAGCGCCGCGCGGGAGCCTGCTGATATCCGCTCTGGCCTTCGTCACCGGCTTTTCCGTGGTGTTCATCGCCTTTGGCGCGTCCGCCAGCGCCGTCGGCGCATTTCTGCTGCGCAACAAAACGCTGCTCGCTCCCGTGGCAGGAGCGTTGATCATTCTCTTCGGGCTGCACCTGATCGACTGGCTGCGACGCGTGTCCATTGTTGCGGGGCTGGCGGTCGGCGGCGTGCTCTTCGCGGCCGGCGTGGGCCTGCAATTCATGGCGGAGGGTGCTAGGGGAGCAGTCAAGCCGTCGCATCTGATTTCGCTCTCGCTAATTTTTCTGGCTGGGCCGTTTCTCTCCAAGTGGCTGAACCGCGACATTCATTTGCAAAACGTCGGAGGTCAGCCCGGCACGGTGAGCGGTTTCCTGATGGGCTTTGCATTCGCCTTTGGCTGGACGCCGTGCATCGGGCCGATCCTCGCCGGCGTGCTGGCCATCGCTGCCACTCGCGAGACGATCGGCCAGGGCGTTTTTCTGCTCGCTGTTTATTCCGCGGGACTCGCTCTGCCCTTCTTACTCACTGCGTTGGGCTTGAGCCGGTTCTTGCGGTTTTACCAGAAATTCCGCCGGTACCTCCACGCGGTAGAGGTGTTCAGCGGCGTGCTGCTGCTGGCCGTCGGCGGGCTGATCTTCACCGACCGCCTGACGTGGCTCTCCGCACGATTTGCGTTTCTGAACAATTGGGTCATCAACCTCGAAAAAATCATTTTGCACTGATCATAGGAGCCTGACTTGACGAAGAAGAATCTGTTGTTGGTGCTGGCTGCAATCGCGTTGGTGGCGGCCGCCGTCGCAGTGGACAAGCGATGGATGGAGAAAAACGCGTCCAAGCCGAACATAGCCGCCAAAGCGGCCAACCTGCCGGACGCGCCGAACTTCACGCTCAAGGACCTTCAGAACAACGATGTCAGCCTGGAGCAATTCCGCGGAAAGGTCGTGCTCGTGAATTTCTGGGCCACGTGGTGCGGCCCGTGCGAGATCGAAATGCCGTGGTTCATTGAATTCCAACAAAAGTACGGCGCGCGCGGCTTTACGATGGTGGGACTAGCCATGGATGAAGAAGGCAAGCAAGTGGTTGCGCCGTGGATTGAAAAGATGAGGTTCGATGTGAACGGAACGCAGATGCCAGTGAACTATCCTATCTTGCTCGGGAACGACAAGGTCGCCGACCAGTTCGGCGGGCTCATCGGCCTGCCTACCAGTCTGCTGATCTCCCGCGACGGCAAAATCATCAAGCGCTTCATCGGGCTCGTCGGCCACGACACCTACATCAAAGCGATCGAAGGCAATTTGTAGTAGCAGGCACGAAGGCCTGCCCCTGCGAAATCGTCTTTTTCACAAACGCCGTCACATCCGCCCAGGCCGCCTTGGCCTGTTCCGTGTTGTAGCGCTGCGGCGCAGTGAAGTTCATGAACGCATGCTGCGTGCCCGGATACATCTTCCGCGTGTAGGTCTTGCCGAGCTCTTTCATCTTCGCTTCCACCTCATCGAGGTTCGCGTTCACACCCTGATCCTGCTCGGCATAAACGGCAAACACGGGACACGCAATGTTCGCGAGCTTCTCCATCTCCGGCGCGCGGCCGTAAAACGGGATGCCGAAGAGCAGTTCCTTCGACTCGGTGAAGAAGTTGAAGGTGTTCGCACCGCCCCAGCAGAAGCCCGACACGCCGATCTTGTCCTTCTTCACATCGCTGCGCGTCTTGAGATACTTGATCGTAGAGTGCAGGTCGGCCACAACGCCTTCACGCGTAAGCTGGCGGATTCCCTGCCCGGCATCGTTCATCGAGGGGAAGTTGGCGGTGCCGCCGACGCGCGAAAGGAAATCTACCGCGATGGCCAGCAGCCCTTCGCCGGCCCAGCGCTGCGCGATATCCACCACGAACTCGGTGAGGCCGCGGTTCTCGTGGATGATGATAATAGAGGCTAACGCCGTTCCCGTTTTTGGCCGCGCGAGATAGCCGCTCACCTGGAACTCGCCGCTCGGGTACTTCACCCATTCGGCCTGCACTTGTGCGGGCAGGCGCTGCTCGCCCGCGGCAATGGACTCCTTCGGAGTGGGCGCAGGCTGGCCCTGCTGCGCGGGCGGCTCGGGCCAGTTGTAAATCTCCCATTCGGCCGCAAACCCAGTATCGAGCATGATTTCGTGTGCCAGCACGATGCTGCCGGTGAGGAAAGCGAGGCGCTGAAAAAACTCCCGTCGGGAAAGGGTCCCTTCGCGGTAATTTTCGATGAGCCTGTCCAAAGCGGTCGCAACGGCCGTGTTCATGGGCATGCCTCCGTTTGAAACGCGGCTTCAGCCAACTCAGACGCACCTGCGCGAAAAATGGTTTCATCACCTATTTGTCCGCGGACAGAAACTTCGCGCTTTCCGCCTGCGTACAGTAACATGGAGACATCCAGGATGAGGCAGACCCACAGTTTCGCCGAGCCGGCCCTGATCGCCATGCAGACGATCCGCGCGCACAAGCTGCGCACGTTTCTGACCCTGCTGGGTGTGATCCTCTCAGTGTGCACGCTGATTATCGTCGTAGGCCTGATCGAAGGCACCAACCAGTATATCCAGGACCGCGTGGCGAATATGGGTTCCAACGTATTTCTTGTGCTGCGCTTCCCCCTCATCACCGACGCGCAGGAATTTGTGAAGGCGCTGCGCCGCAACAAGAACGTCACCTGGGACGACTATGTGGCCCTGCGCGACACCCTGAAACTCCCCAAAAACGTCGGCGTGGAGACGCGCTCCATGAGCACGGTGCGTGCCGGCACACAGAATCTCGAGGACGTCAGCATCCGCGGCGTCACCGCCAGCATCGGCGAAATGGACGTCGAAGAACCAGCCACCGGCCGCTACATCGTCGAGGGCGACAGCCAGCACCGCGCCATGGTGACCTTCATCGGCTCAGAAGTGGCCAACAAATTGTATCCCGGCGTGGACCCCATCGGCCACACCCTGGAGATTCGCGGGCTGCCCTTCGAAGTGGTCGGCGTGGCGAAGCCGATTGGCACGGTCCTCGGACAGTCGCAGGACAATTTTGCCTACATGCCGATCGAGACCTTCTTGAAGATTTACGGCAGCAACCGCAGCCTGAGTATCAACATTCAGGCTATCGGCGCCGAATGGATGGCCCGCACTCAGGAGGAAGCGCGCGTGCTGATGCGCGCGCGTCGCCACTTGCGCCAGAATGAGGAAGACAGCTTTGGGATCATCGGATCCGAAACGCTGATGAGCTTGTGGAATCAGCTCACCGGGGCCATCGCCGCGAGCATGGTGGGGATTGTTTCCGTTTTTCTGGTGATTGGCGGCGTAGTGATCATGAATGTGATGCTCGCCAGCGTCACCGAGCGCACGCGCGAGATCGGCATCCGCAAGTCGGTGGGCGCGCGCCGCCGGGACATCCTGATGCAGTTTCTAGTCGAAGCTTCGGTGATGTCTGGGTTCGGCGGGGCCATCGGCATTACCGTCGCCTGGCTGATTGCTGTGTTGGTGGATTCCACCACCTCGGTGCCCATGAAGGTGCCGCTCTCCGCGGTGATTGTCGCGCTGAGCGTGTCCACTTGCGTCGGCCTCTTCTTCGGAATTTATCCGGCCACCAAGGCAGCCAAGCTCGACCCCATTGAGGCCCTGCGCTTTGAGACGTAGAGGGTATGAAATAGGCCATGATGCTTGCATGAGGGACATGCCATGAGACTGGAACTCGGCGAAAATGCGCGCATGGCGCTGGACACGCTGCGCACCCACAAAACACGGTCGTTCCTCACCGTCATCGGTGTGGTGATCGGCATTACCGCGCTCATCAGCGTCGCGTCCATCCTCGTGGGTCTCGACCAGGACATCCGCGGCTTCCTGAACGACTACGGCACGGAGACGCTCTTCGTCTTCAAGCTTCAGATGGGTTTCCGCATGGGCCGCCTTACCGCCGAAGAACGTATGCGCAAGTCGCTGACCTTGGAAGACGCCCTGGCTATCCAGGAACTGTGCCCGTCCGTAAAGAGCGTCACTGTAGAAGTCTTTGCAGGTTTCGGGGGGCACGGGCCCCGGCGAGCGCCACCCAGCGCCCGCTACAAGGGCCACGAGGTTTTCCAGGTGGAAAACACCGGTGCGGTGCCCTCCTACGAGCAGGTGTACAACGCGCGTCTCCTGAAGGGCCGCTTTTTCAACGACGCGGAAAACCTGCACCGCGCGGAAGTCGCGGTGATCGGCTTCGATCTGGCAGAGGGCCTGTTTGGTCCGGTAGATCCCCTCGGCAAGGAAATCCTCGTCGGCGGGGCCAACTATGAAGTGATCGGCGTGCTGGAAAAACGCAAAGGGCAGTTCTTTCGCGATGAAGGCGCCGACAAAGTCGTCGTGGTGCCCTACCGCACGTACCGCAAAAACAATCCCACGGACGAAGAGCACTTCATCGGCGCACAGGCCTTCCCCGGCAAGAAAGCCGCCGCCGAAGACGAAATCCGCACGGTACTCCGCCGCCGCCGCAACGTTCCCTTCAACAAGCCGGACAACTTCGGTCTCTCCAGCAGCGAGCAAATGGCCGGTGAATTCCGGCAAATCATGTCTTCGGTGGCCTTGTTGATCGCCGTAATCAGCTCAATCGGCTTGCTGGTGGGCGGCGTCGGCGTGATGAACATCATGCTGATGTCCGTCACCGAGCGCACCCGCGAGATCGGCGTGCGCAAAGCCATCGGCGCGCGCCGCCGAGACATCATCTGGCAGTTCCTTACGGAGGCCATCACCCTCACCGCTGCCGGCGGCATCGTGGGCGTGCTACTCGGCGTGGGTATCAGCGCGCTCATCAACGCCACGCTGCCCAGCCTGCCGTCGGCCGTGCCCGTCTGGGCCATCGTTGCCGGTGTGCTGATGTCCATGAGCGTGGGTCTCTTCTTCGGCATGTACCCCGCGGTGAAAGCCGCCCGCCTCGACCCCGTCGAAGCCCTGCGCTACGAGTGATCCCGATCCCCATGTTAGAATTCTTCTCTTGGGAATCTGGAAACTGACGACGGAAGACTTCATCATGGACGAACACGATTTCCGCAAAAAATGCGACGCCGCACTCGAAGACTTGCGCAAGCGCCTGCTTGAACTCGGCGACGCGCACGGCTTCGAAGTAGAAGGCGAAGGCGAAAAGCTGGAACTGCTGTTCGAGGAGCCGGAAGAAGCCAGATTCGTCATCAGCCCGAACGCCGCCGCGCGTCAGATCTGGATCTCCGCTTTGGTGACCAGCTTCAAACTCAGCTGGTCAGACACCGCCGGCGCGTTCGTGCTCGACAAAACCGGTGAGACGCTTTCTCAGGTGATGGGGCGCATCCTTACGCAGCAGCTCGGCGCCGCAGTGGAAGTGTAGCGAGGTGACAGGTGGCAGGTGACAGGCGACAGAGAAGAACAAACCGCACCCTTCACATTTGCGTTGCGGCGATCCTCATTTCGCTTTTTCCAATTCCACTGACTTCCCTTCTAGCTCAGGAAACAAAACTCCCGCCGGCGAAGGACGTCGTCAAACCGAAAGCCTACGCCTCGCTGGACAAAGTGCCGCGTGGTCGCGCATTTGACGTGGCCGTAGTCGCTGAAATCATGCCCGGCTTTCACGTGAACTCGAACAAGCCGTCGGAAGACTATCTTATCCCCACGCAGCTTCTGCCCGCCTTGCCTGCTGGGTTCAAGGTGCTGGGAACTACATATCCCCCGGGCAAGCTAACCAAGTTTGAGTTTTCGGAGAAAAAGCTTTCGGTCTACGAAGGCACGTTCACGCTGCGAATGAAAATCCAGTCACCTATCGGCGCGCCGCTTGGCAAAACCACACTGCCGCTCATGTTACGCTATCAAGCCTGCAACGATTCCGCCTGCCTGCCCCCCGTGAAAATCCCCGTCGCGCTGGAAATCGAGCTCGCCGCCGCGGGCGCCTCCGCCCGTCCCACCCAGCCGGAAATTTTCAAGAAGTAGTTTTCGCAGAAATGGCCGACAACGATTTGCGCAGCCGCGCGACGGCGCGCTCCTTGCCGATGGCCAGCATGGAGTCGAACAGTGGCGGAGCGACTGCTTGGCCGAGAATCGCCACGCGTGTCGCATTGATGAGCAGCCCGGCCTTAACGCTTTCCGCCGCGGCAAGATCACGCAGCACTTTGTCGCACGCGTCGTGGTTCCAGTCCGCGAGCGCTTCATAGCCCGCGGAGAGTTTTCCCATCAACGCGGGCAGCTTCGCGTCTTTCCAGAATTTCTCCGCTGCGGCACCGTCGTATGCAAAGTCATCGCTGAAGAAGCCGCGCGCCGAGCCGCAGAAATCCGGCAGCAGGCGCGTGCGCGGACGAATCAAGTCAATCGTTTTCAGAAACCACTCGCGCCCGGCGCCGGCCCATTCCTCGCGCCAGATTTTCGCCCGCTTTAATTCCGCCGCGACATACGGCGCGAGTTCCTCCACGGGCAACTTCTGCAGATATTGCGTGTTGAACCACTCGAGCTTGGGCCGGTCGAAAATCGCGTTCGTGCGGCTCACACCAGCGAGCGAAAATCTTTCGAGCAGCTCCGAAGTGCGCAGAAACTGTGCGTCGCCGCCGGGCGACCAGCCGAGCAGCGTCAGAAAATTCCGAAACGCCTCGGGCAAAAATCCCTCTTCGCTATACGAGCCCACGCTGGTGGCGCCATGGCGCTTGGACATGCGCGTCTTGTCCGGCCCGAGGATCAGCGGCACGTGCGCGAAGATGGGCGGCGCTGCGCCGAGCCCGCCGTAGATCAGGGCTTGCTTCGGTGTGTTGGAGAGATGGTCGGCGCCGCGGATCACGTAAGTGATGCGCATCTCGATGTCGTCCACCACGCAGGCCAGGTGATAAGTGGGCAGTCGCCCCGTTTGGCCGGGCTTCGGCGAACGCAGCAACACAAAGTCTTCGATATCCGCGTTTTGCACTTCGCGCCGGCCGAAGACTTCGTCATCGAACACGGTGGTTCCCGCCTCCGGCACGCGGAAGCGGATCGCTGGCTGAAAGCCCTGAGCGGCGGCTTGCTGTTCAGCGGCCTGGCGCCCCGCTGTATCCAGATGGCGGCAGCCACACCGCTGCTTCTTGAGAGATTTCTTTTCCTCTACTTCCCCCGCTTCCTCTACGTCTTCGACTTCCGCATGATCTCCGCCCGCGTATTTTTCCGGCGCGCAGTAGCACAAGTACGCCGAGCCGTTCGCCAGCAGAGTTTCCGCCGCCGCGCGGTACATTTCCAGCCGCTGGGATTGAAAGATCGGGCCTTCATCCCAGTCGAGACCCAACCAGCGCAAGCTATCGAGAATGCCGTCCACCAGCTCCGGGCGGTTGCGCTCGATATCGGTGTCTTCGATGCGCAGAATAAAGGTGCCGCCCTCATGCCGGGCAAACAGCCAGTTGAAGATGGCAGTGCGCGCGCCGCCGACGTGTAAGTAGCCTGTAGGCGAGGGCGCGAAGCGCACGCGGGGTTTGGTGGTGGTGGTCATGTTTTCTGCAGGGTTCCTCGCGGGAATCGGAAACAAAGTAGTTTATCCGAACGCGCAGTCAATTGCGAGGTGCCGTTATCGCCTACGCATCGAGTACAGGGCCGTTCTATTGACCCTGCCGGAAACCGTGCGCTATAGTCGCTCGCGATCGGGAAAAGTGTCTCCAATGCACACTGTTGTGCAAAAAAGGAGCCTGCTCTGACTCCATCGCCAGCCACCTTTGGCGGACTGGCTCAACTGTCGCATGACGCGGCGATCTTGATGTTGGGCCTGGCCGCAGAAGTTGAGCCCGGCGCAAACAGTTTCGGCAGACGAACTTTGGGTTCATCCATGGCGCTCTCCGCATGACCTCAGAAAGCATCATCGCTCTGGCGCTGCTGATTACTTCAGCGCTTACAGCCGCGCTTTTTGCGCACATGTACCGGCTGAAGCGGCAAACTTATCTGCTGCTCTGGACCTGCGGCTGGGGTGTGCACGCCCTGCATTACCTGACGCCGGTGCTTACTCCTCTGACCCGTTTGTTCGCTCCACGGATTTCTCTGGATTCGCTGACGAACCTATTCGCCGCGATCAATCTCTGGCTACTGGGTGCTGCGGTACTACTCTTTTACTGCGCTGCACGGCTCTACGCGCAGTTGAAGCCGATGTACCAGGCGGTCGCTATCGCGGGGATCGGGTTCGGCATCTGGGTAGCGGCTCAGCAGTCGGGCTTGTTTCCGTTTTCTGCATATTGGGGAGTCGCCGTCGCCTTTTTCATGGTCGCCAAAGTTTTCTGGGACGAGAGCCGCCGGCAAGAATCGCTCGCCGACCGCCTGCTGGCCGCTTCGTTCGTGGTCTGGGGCCTGATGATGCTGGTGACGGTATTCCGTGCCACCGCCGCGGCCATGTTTACGCCGGACGCGCAACTCGTGGTGATCATCCCGCAGCTCTTTGCCGCGGTGCTGATGGTGATGGCGCTGTACGAAGAAGAAAAGCGGCGCGTCGAACGCAACATGCTGGCGCTTTCCAACTTGAACCTGACGACTTCGAGCTTTGTGGGCGGTGAAATCCAGAAGATGCTTTCGCAGGCGCTCGAGCGCGTGCTCAACGTCGTGCGCATCCCTTCCGGCGCGCTTTGCCTGCATCACGGCGATCCCAGCGGACCCACCTCCGTCGTGGCCATCGGCTTGAGCGACACCTTCTGGGCGGCCACGCACGAGGAAGGCCTCGACGACCAGCTCGTGAACTTGGTGGCGCGCCTCGGCGGGCTGGTGGTGTTCCGCGACCTCACGCGCGACGCCTCCTGGACCGCGCTGAGCGAGCGCGAAGTCGGATTCCGCCGCTTCCGCGAGCTGGCCATCCAGGAAGGTTTGCGCACTGTGGTCGGCATCAGCCTGCAGGCCAAGGAACGCGTGTTCGGGCTGATCCTGCTGGGCACCCCGGATAACCGCCGCTTCACTCCGGCTGAGCTACGCTTGCTCCTCGCCCTCGGCCACCAGATCGGCATGGCCGTCGAGAACAGCTATCTGATCCAACAATCCGCGCGTCGCACCGAAGAGCTGCACATCCTCAACGAGATTGGTCGTGCGCTCAGCTCCACGTTGGACCTCGACAAGCTGTTCGAAATGATCCTGCAGGAGATGCAGCGGCTGTTCGACGTCAGCAACTTCTACATCGCTTTCTACGATCCGCGTCAGGATGAGATTCAGTTCAGCATGGAAACCACCGACGGCATTCGTATCCCGCCGCGCTCCCGCAAGGCCGGAAACCATCTCACCGAGCACATCATTCGCACGCGCCAGCCGGTCCTCATCCGCGACAACTACGTCGCGGAGGTCTCCAAGCTGGGGCTCCAACCTCTGCAGACTGTCGGCTGCTTCTGCGGCGTTCCGCTCGTCCTGTACGACCGTGGCATCGGCGTGATGGCGGTACACAGCCACCAGACGAGAGCTTTCGACGAGGGACATCTGGAGCTGATGCGTGTGCTCGCCAGCGAGGCCAGCATCGCCATTGAAAACGCGCGCCTCTTCCGCGAGGAGCAGAAAAAGGCCCGGCAACTTGCCTTGCTCAATGACATCTCGCGCAACGCTATCACCACGCTCAACCCGGAAGAGATTCTCACGACCATCTCGCAGGAGATGGAGGAAACACTCACGTATGACCATATCGGTATCGGCCTCCTCGACTACGCCACGAAGGAAGTGGTCATTCAAGCGGAGGCGGGACGCCGCCGCGCGGAAGAGCCCGCGCTCGGCCGCCGCATCGCCCTCGGCCAGGGCCTGGTGGGCTATGTGGCACGCACTGGCCGCGTTGCCACGCTCGAGGAAATGAGCAAGGTTGCACCCGAGTCTGCGGGCACGGTGCTTTCCGGCTCCGCCTCAGCCATTGGGCTTCCCATCATCTACGCCGAGCAGCTTTTAGGCGTGCTCTCCGTCGAGTCCACGAAGCCATGCATCTTCCACGAGGAAGACATCCTGCTTCTGCGCACTCTGGCCGACCTGATCGCTGTAACCTTGCACAATTCCCAGACGTTCCAGAAGGCCCAGGAGCAGGCCATCACCGACGGCCTCACCGGCGTCAAGACGCACCGCTTCTTCATGGAGGCGCTCTCCTCGGAATGGAAGCGCGCCACCCGCGCCGGCCGCGCTTTCTCTCTGGTGCTGATGGACCTCGACCGCTTCAAGTTCGTCAACGACTTTTTCGGCCATCTGGAAGGCGACCTTGTGCTGCAGCGCGTAGCCGGCATCCTCGAACAGAACTGCCGCCGCTC
>CAZIWR010000073.1:0-11284 GCA_964542805.1 uncultured Acidobacteriaceae bacterium
GTTCGGGATAGAGCTGTGGCGCGCACATCGGCGACTTGAAATAAAAACTCAGCCACTCCTGAATCCCGCGCATCCCCGCGCGTTTCGCCAGGTCCATGAACAGCACCAGGTCGAGCACGATGGGTGCCGCCAGGATGGAATCGCGGCACAGAAAGTCCAGTTTGATCTGCATCGGGTAGCCCAGCCACCCGAAGATGTCGATGTTGTCCCAGCCTTCTTTGTTGTCGCCGCGCGGCGGGTAGTAGTTGATGCGCACCTTGTGGTGGATTTTCCCGTAGAGCTGCGGGTAGAGATGCGGCTGCAAAATATATTCCAGCACGCCGAGCTTCGATTCTTCCTTGGTCTTGAACGATTCCGGATCGTCCAGCACTTCGCCGTCGCGGTTGCCGAGAATATTCGTGGAGAACCACCCGTTCAGCCCCAGCA
This sequence comes from uncultured Acidobacteriaceae bacterium, assembly GCA_964542805.1. Lineage (GTDB taxonomy): Bacteria > Acidobacteriota > Terriglobia > Acidiferrales > UBA7541 > JACQDE01. The sequence goes on from CAZIWR010000073.1 coordinate 427, forward strand.
TGCGCGCCTTGAACGCCGGCGCCAGCACCGTTTTCATCAGCGTCTGCCCGGTCTTGAAGTCTTTCCCGCACAGCGGCACGTGTTTTTCGTGCGCCAATTCTTGCAGCGCGGGGATGTCCACCGTCAAGTTCGGCGCGCCATTGGCAAACGGCACGCCCGCTTGCAGCGCCGCGTACGCGTAGAGCATGGAGGGCGGAATGGCCGCGTGGTTCTCCTTCATCGCCCGCTCGAATTTCTTGAGGCTCGCGTGCACCGCGTGCTGCTTCATGTAGATTTCCGTCGACCCGCACCACACCATCACCGTCCGCGACACCCCGCTTTTTTTCTGGAACTTTAGAATGTCTTCGCGGATCTGCTCGGCCAGCGCGAACTTGTTCTTCGCCTTTTTCACGTGCACGCCGTGCAGCTTTTTCACGTAGAACGGGTCGAACGCCGCCTTCATCGGACGGATCTTGCTCAGCATCCTCTTGACCTGTGTCAAATGCTGCGCCTCGAGCACGCCTGCCTTCGACGCCGCCTCGTACGCGCTGTCCGGAAACACGTCCCACCCGCCAAACACCAGGTCGTCGAGATTCGCCAGCGGCAGAAAATCTTTGATCAGCGGCGTCCGTGCGCCGGTGCGTTTGCCCAGACGGATCGTGGCCATCTGCGTCAGCGACCCGACCGGCTGCGCCGCCCCGCGCCGCACCAGTTCCACGCCGGCCATAAACGTTGTGCTCACCGCCCCCATGCCCGGCGTCAGCACTCCCAATTTCCCTTTTGCTGGTGCGATGCTGCTCGGCTTCCGCATTCCATTCCCCCGTGATTTGCTCAGCGCTCCACTTTCATGCAAACAAAACTCAGTATGATGCGCGAAGCGCACGCAATTTGCAATTCGAAAGAGAAATACCTGGTGGGCATTTCACGTGGATTTATTTCGGCTGAGTCACTTTGCAGGCGGGAAAATAATTTCTGGTGCCTGCAACGTCATCCGCGCGTCGCGCAGCCTCGAGCTGCCGCGACGCCGCCACTCGTGTCAGCGAAATTTCTTCCCGCTGTAGCTCGCAAAATCCCCCGCCACGCTCAGGAAAACCAGCAGGGCCAGCGCGCCGATCATCAAGTAGTTCATCATTGCCTTTCTCCTTATTCGATGTTGAGAAAGGCATTCTGGATGCCATCCGCGCGCTGATTTATCTCCTTTGGAATCAATCTAACCGCTGCGGCTGCTTTTTCTCACCTGTTGCCCCCCGCAGACACCTGTCTCCCCTGGACGACACCGTAGCGCGGGCTTTACCCCCGCGCTTTTGGCTTCAAGCCGCCGTTCTTGTTTTGAACTCAAAAATCTGTGTAATCTGCGATCTTTTCCGCTGGTGACTTGCCAGCGAAATCTGTGGATTTGTTCTTTTCTGCCCTTACGATTTGCTAATCGTAATCGACCCATCTCCGGTGCGCACGCGCAGCGGCGGCCCGCCGCCGTTCAATTTGTCTTGCACCGACGACTCCCTCATCCACCCGCTAGGCGACAACTCCCTCATCCTCCCGGTAGGCACGGTAAGCGGAAAGTCCACGCGGATTCGGCCGTCGCCGGTGTGCGCGTCGAGGTCCGCGTTCAAGTTCGCCGGAATCCGCAGCCGCACCGCCCCATCGCCGGTGGTGATGTACCACGCGCTCTCGATCTTCGACCCCGCCCGCGCTTCCGCGTCGACGCTGCCGTCGTTGGTGCGCAGTTCCAGCGCATCAAACCGCCCATTCACGCGCACGCGCCCATCGCCTGTCTGCACGCTCAGTGTGCCGTCCAGGTTGTCTCCTTCCACGTGCCCGTCGCCCGTGCGCAGTCGTATCGCTCCGCGCAGCGACGCCACCGTGATGTGCCCATCGCCGGTGTGCACTTCAATCTTTCCCGCGAGCGAACTTACGCGCACGTGCCCGTCGCCCGTCTCCGCCGTCAAGTCGGCTTCGCGCGGCACCATCAGCGTAATCGTCACCGAGCGGATGTGAATTCCGATGCTCCACTCCATGCGCGGCACGCGCACTTGTAGCGACACGCGCTCGCCGGTTTGCGACTCGGTGATGCGCACGCCGTTCCCGCCAATGGTCCACCCGACGGTGCTCACCCGCGCTTCAATTTCTTTGCGGTCCCACGTGTCCACTTCGATGTGCGCGTCGTTCGACTCCACGCGCAGCGCCGGCTTCCCGCTCACCGCGTACTTCTTGCTCCAGTCTTCCGCCCCCGCCGTCCCCGCCGCCGCGCACGTGGCGCCCACCAGCACCGCAATTCCAGCCCACCGTCTCATCCGCACGAAGCGCCTCCTCTTTACACCGAGAGTGAGCAAGGTGTTTGCACTTGCTCACGCGAGGTGAACTCACCTTCTAATCCATGTTACGCATTCCCGCCCGCAAATGTTCACACCGCCCCGCTGCCCATTTGGTTGCGCCTTTGTAGCCAATTGCTACTCGCCTTGCCTACTCCGTGGCCTCGGCGATTCGGAACCGGACGCGCAGGAAGTTGCCCAAGCGGTCGATGTAGTCATACATGAAAACAATCCAGCGCCCGCCGGCGCGCTTGGGGTCCGGCATCGGCGTGATTCGGAGACGCCCGCCGCCCTTGATGTCGCGTTCCTTTTCCGGAACGATGTCGCGGTCCCCGCGGCTGCGCAGCACCGGATACCCGTCCTTCGAAATAAAGGTCAAGACCGGCTGGCCTCCTTCATTTTGAATCTTCAGCGTGTACTCGCCGGGCTTGGTCACTGTGGAACCATCTTGCAGAGCATAGGGGATTTTGAGCTTTTGCTTTAAGTAGACGTTGCCTTTATCCGCCTGACTGAAACCGTCCCAGCTGAGTCCCGTCAGCAGCGCCAGCGCCACCAGCCCAATGGACACACACCTACTGCTCCGCTTTGCTGTCATGAAAGTCTCCTTATGCTGCCCGCACTTGGCCGATTCCGCGCCTGCGCAAATCAAATGTCCTGAGCGTTCCTATCAAGCCCCAAAATGAATCATGGATTGCCGCCATCCTAACTTTGCTTCTTCTTCGGTGTCAATCGGAATGACTGGCAGCTCTTCTGCTTAAGAAGTCTGGCCGGCTGCCGCTTGCGTCCCGCGCAGATACAACTGCAGAAAGTCCTTCGCTCTTATCGTCCAACGCGCGAAAAACGAAGACTGGCGCGTTCTCTGCGTCCCGATGTCCCGAGGCTTCGGGATTGATCGGGACGCGCCCTGAGGGGACGATTTTAGAACTTTTGCGGCTGTGAAAAGCCTCTACCAGTCGTACCGCTCTCTCTACTAGCCGAGTCCCTGCATTCCACCCGGAAAGTCCAACAGAGGCAACTCGCTGGCTCAATATTGATTGTTCTCTCCCACGGGAATTTCACAATCACAAAAAAAAGGCCCGACCCGGAGCATGCCGGGTCGAACCCTCTCGCCTTTTTCGGAGACCACTAATACTCTTTGATGGCCCAGTGTCGGATTCGAGTCATTTCCTCGCGATAGGAACCCGGCACAACAAATTCCCAAATGGACGCCCAGCGCGCCCGACGCTGCTCCTCACTCAGGCGGTCCCATGTATCGCGCAGTGCAGCTTGCGCCTTGTCATGACCGGCCAGGTCCTTCACAACGTACCAACTACCCCTGGAGTCTTGACTTTCAGTTGTGAATTCCTCCACGTCGTGTCCATAGGCGACGACAACGCCTTCGTCCATCAGTTTCTGGAAAGTGGGCTTGACGTACTCGTTCCAGTGGCTGGCGTAGGAGCTTCCCTCGCCCGTCTTAACGGCCACGGAAGCACGATAAAAGAAGGCTTTGTCCAGTCGTACGCCCTTCGCCTTCTGATATTCCTGGCGGATCAGGTAGTCGCGATGCTTATTCAGCATGCCGGCGAACGCGGCGTCAAGCCGGGCTTGCTGCTCTTCGCCACGCGCTTTGCCGGCGGCCTCGAATGCTGCATCTACCTTTTCCATCGCTTCCATGCTGGTCGTCGAATACCAAGTGGAATGGGTATAGCCCTGAGGATTGTGAAGCCATTGCGAGTCTAATCCCCACTCGATAATCACGCCGTCCTTGAACAGTTTCTCGTAAACAGGCTGATCGTACTTCTCAAAGTCTTTCTCAAACGCAGACCACATCTCGCGCTTTACATCCCACGCTTCCACTCGAACGTAAACCGTTCCTGTGCCCTGTGCTGCAGCCGGAACTGTCCACGCTAGAAACAGGAGAAACAGCACAATTGATCTCAGACCTAGACGCGGCATTCGCCACTCTCCTTCTTTCATTTGAATTTGACAGCGAGCGCGCGAAGCTTATCGCACGTGCCTGAGCCGAACAATGACTTTCTTCATAGAGACGGTTGAAAACTTTTCCTGGGCGGTAGGCCCATCCTTACCCGCGCATTTTGCGGGAAGGGTGGCTAATACTCAACGCGGTGATTGAAAAAACGTGGCGCGTTCTCTGCGTCCCGATGTCCCGAGGCTTCGGGATTGATCGGGACGCGCCCGGAGGCCCGCCGCGGCGGGGAACCCCCGACCCCGTCCATTCCAATCCTGTTCGAAAGTGGCGCACGATTTGTGTGTCCCGATGATTTGGATCGGGACGCCCGGAGGGAGGAGTTTATCCGACCGCTGTTCCTCTCTGATGCCACCACCAGCAGAGGCACTCAACGAGAGGCTTCCGTACGGTTACGCATTGATGTTAGGATTCTCCGAATGTCAGTCCCGACCTACGACAAGCTATTCAATCCGTTGCTAAAGGCGATGCAGAGCCTAGGAGGCTCAGGTTCAGTATCAGAAATTGATGACAGCGTGGCTGAGATCCTGAAACTGACCGATGACGAGATAAATGAGATTCACCGGCGCAATACCACAAAGCTGAGTTATCGACTTGCATGGGCTAGGAACTACCTAAAGAGATATGGGCTCCTGGAGAACTCGTCTCGGGGTGTTTGGGTATTAACTCCGCTGGGCATGAAAACGGCCAGCGTGAATGAAGCAGAGGTTAAAAAGGCAGTTAAGCGGCTCGGAGCCAGAGAATCGAAACAACTCGAAGAAGTCGTGGAAGAAGGGAAAGAAGTCGAGCCGTCCCTCAGACCCTGGCAGGACATTCTTCTAGAACGACTATTGAAGATTTCGCCCGCGGGGTTTGAAAAGCTCTGCCAACGACTCTTGAGGGAATCTGGTTTCATTCAGGTGGAAGTAACTGGCCGGACGGGCGATGGAGGAATTGACGGCAAGGGCATTGTTAGGTTGGGTGGATTTCTCAGCTTCCATGTCATTTTCCAGTGCAAGAGGTATTCGAAGAGTGTGTCACCTGACGAAATCAGGGACTTCAGAGGCGCTATGATCGGACGAGCCGACAAGGGTCTGTTTATCACAACCGGCACTTTCACGAAGGCAGCTCGGACAGAAGCTTCGCGTGATGGCGCACCGCCGATCGACCTAGTTGACGGAGAGCAGCTCGCTGAGAAAATGAAGGAACTCGGGCTCGGCATTAGAGTCCGAACTGAGGAAGTGGTCGAGATCGACAGCATTTGGTTTGACAGCTTTCAATGATGATGTGCCACGGCCACAATTCATTGAATGTAAAGCGCCAGAGAAGTGGCGCGCCCGGAGGGATTCGAACCCCCGACCCTCTGCTTCGAAGGCAGATACTCTATCCAGCTGAGTTACGGGCGCACAGCCATAAGTCTACCTAATTTTTCCCGTGCGGCCCACCCTTATGCTTGAGGCACAAACGTGGCCTGGCTCGCTAATTGGCCGAGGATATCAACCAGTCGCTCATTGCTACGCTCGTTGCGGCGATTCAAGAGGATGGTGTAAGAGAACACAGCTTCTCGAACCAGGTTGGGTGGAACAGCCTTGGCCACTTTCCAGTAGTAAATGTGGATTGGGACGCCATCTTGCAGCGAGTCTTTTTCCGACGCTTCAACGAGGTTGCCGGTTTCCTGGTCCACCACAGGATACTTACCGAACAGTTCTCTCAAGCGCTCTTCGGGTGGCTCCACTGTTTTCACCGTGATTAGGGACACACGGAACCAGCCAGAATCGGCGTCGGGCGAATGGTAAAGATAGGTACCTTCCTCCTCGTCTTCCTCGACCCATTCGTGCGGGATCAAAAACCGCAACTTGTCTCCAAACACTGACACTTCATCAAGCCGGGTCGTGTTGCCGTCAGCGTTCATGCCATCACGTTCCTTCATGGTCCTCTCTGCGCCCTCTGCGATTCCTCTGCGCTCTCTGCGTTAATGTTTTGTCTTTGTCTTGACTCTGTAACTCTGCAACTCTGTCACTCTCAACTCTTCAACTTCCTCTTCGGTTTTTCCCGCAACGCCTCCATCAGCTTCGCCGTCGTCAGCGTATTCAGCACATCCTTCTTCTCCAGCCATCCCCGCCGCGCCATGCGCACGCCGTACTGCATAAATTTCAAATTCGCCGTGGTATGCGAATCCGTCGAGATGACCACTTTCACCCCGCGGTTTTTGGCCATGCGCAGGTAGGTGTCATTCAAGTCCAGCCGGTCGGGATACGCGTTGCACTCCATGGCCACCCGCCGTAGGCGGGCCGCGTCCAAAATCTTTTCCATATCGTACGCGAACGCATCGCGACGCAGCAGCAATCGCCCCGTGGGGTGCGCGATAATCTGCGTGTACGGATTTTCAATCGCTGCCAGCAGCCGCTCGGTCATCGCCTCGCGTTCCATGTTCATGTACGAGTGCACCGACGCCACCACCACGTCCAGCTGCGCCAGCACCTCGTCGTCCAAATCGAGCGTGCCGTCTTTCAGGATGTCCACTTCAATTCCCGCCAGGATGCGAATGCCGTCCATCTTCTCGTCCGCCGCGCGGATTTTCTTAATCTGCGCCAGCGTCCGCTTCTCGTCCATCCCGTTCGCCACCGTCACCGCCTTCGAGTGGTCCGTCAGCGCGATGTATTCATACCCCAGCGCCTTCGCCGCCGCGCCCATTTCTTCGATGGAGTTTTTTCCGTCCGACGCGGTTGTGTGCATCTGCAAATCCCCGCGCATTTCGCCGAGCGAAATCAATTCGGGCAGCGTGCCCGCTTCCGCCGCATCAATTTCGCCGGTGTTCTCGCGTAGTTCCGGTTCGATGTACGCCAGTTTCAGCTTGCCGTAAATTTCCTCTTCCGTCTTTCCCGCCACGCGCCGCTCATTTTTCAGCGACGACAGCATGTACTCGTTCAACGTGTAGCCCATTTTGTTCGCGCGCCCGCGCAGCGCCACGTTGTGCTCCTTCGACCCCGTGAAATACATCAACGCCGCGCCAAAGTTTTCCTTCTCCAGAATGCGCACGTCCACTTGCATTCCGCTCGCCAGCCGAAAGCTCACTTTGTTTTCGCCCTTCGCCAGCACCTGCTCGATGCCCGGAAATGTCAGGACGTGCTCCGCAACCGCATCCACAATTTTCTGCGACGTGTGCCCGCTCGCCAGCGTCACCAGCAAATCCAGGTCGCCGATGGTTTCTTTCCCGCGCCGCAATGACCCTGCCGGCGTCACCGACTCCACCGCTTTTCCGAATTCCGCAATGTGCGCCCTGATCTGCGCCGCCGCCGCGTCCGCCACGTGGATGTGGAACCGTCCCGCCGACTTCTTGAACACTTCCACTGCTTTCAAAATATTCTGTTCGCTCTTCTCGCCAAATCCCGCGATGTCGCGCAGTTTTCCCTCGCGCGCCAGTTTTTCCACGGCCTCGACTGTCCCCGCCTTAAACGTCTTCCACAGCAGCGCAACTTTTTTCGGCCCCAGGGACTGCAGCGTCAGCACATCGAGCAGCGTATGCGGATATTTCTTCAGCAGTTTTTTGCGCAGCGCGTAGTCGCCCGTTTTCAGAATTTCCTGGATGTGTTCCGCCAGCCGCTCCCCGATGCCCGGATAGCTCGTCAACCGTTCATTGTCCTTGGCAATCTCCGCGATGGGCTCGGGCAGCGACTCCAGCAGCTCCGCGGCCTTTTCATAGCTGCGGTATCGCGCGATAAACGCCCCGTCAATCTCCAGCAGGTGCGCCGTCTCCCGCAAAATCTTCGCCACTTCTCTGTTTTCCATGTTTTCGATTGTATCGCGGGGTTTACCCTCGCGCATTCATTTGTGGAGCGCGGCGCGCTTGACCTGAGCGAAGTCGAAGGGGCAGCGCCGCCGTCGCTCCGCCAACGACAGGTGTCTGAAATTTGGTTCCGTGCAAAGATAAAGTTAGGTAGAATGTGCCGCGAAAGGCCTACGCCTGCCTCTTGGAGAGATAAGAAAATGAAAAAGTCCAATGCACTCTCGCTGGCATTCCTTCTACTTGCTTTTGCAGCCGGTTTGTTGACGCCGCCTGTGGCGGCGCAGGGTGAGCAGAAGCGAACACCTTCCGCGAGCAGCCAGTCGTCTAGCACGAACGCTGCGTCCAGTGTGGCCAAGGCCGCCCCGTCCAAGCTCGCGTACCCGGAAACGAGGAAAGTCGAACATGTGGACGACTACTTCGGTACGAAGGTTCCAGATCCCTACCGCTGGCTCGAGGATGAGAATGCCGCGGAGACGGCTGTCTGGGTCGAAGCGGAGAACAAGGTCACCTTCGCGTATCTGGAGAAGATTCCTTACCGGCAGAAGATCAAGGACCGCTTGACCGAGCTGTTCAACTATCCCCGCTACTCCGCTCCCTTCCGCCGCGGTGAAAATTATTTTTTCTCGAAGAACGACGGCCTGCAAAACCAGAGCGTCTACTACGTCCAGAAGGGTTTCAATGGCACGCCGGAAGTGCTGATCGATCCGAATAAATTCTCTCCGGATGGCACGTCGCAGTTGAGTCCTTTCTCGGTTTCGAAGGATGGCAAATACCTGGCCTACGGCATTTCCAAAGGCGGCTCCGACTGGAGAGAGCTTTTCGTGATGGATGTGGCCTCGAGGAAAACCCTGACGGACGATCTGCAATGGTTGAAAGCTACCGGCGTTTCCTGGGCCGGCAATGGCTTTTACTACAGCCGCTATCCCGCGCCCGAGCAGGGCAAGGAACTCACTTCGAAAAATGAAAATCATCAGGTCTTCTTTCACAAGGTGGGCACGCCGCAGTCCGACGACACGCTGGTCTATGACGACAAATCCAACCCGCAGCGGTTTCATAACGTCGACACAACGAAAGACGAGCGCTTCGCCATCCTGACCATCGAAGAACGGGGCAAGGGCAAGAAGGGCAATGCCGTCTTCTTCAAAGATCTCTCAAGGGACGAGAAGGCCTTTACGCCGATCGTCGCCCAGATCGGCGACGACAGCTTTGGCATCATTGACAACGTCGGCGACAAATTCCTCATCCGGACGGATAAGGCTGCTCCCAACGAGAGAGTCATTCTCTATGACCCGAAAAATCCCGAGGAGAAGAACTGGAAGGACGTTTTGCCGGAACGCGCGGAGCCCCTGCAGGGCGCAGGCACCGCCGGCGGCAAGCTGTTCGCCTCGTGGCGGAAGGACGTCACTACGCGCGCCTATGTTTTCAGTCTCGATGGCAAGCAGGAGAACGAGGTCGTGTTACCCGGACTGGGCACGGCTGGCGGCTTTGGCGGCCGGGATGACGACACATTTGTCTTCTACAGCTTCACGTCGTTTAATTTCCCGCCGACGATCTACAAATACGATATCGCTACTCGCAAGTCGACGGTCTTCCGCACGGTTGATATTCCCGGTTTCCAACCCACCGCCTACGAAACCAAACAAGTCTTCTACAACAGCAAAGATGGCACGCGCGTGCCGATGTTCCTTGTCTACAAGAAGGGAATCAAACTCGACGGCAACAATCCCACGGTGCTCTATGGCTACGGCGGTTTCAACATCGTGACCGCCCCCTCCTTCAGCTCCCTGCGGCTGGCGCTCTTGGAGCAGGGAGTGGTCTATGCCTCGGCAAACATGCGCGGCGGCGGTGAATACGGCGAGAAATGGCACGAAGCGGGAACCAAGCTCAAGAAGCAAAACGTCTTCGACGACTTTATTGCCGCGGCGGAATATTTGATCGCGCAGAAATATACTTCGCCGGGCCGGCTGGCGATTCATGGCGGGTCCAACGGCGGTTTGCTGGTGGGAGCCGTTTCCAATCAGCGGCCGGAGCTGTTCAAGGCAGTCGTAGAGCAGGCCGGAGTGATGGACATGCTGCGCTTCCACAAGTTCACGATCGGATGGAACTGGATTGCCGACTACGGCTCGAGCGACAACGAAGCGGAGTTTAAGGTGCTACATGCCTACTCGCCGATTCATAACGTTCGCGTGGGCGTGAAGTATCCGGCTACCCTGATTACCACCGCGGACCACGACGACCGCGTGGTGCCGGCCCACAATTTCAAGTATGCCGCGGCCCTCCAGGCGGCCCAGGGTGGAAACAATCCCATTCTGATTCGCATCGACACCAAGTCGGGCCACGGCGCGAGCAGCACGACGAAAGCGATCGAACAGACGGCGGATCTTTATTCGTTTCTGTTTGAAAACCTGGGAGTGACGCCGAAATACTAAGAATCCGTTTGCTGTCTTTTCGAATGCCGCCTCCGGCTTAGCGCCGCCGGCTAAAATCGGTTCTTCCTTCCGTCGTAGTGGCCAGCCGCAGGCGCGTGTCCGCCCTTTCTGAGCGCTGGTGGTTTTTCTATTTTCTGTCTTCAGGTATGCAGCTCCACGATATCCCTGTCCTCCAACCTGTGTTCGCGATTCACCATCTGTCCATCCACGTGCCCATGACTCGCGTGCGACGGGTTCTGCGACCAGATCCGTGCGTGTTTCAGATGCGCCAGAATTTCCTTGTGCACTCGCGCCGCCAGATCGGACACCGTCGCGCCTGCCTTTAGGACGAACGGTGACGTCAGCTCCGGTTTTTTCCCCGGCTCTTTGGTGTACACGCGGACAATCCCCAGCAGGTCAAACACCG
>CAZIWR010000074.1:0-11276 GCA_964542805.1 uncultured Acidobacteriaceae bacterium
TTTGTGCTCACGCAGTACAAAGCACTCAGCCTGAACCGACACGTGCGCGACGGCTGGGCCGGCCTGGTCGGCCTCGGCGAATTCATCGAGGTGATGCCGCCGCAGATGCGCGTCTCCACCAACTGGTACCAGGGCACCGCCGACGCCGTCTATCAGAACATTTATTCCATTGGCAGCGAGCGCTCCAACTTCGTCATTATTTTGTCCGGCGATCACATTTACAAAATGGATTACGGCAAGATGTTGCAGCAGCACGTGGACGCCGGCGCCGACGTCACTGTGGCCATTATCGAAACGGATCCCGCACTGGCCGCCGGCTGCCTCGGCGTCATCGAAACCGACCGCGACGCCCGCCTCATCGGCTTCGAAGAAAAGCCCGCGGTGCCCAAGCGCTCCGCCACCGACCCGGACAAAGTGAACGGTTCGATGGGCGTCTATATCTTCAACACGCAACTGCTGATTCCCATCCTCATCGCCGACGCCGAAGACCCGGCCTCTTCGCACGATTTCGGGAAAGACATTCTGCCGCGCATCATCAACAAGTACCGCGTGTACGCCTACAACTTCACCGACGAAAACCGCAAGGAGGCGCTCTACTGGCGCGACGTCGGCACCGTCGAGGCCTACTTCGAGGCCAACATGGACCTCGTCGCCGTCAGCCCCGTGTTCAACCTCTACGACAAGTCCTGGCCGCTGCGCACCTGGCAGCAGCAGTACCCGCCGGCGAAATTTGTTTTCGCCGACAAGGGGCGCATGGGCGTCGCGCTCGATTCCATTGTCGCCAGCGGTTCCATCGTTTCCGGCGGGCGCGTGGAGCGATGCGTGCTTGGTTACGACGTGCGCGTGAACAGCTACTGCGAAATCGAAAACACCATCATCTACAACCACGTCAACGTAGGGCGCTCCTGCCGCATTCGCAACGCCATCATTGACCGGCACGTTAACCTGCCGGAGCACTCTGAGATCGGCTTCGACCTCGAGTCCGACCGCAAGCGCTACCACGTCACGGAGAACGGCATCGTTGTCGTCGTCCGCGAAGAGTCCATGCTCGAAGAACCGGAATAGTAGATATGTAAGAGCTGAATGGTTTAGAAGTGCAGGGGCGCGTCTTTAGACTGCCCTCGTTGCTTTAGGAGAATCCATGCCCACGAATATTGTGCACGTGAAAGGCCGCCAAATTCTGGACAGCCGCGGCAATCCGACGGTGGAAGCGGACGTGCGCCTGGCCGGAGGAGCGATGGGGCGCGCGGCGGTGCCGAGTGGCGCGTCCACCGGCGAGCACGAAGCGCTCGAGCTGCGCGACGCCGACGCCACGCGCTACCTCGGCAAAGGCGTGCTGAAAGCTGTCGCCAACATCAATACGCAAATCGCTCCTGCCATCGCGGGCATGGATGCGGCGGACCAGCAGGCGCTCGATCAGAAAATGATTGCGCTTGACGGCACGCCGACGAAGAGCAAGCTCGGTGCGAACGCGATTCTGGCCGTGTCCATGGCCGCCGCGCGCGCGGCGTCCATGCAGGCTGAACAGCCGCTCTACAAATATCTCTCCAAGTACTCCAGCGTGAAAACGGCGAATACGCTGCCGGTGCCGATGATGAATATCTTGAATGGCGGCGCGCACGCCGACAATTCCGTGGACCCGCAGGAGTTCATGGTCATGCCCGTCGGCGCAGCAAGTTTTTCGGAAGGGCTGCGCATGGGAGTTGAGATTTTCCACCGGCTGAAGGCGGTGCTGAAGAAGCGCGGCTATTCGACGGCGGTGGGCGACGAAGGCGGCTTCGCGCCGAACTTGAAATCAAACGAGGAAGCGCTCGAAGTGGTGCTGGAGGCGATCAACGGCGCGGGATTCAAGCCGGGCGAGCAGGTGGCGATCGCTCTCGACCCTGCGGCCAGCGAGTTCTACGATAAAGCGAGCGGGAAATATATTTTCAAGAAGTCGGACAAATCGCAGCGCACGTCCGAGCAGATGGTGGAATTCTGGGCCGAGTGGGCGCGGCAGTTTCCCATCGTGTCCATCGAAGACGGCATGGCGGAAGACGATTGGGGCGGCTGGAAAATGATGACGGAAAAACTTGGCGCGCAGATTCAGCTTGTCGGCGACGATTTGTTTGTGACCAACACGCAACGGCTGGCGCGGGGGATTGCCGAAAAAATCTCCAACGCAATTCTCATCAAGCTGAATCAGATTGGCACGGTGACAGAAACGGTCGAAGCGATAGAGATGGCGCGCAAGGCGGGGTATGCGTCCATCGTGTCGCACCGCTCGGGCGAAACCGAAGACACCTTCATCGCCGACCTTGTCGTGGCCATGGGCACGGGACAAATCAAGACAGGCTCGGCGTCGCGGACGGACCGGATTGCGAAGTACAACCAACTTCTGCGCATCGAAGAAGAACTGGGCGCTGCCGCGCAATATCCGGGCCGCAAAGCACTCGCCGTGTAATTGCGACGGTCAAGAAACCTACCGTTCTTTATTGTTCTTCTGAATGTACCATTTATGGTACACTGGGGTGCCATTGAAAGTACCAGGGCGACGCGGAGGAGTTCCCGGGTCAGGTGCAGGGAACCCGAGCGAGTCCGGCAAGCGGGTCCCGGCGATCTTCTTTCGCACGGAAGCTGGGCGCGAGCCTGTTCGGGATTGGCTAAAGGCGCTTCCATACACAGACGATCGGAAGCGAATAGGAGAGGACATTAAGACGGTTGAGTTCGGTTGGCCCATCGGGATGCCGGTCTGCCGAGCACTCGGCCAAGGCCTTTACGAGGTGCGCACGCACCTCATGCACAATCGGATTGCGCGTGTGCTGTTCTACATCGACCGAGCGGGCCGAATGGTGCTCTTGCTTGGCTTCATAAAGAAAACACAGAAGACGCCGGATGAGGACCTGGCGCTCGCGCGAAAGAACAAGGAAAAGCACGAGAGGAGAATGGGATGAAAGAAAAAAAGAACCGCAAACGCTTCGACCACAGCGGCTCGAGCTTCAACAGCTTCCTGGAAAAACATGGAATTCGGGAAGAAGTTGAGGCTGTGGCTGTGAAGCGCGTCCTGGCCTGGCAACTGGAACAGGCCATGAAGGACCAGCAGAAAACAAAAAGAGTCATGGCCCGGGAACTGCGCACCAGCCGGTCGCAACTCGACCGGTTGCTCGATCCACGGAATACGGCGGTATCTCTGGAAACGATCACGCGGGCAGCCCGAGTGCTAGGCAAAAGGGTAATCCTTCGCATCACCGAGCCGCGGATTGTTCACAGACGCGCCCGCAGCCGCCGGAACAAGGGCCGCTAAGTAATCATCCCATCGCCGATTTGTTGCTGGAAGAGGATGGCAACCTGCGCCAACGGCGGGCGCGGGTTGCCGGAAAAAGAAGCGCAGCCAAGAGTGGCTGCGCTACAAAGCGGCGTCGATCCGCCGCACTCCATAGAAAAATTCAGGGCGCAGCCAGCAGCGCCCCTACAAAGAAAAAACATGCCGGGCTAAAGCCCGGCGCTACATGAAGTGGAAAAGGCAGCGCGTTGAAGGTTAAACGTTAAAGGTTGAAGGTGGCGGCGGGAACTTCCAGGACTGGACGGAGTTTGCCGCGGGCGAGGGTGCGGAGGGCGCGGAGGCGTTCGGAAAATTCTTCGCGGTCGAGATGGCCATTGCGGTAGAGCTTGCGCAGAAACGTGGCGGCGGGGCTGGCGCGCTTGCCGTAGTTGCAGGCGGGGCAGCAGGAAACGAGATTGCGATACGAGTGCATGCGCTTCACGCCGCCGCGCATGCGGCGCAGCACGGCCTGCGGCTGGACGTGGTCGAGCATGCGCGTGCGCGCGTTGAGCTTTCTTCGGCAATAGAAGCAGCGGCCTCCATCGCGGCGGTGGATGGCCCAGCGCAAGGTGCGTTCCTCAAAAAAATTCAGCGAGTCGAGATCCGGGGCGGGCGGCACAGGCGCGCCTCCGGCGTCGACGATTTGATTCGGCAGGCGCAGCTCGAGAACGTGGCCGCGCTTGCTGACGCCCACGACGCGCAACGCTCCTTTTTGCGCCAGGCTGTGCACGGCGATGCGCCCGGCGGCACCGGAAACGCGCGCGGTGCGTCCGAGGCGAGCCATGGAAAGCGAGAGGCGGCGGCGCGCTTCGAGATGCGTGTGGCGCAGCAGGTGGTAGTAGACGGCGCGCTCGAGCAGGCTGAGCGGCAGTCGCGGCACAAGGCGGTCTTCGACGTCGCGACAGGCTTGCGCCATGTCGAGGGGCAGGGGTTTCATGGGATTCTTTCTGCCGGGAACGGCAAATCTATTTGAACTGGTTCTGTTGAGATCTCTTCGGCTTATCTCAAGAAACAAAGCCGTAGGCGCTTAGCGCCGGACGGAAAAGGCGCCTGCGGCAGCAAGGAACGCGCTGCGCGCGGCCCTTCTCACCCAGGGCTAACGCCCTGGGCTACGGGCCTTTCGCCCCTCCGGGGCTCAAGATCATCGGTGCGCTACCGCGCCAGGTAAACTGAAAGACGGCGTAAATCCTTATCTATTCTCTTATAGTTATATTATAGCACATCCGGGGTGGTTATTATTCGCTTCGGCGTTTGGCGTATCTTGTTGATAGGTAAGGAATTAATGGCGCGGGAGGACAGGAAGGGGCTTGACAAAAAGGCGGCGAGGGGCAATGGGGGCAGGCAAAGGGCTTCCCTCGGAATATCCCCGAGGCAGGGGCCTCGGGGCTCTTCGAGAAAGGGGGCGCGGCGTGTTTCCCGGAAGCACCCCGCAAAAGCATCCGGGGCAGGCGCGAGCTACAAAAACCGGCAATCCCGAAGCCTCGGGAGCCGGCGGAACGTGGACGCGGCGCGGTGGCCGTGAAATAATCCGACGCGACTTGGGAATCCGGAGGCTGTATGAGGCGCAGACGGACGCGCAGGGCAACGTCACTGGCGATGGCGGGATTGCTGCTGGCCATTTCGGCGCAGGCGCAGTTCTGGACGGAGAAAAAGCCGGAGCAGTGGTCGAAGAAGGACTGCCAAAAGCTGTTGAGCGATTCTCCGTGGGCGAAAACCTGGGAGCGCTCGGCGGGCGCTTCCGCCTCAAGGGCAATCCCTGTCCGGGCCACCTACGTGGCGCAGCTGTGGTCGGTGCGGATGGTGCGGCAGGCGATTGTGCGCATCGCACAGCTCGATCCCGGGTACCGCTCGCTCACGCCGGAGCAGAAAAAAGCGCAGGACGCCGAGGCGGAGCGCTTCATCGGCTCCGAGGCTCCGAATACGGTCGTGGTGCAAATCGTCTTCGCCACGAACTCGTCCGCCGGGGAAAGAGACCTGCGGCTGGAGTGGCAAAAACTTTCGCTGGAGGTGTTGAAGGAGAGCGCGAGCCTGGAGGGACCGCACTGGAAAGTCGCGCCGATCGGCTACACCAAGCCAGCCGTCGAGCAGAAAGAGTTTCAACTGGTTTTCCCGCGCACGCTGAACGGCAAGCCGCTCGTCCTGGAAAGCGACGCGTTTCTGCGGGTGGAGTTCGTCCACCCCGGCAAAGGAATGCAGGCCGAAACACGCGTGGTGATCGAGTTTTCCCCCAAGGACATGCTCCTGGATGGGAAGTTGACCTACTGAACGGGTCGGCCGAATTCCCAAGATCAAGAAAAATGCCGGGCTCCCGACACGAAGCGTCGGGACAAGTTCCGCCTGCCGCACTATCGAAGACCGAAATTCGAAAAACGAAAATCGGTAAACCCGGGCGCAGCATTCATCGCCACTACAAGCGAGGCTTGATTCCGTGTATTCTGAGCCGCTATGGGCGAGCGACCAAAACCGATTATCCTCACGGTGCTCGACGGCTGGGGCTTTTCGCTGGAGACGAAAGGCAACGCCATCGCTCTTGCGCGCAAGCCGAACTACGACGCCATTCTGCAAAAATTTCCCAGCACGCTGGTGCACACGTCGGGGCCGCGCGTCGGGCTGCCCGAAGGACAGATGGGCAACAGCGAAGTGGGCCATTTGAACATCGGCGCGGGACGCGTGATCTACATGGACATCACGAAGGTGGACCTCGCCATCCAGACCGGAACATTTTTTAGAAATGAGTTGCTTGTTGGCGCGATGCAGCGCGGGCGCGAGCGGCAACTGCACCTGCTGGGGCTGGTGAGCGACGGCGGCGTGCACTCGCACAACGAGCACATCTACGCGCTGCTGCGCATGGCGCGGGAAAATAAAGTCGAGCGCGTGTTCGTCCACTGCTTCATGGACGGGCGCGACACGCCTCCCAACAGCGGCGTGGATTTTCTGCGCGCGCTCGAACAGAAGATGCGCGAGTACGGCGTGGGAAAAATCGCCACGGTCGTGGGGCGCTACTACGCGATGGACCGCGACAACCGCTGGGAACGAATCGAACGCGCGTATCGCGCGATGGTCCACGGCGACGCGGAACACAAGCTCAGCGATCCCGTCGAAGCCATGCGGCGCAGCTACGAGCAGGGGATCACCGACGAGTTCGTGCTGCCCGCGGTGATTACGGATGGGGACCCCTCGGCTACGCTCGGGGCAGGTGCTGCAGGGGCCGCACCACGCGGGTTGATTCGCGATGACGATGCGGTGATCTTCTTCAACTTCCGCGCGGACCGCGCGCGGCAAACCACGCGGGCGCTGGCCGAGCCCGGGTTCGACAAGATCACCGACGCCAAGCGGCGGAAAAATCTTTTCTACGTGGCCATGACGCAGTACGAAAAAACCTGGCCGTGGCTGCGCTACGTTTTCGAGCCGGAAAAAGTCGAGCACATCCTGGCCAACGTGTTTGCGGAAATGAATTTGAAAAATCTGCGCGTGGCGGAAACGGAAAAATACGCGCACGTCACCTATTTTTTCAACGGGGGAATCGAGAAGCCGTTCGGCGGCGAGGAGAGAATTCTGGTGGCGTCGCCGAAGGTGGCGACGTACGACCTGAAACCGGAGATGTCCGCGGCGGGCATTGCGGACACGGTGGTGAACGCCGTCGAGAAGGACGAGTTCGACGCGATTGTGATGAATTTCGCCAACGCGGACATGGTTGGGCACAGCGGGAAGCTCGACGCGGCGATCAAAGCCGTCGAAGCGGTGGACGAATGCCTGGGCCGCATCTATCGCGCGCTGCGCGACCGTGCAAATCCCGGCGCGTGGATCATCACCGCGGACCATGGCAACGCGGAGACAATGATTGATCCCACGACCGGAGGGCCGCACACCTATCACACGACGAACCCTGTGCCGTTTATTTTGCTGACCGACGACGCCAAGTTGCAGCTGCGTTCCAACGGCGCGCTGCAGGATATCGCGCCAACGCTGCTCGGCGTGCTGGGACTGGCGCAGCCCGCGGAAATGACCGGGAAAGATTTGCGCGTGGCGAAGAAATAAGATGACTCGACCCACGCCGGCGAAGACGAAACTGCTGATATGCGTGTGGCATCCGTTCACGCTGTGGCGGCCGCCGGCGGACGTGGGCATCAGCGTGCAACGCGCGTTTCCGGAAATGAAGGTGGTGCACCTGACCACCTACGAGCACATCGACGACGAGTTGCCGGACACGGACATCTTTGTGGGGTATTCGCTGAAGCCCGCGCAATTCGTGGCCGCAAAAAAACTGCGCTGGCTGCACTCTACGGCGGCGGGCGTGGACCAGTTGATGTATCCCGAGTTGCGCGCGAGCGACGTGCTGGTGACCAACGCCAGTGGCGTGCACAGCGTGCCCATGGCCGAGCACATCCTCGGACTGCTGATTGCTCTCGCGCGGCGCTTTCCTTCTTCCTTCCGCCATCAGATGAACAGCCACTGGGGCCAGCAGGAAATCTGGGACGACCAGTTGCGCCCGCGCGAATTGATGGGCCAGACGCTGCTGTTTGTGGGCTTCGGCGCCATCGGGCGCGAGACGGCAAAACGCGTGCGGCCGCTGGGCATGCGCATCTGGGCAGTGACGCGCACGGGCCAGGGCGATCCCGCGCTCGCCGACCGCTACTTGCCCGCGGCGCAGCTCGAAGAAGTCCTGCACCAGGCGGATTATGTGATCCTGGCCGCGCCGGTGACTCCCACAACGCATCACCTGATGAACGCCACACGGCTACGAGCAATGAAGCCGACCGCGTTTCTGATTAACGTAGCGCGCGGCACGCTGATTGACGAGGCCGCGCTGATTGATACGCTGCGCCGCCGCGCCATCGCCGGCGCCGCACTCGACGTCACCGAGCAGGAACCTCTTCCGTCCAGCTCACCGCTGTGGTCGCTCGACAATTGCCTCATTACTCCGCACACCTCTTCCGCGAGTGAATTCCTCTGGGACCGGCAAACCGAACTTCTCTTGGAAAATCTGCAGCGATGGTTTGGGGGGCGAGAGTTGATCAACCGAGTTGATTTGAAGCGGGGGTACTAAGCGGCCCAAATTTGCGTTTAGTCGCTGATGCCGGGCTTGGGCGCGAGATAGCCTTCGCGGGCGTAGATCTGGTATTTGACCTTTTTGCCCTTCTGGTCCAGCACAGTGAGCGGCGCGCCGTTGGGGTCCACGAGCTGCACTTTGATCTTGCGGAGCTTGCCGTCGCGGACGCGGTTGGAAGGCGAATAGCCGATGCTGTACTGGTTGCGCAGGCTGGCGGCGATGTCAGAAAAAATGCTCGGCCATTCGCCCTGGAACTGGGGCGCCCAGGAGCGCCCACCGGTCATGCTGGCGAACGCGCGCATCTGATTTTCCGCCTGCAGAATATTCATGCGGTCCACGAAGCCCCACTTGCCGCTGAATGCGCCGTGGTCGTCCAGATATCGCAGGAAGTCTTTCCCGGCGACGACGGTGAAAATCGTAACGTCGGTTTCGCGCAAGCGCTTGAGCACGTCGTCCAGATTCTTCTTGCTGAAGGTGTCTTGTCCCGTGGCGAGAATGAGAATGGATTTCTTGCCTTTGACGTCCTGCAGCCGGTCCAATGTTTCCAGGAGGGCATCGAAGATGCAGGATTCGGTGAAGCCCGGAAAATACATGCTGCGCAATGCGCGCTGCACTTCCATTTTGTCCCGCGTGAAGTCCGTCTCAATGTGCGTTTTCAGGTCGTAGCTCACCAGCGCAATCCAGTCTTCCGGCTTGAGCTGCCGCAGGAAGTCCTGGGCCATCATGGTGGAATATTGGGCGATATACTCGTAGTACATCTTGCTGAACTCAATGAGCAGCACCATGGTGATGGGCGCGTCGGTGGGCGCGAAGTTGGTGATGGTCTGCGGGACGCTGTCTTCCAGCACGCGGAAGTTTTCGCGGCGCAGCCCGTTCAGGAAGCCGCCGTCGTTGTCGGTGACCACGACGTCCACGTTGACCAGGGGCACTTCCACGGACAGCTGGAATTCCCCCGCGGGCTTTTCCTGCTTTTTTTCCTGCGGCGGCTTTTGCGGCTGCTGCTGGGCTCGGAGGAGAACATCGCCCTGCGGAAAGGCCAGCGCCGCAGCCAGGACTCCGAACAGGATGGGACGGACACATGTGGCACGCATAGATTCCCCCACGTGGTTCGATGCTGCCACGGCCGGGCGGGATGGTCAACTTTTCGGAACAGACGAGGAAGGGAGGAATGAGGAAGGAGGAAGGTTACGAGTAGCAGGGTGGCAGAGTGACAGAGTTGCGGAGTGGCAGAGTTTCAGAGTGAGGAACTGCGCGGGGCAGTGGGAGGCTACAGGAAAACACATCCAGCATTCGCTGATTTTGTTTTATTCGCGTGTTAAACTGTGCCGTTTGTTCCAACACATTCCCTGGCGATTTGCGCCGAGGTGCGCAGAATGGCAAGTTCGATGACTCATCGATGTCTATGTTTGATTCTGATTCTGCTTCTCGCTGCAACTCTATCCACACGAGCACAGCAACCGGCGAATGTTGATTTCGACAAGCTCTCCAGTGAGGCCACCGGCTGGCTTTCCGGCCTGCTGGCCATCAACACCACAAACCCGCCGGGCAATGAGCTGGCCGCCGCAAAATACATCGCCGCCATTCTGGAAAAAGAAGGCATCACCGCGGAAGTGATCGAAAGCGCACCGGGCCGCGGCATCGTCATCGCACGGCTGCGCGCGGGCGCTGTGCCGGACCCGTCGCGCGCGCTGCTGCTACTGGGGCACACCGACGTGGTCGGCGTGGACCGCGCCAAGTGGACGACAGAGCCCTTCGGCGGCGCCGTGAAAGATGGAGCCATCTGGGGGCGCGGAGCGATCGACGACAAGGGCCGGCTGGTGGCCTCGCTGGCGGCGTTCGTGGCGTTGAAACGCGCGAGCGTGCGACTGGAGCGCGACGTCATCTTCCTCGCCGAAGCGGATGAAGAAGAGGGCGGCGAAGCGGGCATCGAATTCGCCGTGCGCAATCACTGGGACAAAATCGCGGCTGGCTTCGCGCTCAATGAGGGCGGGCGCATGTTCGTCAAGGACGGCAAAGCGGTGTACGTCGGCGTGCAAGCCAGCGAAAAAGTTCCGGTGAACATCGAGGTGATCGCCACGGGCCCCGCGGGCCACGCGTCCATCCCGCGGGACGAAAACGCCGTGGTGCACCTGGCCGCCGCGGTGGCCAAGATCGGCGGGTACGACGCGCCGGTGCAGCTCAACAGCATCACGCGGCGCTACTTTGAGCAGCTGGCCACGCTGGAAGCGCCGGAGACGGCGAAATGGATTCGCGCGCTGCTGGACCAGCCGGAGCGGCTGCAGCACGCCGCAAAAAAACTTTCCGAAGCGAACCCGGTGTGGAACGCCATGCTGCGCAATACCGTGGTGCCGACCATTTTGCGCGGCGGCGTGCGCTCCAACGTGATTCCGTCCGAGGCGCGCGCCACGGTGAATATCCGGCTGCTGCCGGGCGAAACGCCGGCGGCGCTCATCGCCGAGCTGAAGAAACTGGTGGACGACCCGCAGGTGCGCATCGAAATGGCCACCACCATGCGACCGACCGCACCGCCGTCTTCACTGGACACCGATTTTTACCGCGTGATCGAGCAGGTGACGCCGGCGTTTTTCCCCGGCGCGATCGTTGTGCCGCAGATGTCCACATGGGCCACGGATTCCGCGCAGCTTCGCCTGCGCAGCGTGCAGGCTTACGGCATCATCCCGTTCCCGCTCACGGAAGAGGAAATTGCGCGGATGCACTCGGACGACGAGCGGCTGCCGCTGGCGGCGTTTCGGCAGGGCGTGGAATATTCGTTTCGAATTATTGAGGCGTTTGTGCGGGCGAAATAAAAGTTGAATGTTGAAGAGTTGAATGTTGAATGGCCCCTTTGACCGCTTCGCTTGAACAACAGGGCACGGTTTCATGAATTTTCGAAAAGCAAAAATCGTTTGCACGATCGGGCCGGCG
>CAZIWR010000075.1:0-11260 GCA_964542805.1 uncultured Acidobacteriaceae bacterium
TGGCCGCGCTGCTGGGAATTTTCCTGCTGCCGCGCATGGAGCAGGTCGGCGCCGAGGGCGTGCTCACGCGCTGGTCGGAAGCCATCGCCACTTGGCGGCACACACGCCACGCGGATACTCCCCCACCCACGCCTGCCTCCGACGGCCCGGCCCGAAAGTCGCCACCCGCCGCGCCGCCGCCAAACAAGCGCCGCGCCATCGAGCGTTCCGGCAACGGCTGGCCGCTGCTGCTGGACCTCTACATCCTCCGCCGCTTCTTTTCGTTTTTCTTCCTGATGCTGGCGGGCTTTCTGATTCTCTTCCACTCCTTCACATTCTTCGAATTGCTGAACGACATCGCCAAGAACCAGATTCCCTTCCTGGTCGTCTTCGACTATTTCTGGTACCTCACGCCGCTACTCATTTATCAGCTTTTGCCGCTCGCCGTGCTGGTCGCCGTCATCGTCACCATGAGCGTGCTGGCGAAGAGCAACGAGTTGGTGGCCTTCAAAGCCAGCGGCGTCAGTCTCTACCGCTTGGCCGTGCCTCTGCTGGGAGCGGGCCTCGCGCTGGCCGGCGCGATGGTGCTCTTCGACAATACCTACCTCCCCAACGCCAACAAGCGCCAGGACGCCCTGCGCAACCAGATTAAGGGCCGCCCCGCGCAGACCTTTTTCCAGCCGCGCCGCCAGTGGATTTTCGGCCAGGGCATGCGCCTCTACAACTACGGCCTGTTCGACCCGGAAAATCGCCTCTTTGGCGCGCTCAACGTCTTCGAGCTGAATCCGGAAAATTTCCAGATGCGCCGCCGCGTCTATGCCGCCCGCGCGAAGTGGAACGACGCGCGGAAAACCTGGGACCTCGAAGACGGCTGGGTGCGCGACTTCGACGGCTCCAACATCAAGCACTTCGTTCCCTTCCGCCAAATTCAGCTATCGGAGCTTACCGAGCCGCCTGCCTACTTCTTCCGCGAGGTCCGCCCCTACCACCAGATGAACCTGCGCGAGCTCGGGCAATACATCAGCGACCTGCAACAGGCAGGCTTCGACGTGGCGCGCATCTCCGTGCAGTGGCACAAAAAGCTGGCCTATCCGCTGATGGCGCCGATTATTGTTTTGCTGGGGATCCCCTTCGCCGCCGTCTTCCGCGCGCGCAGCACCATGGGCGGCGTGGCGCTCTCCGTGGCCATCGGCATCGGCTACTGGGCCGTCTCCGCGCTCTTCGAAGCCATGGGCTCCGTCGGCCAGCTCCCGCCGTTCTTGGCCGCCTGGTCGCCGGACACCATTTTTGCTTTCCTGGGGATTTATTTCTTTCTGAAGATGCCAACGTAGCCTCGCTGTCTTGAAGAATGAATTGCCACTTCAAAGACAATGCGATTAGCTCCTTGAGACGAGGTACGGTCTCAGGTTAGGATTCGCCGTTATGAAATCCGAATCTTGGTTTAGACGCTTCCAACTCTTCGCGCTTGAGTGGGTGATTAGGATCCGAAATTGGTGGCTCGATTCATCCGGACCTCGTGAAGCTTTCCACTGGCTATTTCAGTTGATGTTCCTAATTCTATGTGTTTACTGGTCATTTCGGCTTCCACCTCCAGGCAAGGCTGTGCTCGCACTCACTTTCGTAACAGTCGTCATGGCATTGGCCAAAATGCGCCCGATACATAAATTCGTGTGGCTGTTGCTTGCGTTTGTTTATGTGATGGTAGAAAACAGCGCAATGGATAAAGACAGGCACGATTTCGCGGAGAATCAAGCGATTATCAGAGCTAGTGAGCAAGCCAATTTCGAAAGAATCGCTAAGCAGAACCAAAGTGACTTTTCGGAAACGATAGATCACCTACAGTCGATCATTGATTCCAGCAACAAGATAAGCAAAATGACGAGACAAAGCCTCGATGACATGACCGGCGGCGACACGTATTGCTACTTTACGGCTGACACAAGCCGAGGCAGTGGCAACCCGCCTACGTATCCACTGACGATTTGGGTAAAAGCGGAGCATCCGATGCGTCAAGCTGGTGGGGAAATTCAGACCGTTTACGATGATCTGAATAGGCAACTCGCATCGGTCCGCAAAATGGTCTTACCCGACGCTTTACTGTCGGGCGTTCACCCATTCGATCAAATCAGGGTGCCGACAGGAAGACACATCATTACAGTTTGGAGCAGGCGAGGATTGCAAACAGAGCAACTGGAACTGACGATTGTAGACAGTCGTGTAAAACAGACGTGCGATGTATTTAGGGACGGGAAAAAACTTTATGAGTGCCCCAAGTTCTAGGCTGCGGACAGTTCTTATGCTCCACGCTCGCGATGCGCACTACGATTTCGCCAGAGGGACGAGCGAGCGAATCTTCTGAATCACCAAATCAATCCCCACTTCATTGTGCCCGCCTTCGGGGATGATGACGTCGGCGTAGCGCTTGCTCGGCTCGACGAACTCCATGTGCATGGGCCGCACGGTGGACATGTATTGCTGGATGACCGACTCCGCGGTGCGCCCGCGCTCGCGGATGTCGCGCCCCAGCCGCCGGATAAAGCGGATGTCGGCGTCGGTATCCACAAAAATCTTCACGTCCATCAACTCGCGCAGCGCCTTGCACTCGAAAATCAGGATGCCCTCGACGATCAGCGCCGGCCGCGGCTCGAGCCGCATGGTCTCCGCCTTGCGCGCGTGTTTTGTGAAGTCGTACACCGGACGCTCGATCGGCTTCCCTTCCCGCAGGCCGCGCACATGCTCGACGAACAGCTTCGTATCAATGGATTCCGGATGGTCGAAGTTCTGCTTGGCACGCTCGTCCACCGGCATCTGCGGCAGGTCCTTGTAGTAGTGATCCTGCTGCAGCACTTGCACGCTCTCCAGCGACAGCGCTTCGATGATGCGGTTGGTGATCGTGGTCTTCCCCGACCCCGTCCCACCGCAGATCCCGATCACCAGTGATTTCGCGCTCACCTTTAGCCTTTCAACGTTAAACGTTCAACGCTTCTTTTTCTTCTTCGCTGCCTTTTCTTCCAGCACCACTTGCGCCGCCGCCAGCCGCGCAATGGGCACGCGGAACGGCGACGCGCTCACGTAGTTCATCCCTATCTTGTGGCAGAACCGTACGCTTTCCGGATCGCCGCCATGTTCGCCACAAATACCCACCTTCAGCTTTGGACGCGTCTTGCGTCCCCGCGAAATGGCCATCTCCATGAGCTGTCCGACTCCGGCCACATCCAGCGTTTGGAACGGGTCCGCTGGGAAGACGCCCGCCTTGGCCGCGTCCACGTAGTCCGGCAGGAACCGCCCCGCGTCGTCCCGTGAGAGCCCCATCACCGTCTGTGTCAGGTCGTTTGTGCCAAAGCTGAAGAACTCGGCGATTTCGGCAATCTCATGCGCCATCAGCGCCGCGCGCGGCAGCTCAATCATCGTGCCCACCAGGTAGTTCAACTTCACTCCGGCAGCCTTGATGATTTCTTCTGCCACTCTGCGCGTGCCCACTTCGAGAATCTGCAACTCCTTTTTATCCAACGTCAGCGGGTGCATAATCTCAGGTAATACTTTAATTCCTCGCTTCTGGCAATCCACCGCCGCCTCGATAATCGCGCGCACCTGCATCTCCAGAATCTCCGGGTAGGTGATGCACAGCCGGCACCCGCGATGTCCCAGCATGGGGTTCATTTCGTGGAGCTGCTCGACGCGCCGCGTCACCACTTCGACGTCCACGCCGATTTTGTCGGCAAGTTCCTGCTGCTTCTCGCGGTCGTGCGGCACGAACTCGTGCAGCGGCGGGTCCACCAGTCGAATGGTCACCGGCAGGCCGTCCATCGCCTCGAAGATGCCGATGAAGTCGCGCCGCTGGAACGGCAGCAGCTTGGCCAGCGCCTTGCGCCGCGACTCGACGTTGTCTGCCACAATCATTTCCTGGATGGCGAACTGCCGCTCCGCGCTGCGCTCCGGCTGCTCGAAGTCCTTGAAGAACATGTGCTCCGTGCGGCACAGCCCGATGCCTTCCGCGCCCATTTCGCGAGCCTTGCGCGCGTCCTGCGGCGTATCGCAGTTCGTGCGCACGCCCAGCCGCCGCACCTTGTCCGCCCACTGCATCAGCGTGGTGTACGCCGCCGGAAGCTTGGGCATGGTCAGCGGGATCTGCCCCTCATAGACCGCGCCATCGCCGCCATCGAGCGTAATCCAGTCACCCTCCTTCACCACGTGCCCATCCGAGCTCATCAACTTCTGTGCGGCGTCAATGTCCAGCTTTTCGCACCCGACGATGCAGCACTTGCCCCAGCCGCGCGCCACAACTGCCGCGTGACTCGTCTTGCCGCCGGTCGCCGTCAGAATTCCTTGCGCCACGAACATTCCGCCCACGTCCTCCGGCGAAGTCTCCCGCCGCACCAGGATGACCTTCTTCCCTTCCTTCGCCCACGCCTCCGCTTCGTGCGCGGTGAACACGGCTTGCCCCACCGCCGCGCCGGGTACGGCGTTCACGCCCACGGCCAGCTTGCGCCGCAGCAAATCCGTGCGCTGCACGCTTGCGTCAATCACCGGATAGAACAGCCGCTCGATGTCTTCGGCCTTCACGCGCTCGATGGCTTCTTCTCTAGAGATCAGCCCTTCCTTGGCCATGTCCACGGCCATCTGGAATGTTGCCGACGGCGTGCGCTTGCCCGTGCGCGTCTGCAAAACGTAAAGCGTTCCTTCCTCTACCGTGAACTCGATATCCTGCATATCGCGGTAATGTGTTTCTAGAAGTTTCCGCACGCGCTCGAGCTGCTTGTAAATCTTCGGCATGTGCTTGGACATCTCGTCCAGATGCATCGGCGTGCGGATGCCCGCCACCACGTCTTCGCCCTGCGCATTGAGCAAGAAGTCGCCGTAGAAAATCTTCTCGCCCGTGCTCGGGTCGCGCGTGAAGCACACGCCGGTCCCCGACGCATCGCCGGTGTTGCCAAACACCATTTGCACCACGTTGACGGCGGTGCCCAGCAGCCCGGTAATCTTCTCCACGCGCCGGTAGGTCACCGCCTTGTCCGCCATCCATGAGCCGCATACCGCGCCGATCGCGCCCCACAATTGCTCTTCCGGATCCTCGGGAAACGCCTTGCCGGTGTGCTCCTTGAAGTAAGCCTTGTACTCTTTCACCAGTTCGCGCCAGCCCTTGGCGGGGACCTCCGTGTCGTCCTTCACTCCTTGGCGCGCCTTCATCGCGCGCAGCTTGTGCTCCAAGTCTTCCTTGGGCAGCCCAATCACCACCGAGGAGTACATCTGCACGAAGCGGCGATACGCGTCGTACGCGAAGCGGTCGTTCTTCGTGTTGCTGGCCAGCGCCTGCACCGACTGCTCATTCAACCCCAGGTTGAGAATCGTCTCCATCATCCCCGGCATGGACCGCGCCGAGCCCGACCGCACGCTCACCAGCAGCGGGTTCTTCGCGTCACCAAGTTTTTTACCGGTCACCTTTTCCAGGCGCGCCAGGTTGGTCTTCACCTGCGCCGCCAGCTCCTTCGGATACTTCTTGCCGTGCTTGTAAAAATAGTCGCAGACCTCCGTGGTCAGCGTGAACCCTGCCGGCACGGGCAGTCCGATTTTGGTCATCTCCGCCAGTCCGGCGCCCTTGCCTCCCAGCAAGTGCTTCATCTCTCCATGGCCCTCTGCTTTCCCCGCTCCAAAAAAATAGACGAATTTCATGTGCGCTTCCCTTCCCATCAGATTTTGTAGTGGAGATGAATTCGGGCCCTTGCAGTTCAGGCCGGGGATCCATCTTCGTGGCCGCCGCGGCAACGGCTTCCTGCTTCCAACGTGTCGGCGTGCCGACATCTTTTTTTTCGACCACGCCTCTTTCCAATTTTTCTCGCGGCGCAACATCTCTAGTATTACTTTATGTTGCTAAACTACTTCTCCGTCGTGACGATCTCCGAAAAATCCGCGATCGTCGAAAACTCGCTCAGCAATTCCGCCAGCAGCGTCAGCCGGTTCTTGCGCAGCGCTTCATCCTCGGCCATCACCAGCACCTGGTCAAAAAAATTGTCCACCGCCGGACGCAACCCGGCGATAGCCTGCAGCGCCTCGCGGTACCGCCCGCCGCGCTTGTGCTCCCCTGCCGCGCGCGCCACCTGTCGCGATTCGCTATGCAGCTTCCGCTCGGCCTCTTCTGTCAGCAAGTCCTCGCGCACATGCGGAAGCTTCCACGCCTCCGCCGGCCCGGCCTTCTCGATGATCTTTCTAATGCGCTTGAAGGCGGTGGCCAGCGGCTCGAAGTTCTTCGTCTTGCGGATCGCCTTCAACGCTTCCAGTCGCCGCTCCACGTCCACCATGTCGTCGGCGCTGGCCGCCAGGACGGCGCTCACCTCGTCGTACGCAAATCCCAGCCGCTCTTTGAAGACGAACCGTGCGCGCTCGGCGATGAACTCCAGCACCTGCGCCTGCACTTGCGGGGTCACATGAGTTTTCGGTGGCTGCGACTCCAGGATGCCCGCCGCAGCGGAAATCGACGCGGAGAGCGACACCGGCACCTTGCGCTCCAGAATAATCTTCACGATGCCCAGCGCGGCGCGCCGCAGCGCAAACGGGTCGCTCGACCCTGACGGAATCATGCCCACCGCGAAGCAGCCCACCAGTGCGTCCAGCTTGTCGGCCAGCGCCACCGTACAGCCGGTCAGGTTGCGCGGGATGGACTCCTCGAGTCCCAGCGGGCGGTAGTGATCGTAAACCGCCCAGGCCACTTCGTCCGCCTCGCCCTGCTCCTTCGCGTAAAGGCCGCCGACAATTCCCTGCAATTCCGGAAACTCTCCAACCATGCCGGACACCAGGTCGCACTTGGCCAGCTCCGCCGCGCGAATCGAGCCGGCCACGTCCGCTTGCAGCACGCCGGAGTTGAACCACTGTCCGGCGAACCATCCCGCCAGCGATTTCATGCGCTCCACTTTGCCCGCGTAACTTCCCAGTCGCGACTCGTACGTCACGTGCGCGAGCTTGGGTAAATTGTCGGCAAGCCGACATTTCTGATCGTGCTGCCAGAAAAATCGCGCATCCGCAAACCGCGCGCGCAGCACCCGCTCGTGCCCCGCGCGCACCAGCCCGCGCCGGTCCGCGTCCATGTTGATCACCGCAAGGAAGTGCGGCGCGAGGCCCCCTTCCCGCCGCTCCACCGCAAAATACTTCTGGTGGTCGCGCATCACCGTCACTAAAATTTCGTCCGGCAGGTCCAGGAATTCCTCGGAAAAATCCCCCAGAATCACCGTGGGATATTCGTTCAGGTAGACCACCTGTTCCATCAACCTCGCATCGGCGTGCGCGCGCAGCCCGCGCTTCGCCGTCAGCGCGTGAATTTCCCGTTCGATCTTTCGCCGCCGCGCCGCTGGCTCCGCCAGCACAAAACTCGCCCGCAACCTCGCAACGTAGTTCTTGCGCCCTGTGACTGGCACCTTCCCCTTGCCCAGAAATCTGTGCCCCGAAGTTGCATTCCCGGAAGCCACCTCGCCAAACGTAAACGCAAGCGTGCGCCCTCCGAGCAGCGCCACAATCCAGCGCACCGGACGGATGAATCGCGGGCCCTCCGCGCTCGTCCAGTACATGCTCCGCGGCCAGGGAATCTCCGCGATCACTCGCGGCAGAATCTCGCGCAGGA
This sequence comes from uncultured Acidobacteriaceae bacterium, assembly GCA_964542805.1. Taxonomy (GTDB): domain Bacteria; phylum Acidobacteriota; class Terriglobia; order Acidiferrales; family UBA7541; genus JACQDE01. Next base: position 7,589 of record CAZIWR010000075.1, read on the forward strand.
TCTCCGCCGCGGGCCGTCCCTTGATCACCTGCTTGGCGGCCACGTAGTCGCCCTTGGGCGTGGACACGACAGTGAGTTCCCCCACCTTGATTCCCTGCTTCGCCGCAAAACTTTCCGATGCGCGTGTCGGCGCGCCGACAGCGTCGAAGGCGATGGCCTTCGGCGGCCCGTTCACTTCGCGCACCACATCCGCCTGTCGCTCTCGCAGCGACCCGCACGCCGCCACTAAACGCCGCGGCGCTCCAAAAGTTTCCACCACGGAATTGTTCAGCAGGTGGTTTGCGGAAAAGTGTTTCTCAAGGATCACTTTAAGTTCATTCGCCGCGCGTTGCAGCATTCCCGCTGGAATTTCTTCGCAACCAATCTCCAGAAAGAATTCCGCCGCCGCGATCTTCAAGGTGCGCTTCTTCATGCCGGCACCTCGACCGCTTCACCGGTCTGCTGCTCCACATAACCGGCGGCCACCCGGCAAGCCAGTTGCCGTACGCGCCCGATTAGCGCCGCGCGCTCGGTCACGGAGATCGCCCCTCGCGCATCCAGAATATTGAACAGGTGCGAACACTTCAAGCACAGCTCGTACACCGCCAGCAGCGGGAAGCGCCGCTTCTCTTCCAAGTCGACGGTGGGAACCGCTCTCTGCAAGGGAAAGCGGCGCATCCCTTCCCCGGCGGCGGCAAAGGCTTTCAGCAGCTTCGCCGCTTCCGCTTCGTAGGATTCGAAGTGACTGCGCGCGGCCGCGGCGTCCGCTTTCTCGAAGCTGTACACGGAGAACTGCAGCTCTTCCGCCAGCCGCACCTGCCCGTAAGTGAGGCTGTCGTTCCAGCGGATGTCGTACACGCTGTCCACGTTTTGCAGGAACGCGGTAATGCGCTCCAGGCCGTAGGTCAACTCTACGGAAACCGGATCCAGGTTCAGCCCGCCGCACTGCTGGAAGTAGGTGAACTGTGTGATCTCGAGGCCATCGAGCAGCACCTGCCATCCGATGCCCCATGCGCCCAGCGTGGGCGATTCCCAGTTGTCTTCCTCGAAGCGGATGTCGTGATCCTTGAGCCGAATGCCCATCTCTTCGAGAGACTTCAAGTAAAGGTTTTGAATGTTCGCAGGAGCGGGCTTCAGAATGACTTGATATTGCAGGTGTTTGTAAAGGCGGTTGGGGTTCTCTCCGTAGCGGCCATCCGTAGGACGCCGGCTGGGCTGTACGTACCCCACGCGATACGCCGCGGGTCCCAGCACGCGAAGAAATGTCTCCGGATGCATTGTGCCGGCGCCCATCTCCACGTCATACGGCTGCTGCAGGATGCAGCCCTGCGCCGCCCAGAACTTCTGCAGCTTGAACATGACGTCCTGGAACGTCAGTCCGCGGGACTTGGGCTTGCGTGCAGGCTTCCTTTTCTTGCTCAAATCTTGCTCTCCATCATTCTGCGTGTGGTCAGCTTGCGCTCAATCTGGTGCTCGATCAATTCCAGTAGGTGCCCGGTCAGGTCCGCCGCCGGAGGCGTTTCTCCAGCCTGCTCCACCAGCTTGTCCAAGCGCTGCGTAAGCATCTTGTTCGCGGCGGCCAGGCTCGCCGCAGCAATGGGACGCATCGCTGGCAGCCGGCATTTCTCGCAAGCCAGCCCGTGGCGCAGCACCGACGCGTGCGCCTTGTCTCCCTCCAGCCCGCCGCCGCACCGTGCGCAGCGGTCCAGCTCCGGTAGCCATCCAGCCAGCTTCACCGTCCACAGGATGAAGTAGGCCATCGGCAACTCCGTCTTTTGCGTGGCCTTCACCGCGCGCGCGGTCAACAGCACCAGCCGGAATGCCGCGTCGGAGGCCTCGCGCTCCGGCAGAACGGCTTCTGTAATCTCGCTGACTTGGGCCAGGGCCAGTCCGCAGGAGTAGTCGCTCTGCGTTTCCATGAACGACTCGATTAGCTCGCACTGGTTGATCCGCACCAGGTCGCGCGTCTCGCGCTCGAAAAACCAGATGCGGATGTACGAGAGCGGCTCAAGCGTGGAACCGAAGCGGCTCTTGGTGCGCCGCGCGCCCGCCGCTACGCCGCGCATGCGACCCAGCGTGCGGCTCAGGAAGCTGACCAGGCGATCCCCTTCGCCCAGTGGATACGTGCGCAGGACGATCGCTTCCGACTCCCTCAGCGGCATGTGCGTGTCGGCATGCCGACATGTGCAAACTGCGGGATCCAACTTGCACGCCGGCAAAACTAAAACAAAAATACTTACCACACCCGCGCACATGAAGCAAACGAAGAATCCAAAAATCCCGAGCCGAATGGAAAACAATTTTGCGCAGCAACAAAAACTTTCTGCCACTCCCGCAGAGAATTCCCCTCTCGCCTCGCTCGCGAGTGCAAACCGCGCCTGCAAACCGACGTTCGCTTTCCCGGACGCACGTTGCACAGTTCCGCGCTACTCGCGCTGCGTGCTTTACTCCTGCGCTTCCCTGCCGCACGAAAACGCACTCCCGCCTGGCGATTCGCGCACGTCCCGTATTACGTTAATCTGCCTCCATTCTTCCTTGCGTTATCGGACGCAATGGCTCGCCCTCCCTTCTCTTGCAATTCCCGCCCCCTCGGTTACAGTGATTCCGCCATGCACATCACCCCGCACCGCGTGGACGTCGTCGGCGTGGGCCTCAACGCCACCGATACGCTCATCCGCCTTCCCCACTTCCCCGCCTTCGATTCCAAGGTCGAGTTTCTCTCCGCCGACGTCCTCCCCGGCGGCCAGGTGGCCAGCGCCATGGTGGCCTGCGCCGCGTGGGGCTTGCGCGCGCGCTACATCGGAAAAATTGGTGACGATCCCGCCGCGCAAATGCAGCGCGCTGAACTCACCCGCGCCGGCGTCGAGGCCCAACTCTTCGCCGTGCCGCAGTGCGCCAGTCAGGCCGCGTTCATTCTGGTCGACGATCGCACCGGCGAGCGCACCATCCTCTGGCGCCGCGACCCCCGGCTCGAGTTGCATCCCGAGGAGCTCGAGCGCGACTGGATCCTCTCCGCCCGTGCCCTCCTCGTGGACGGCCACGACACCGCCGCCGCGGCGCAGGCAGCGCTCTGGGCGCGCGAAGCGGGCATCCCGGTCACTGCGGATGTGGACAACCGCTACGCTGGCGTAGAAGAGCTGCTGAAGTCTGTGGACTACCTCATGGCCTCGCGCGACTTCCCGGGAAAACTCACCGGCGAGAACGACCTCGCGAAATCTCTCCCGGCAATTCACCAGCGCTTCGGAAATCGGCTCACGGGTGTCACTCTCGGCCGCGAGGGCGCGCTCGCCTGGGACGGTCGCCGCTTCCTTCCCTGCCCCGGCTTCGAGGTCGCCGCTGTGGACACCACCGGCGCCGGCGACATTTTCCACGGTGCCTTTGTCTACGGCATCCTGCAAGACTGGCCGATGGAGCGCATCTTGGACTTCAGTTGCGCGGCCGCGGCGCTGAACTGCACCGTACTCGGCGCGCGCGGCGGCATCAAATCGGTGGAGGAGATCGAGCGTCTGATGCGCGAAGGCGGCCGCACGGTGCCGCCTGACGAAATCGGCCGCATCAAGCTGCCCTCCGGCGCAGCCAAAGGGGCCGGCAAATGATTCCCCTTCGCGACATCAATCCGCGCCACACCACGCCGTTCGTCAACATCGCCATCATCGCCTTGAACTCGCTGGTGTGGCTCTACCAGGTGTCGCT
>CAZIWR010000076.1:0-11175 GCA_964542805.1 uncultured Acidobacteriaceae bacterium
TTGCACGCCTGCGTGCCCGAGTAATCGAACTCGCACGCCTGGCCGATGACGATCGGGCCAGAGCCGATGATTAAGATTTTGTGGATGTCGTCGCGCCGCGGCATTACGGCTTTCCTCCCGCCATCATGGCGACGAAGTCTTGAAACAAGTATCGCGAATCGTGGGGGCCGGGGGAGGCTTCGGGGTGGTACTGCACGCTGAAGAGCGGAAGTGAGCGGTGTCGCATGCCTTCGTTGGTGTGGTCGTTCAGGTTGACGTGGGTGATTTCCACGTCGCTGGACGGAAGCGACTCCGGGTCCACAACGAAGCCGTGATTTTGCGCCGTAATCTCCACTTTTTCCGTTAGCAGGTTTTTCACCGGATGGTTCGACCCGTGATGCCCGAATTTCAGTTTGTATGTGCGACCGCCGAGGGCGAGGCCGCAGAGCTGATGTCCCAGGCAGATGCCGAAAATCGGCACACGGCCAAGCAGCTTGCGAATGCTTTCGATGGCAAACGTGGCCGGTTCGGGATCCCCCGGCCCGTTGGAGAGAAACACGCCATCCGGTTTCAGCGACAGCACGTCTTCGGCAGATGTTTTCGCCGGCACCACGCGCACGTCGCAATGGTGATCCACCAGGAGCCGCAGGATGTTTTGCTTGATTCCGAAATCGTACGCCACGACGCTGAAGCGCCGGCCAACGGTATCAGGCGACCTACCGGTCGCCCCTACGGAGGACGCCGAAAACAGGGACGGCTGGTCCCCGCGGTGCGCTTCCGTTACCCCTCCGCCTGCGCCGACGGCTGCAGCCAGTTCCACCGAGCCGCGCGCCCATTCATACGGTTTGTCGCAGGTGACGCGGCTGGCTAGCTCGAGTCCGGCCATAGTGGGCAGCGCGCGAGCCTCTTCAATCAGTTTTGCTGCGGGAGTGCCGTCCGTGCACACCACGCCACGCAGCGCGCCCACCGTGCGTAGGTGGCGCACCAGCGCGCGCGTGTCAATGTCCCATATGACGGGAATGCCGTGCCGCTCGAGGTAGGCCTGCGCGGTCTCCGTCGAGCGATAATTGGACGAGAGCTGTGAAAACTCGCGCACGATGAGCGACTCGATGTACGGCCGAGGCGATTCCTCGTCGTCAAGATTTGTGCCGACATTTCCGATATGCGGGTAGGTGAGGCAGACAATCTGGCCGGAATAACTGGGGTCGGTGAATACTTCCTGGTAGCCGGTGAGGCTGGTATTAAAAACGACTTCGCCGCCGCGACGGGCACGAGCGCCCGCCGCGCGCCCGTTAAATACGCGCCCGTCCTCGAGCGCGAGAATCGCGGGGGTTCCGTTGAGCCTCAGGTTGTCCTCCGGGTGTCATCATTGCAAATCACTGCCAGCCACCGGCAGCGCGCCGAAGCGCTCCACCGGCCAGTACACGAAGACCGCTTTGCCATAAATAAATTGTCCCGGCACGGCGCCGAACACGCGCGAATCGTTGGAGCTGTTGCGGTGGTCGCCGAGCACGAAGAAGGAGCCTTCGGGAACGCGCGTCGGCCCCAGCGAACTGCGGTCGGTAAACGTCGCCGGCACATACGGCTCGTCCAGCTCCTTGCCGTTCACCAGCACCCGCCCCTGCTGGATCTCCACGGTGTCGCCGGAGAGCGCGATCACGCGCTTGATGAAAGATTTCGAGCGGTCCATGGGATACCAAAAGACCACAACGTCGCCGCGATGGATGGGCTCGAAGCGGTACACAAATTTGTTGATGAAGATGCGTTCCTGGTCGGTGAGCAGCGGCGACATGCTCGTTCCCTCCACCTTCACCGGCTGGTAGAGGAACACGATAATCACGGCGGCGAGGCCCAGCGCGATCAGCAGATCGCGTGTCCAGTTCATCACAGCCGCGCGGATCGTCGAGAAAGACGCGCCCTGCTCTTTGGGTTGTAGACTGCTGTTGACGGGTTGATCCATTGCGCGAACGAGGTCGTTCTTTTATACCACAGGTGCTCGCATTCGCCAATGCCCTTCCGGGGCATTCGACAGCGTGCTGGCTCACATCGTAGGATGGCGTTTGATGACCGAACGGTTTGCTCTGATTATTCCCGCCCTGAATGAAGAAGCCGCCATCGGCCCGACCCTTGAAGCCCTGCGGGGAGCGGCGCTCGACCAGCTCATTGTCGTGGACAACGGCTCCACCGACCGTACTGCCGAGGTGGCCCGCGCGCACGGCGCCGAGGTCGTGGCCGAGCCTCGGCGCGGATACGGCCAAGCGTGTCTTGCCGGAATGGCCGCGTTGCGCCCTGAAGTCACCGTCGTTGCTTTCATGGACGGCGACGGCAGCGACGACCCCGCCGATCTTCCGCGCCTGCTCGACCCCATTGTTCGCGGGGAGGCCGAGATGGTGCTCGGCTCTCGCGTGCTGGGCTCGCGCGAGGCCGGCGCGCTCACTCCGCAGCAACGCTTCGGCAACGCCCTGGCGACTGGACTGCTTCGCCTTTTCCACGGTGCGCGCTACACCGACCTGGGGCCTTTCCGCGCCATCCGCCGCGACGCCCTCGAACGGCTCCGTATGCGTGACACCAATTATGGCTGGACCATCGAAATGCAGATCAAGGCGACTCGCCACAAACTTCGCGTCAAAGAAATTCCGGTCAGCTATCGCCGACGCCGCGCAGGACAATCCAAAATCTCTGGAACACTTCGCGGTACCTTCTCCGCGGGTATGAAAATTATTTGGACACTTTTTCGGTATTCCCTGCGGACCGACGACTGACCACTACTTGATGACGTTGTAATCGAACCAACGGAAATCCCTGCTGATTCCGAACGTGAAGCCGGTGCGCGGGCTGTTTCTGGTGCTGCCCGCGATTCCGGCCACGTCCCACTGGAACCCGCCAGCGAAAATCTGCAAGCCGAAGCGCCCTTGGGAGCGGCTTTCGGTGCCTACCAGGCTTGGCGAAATCGTTCTCGTGCTGTGAAACCCAGCCGCTTCACCGACCACATTCACGCGGCGGTGCGCCGCATAGCTGAATGCCGCGCCGAAGGTGAGGACGTCATTCTGCGTGAAATTAGCCGTCGGGGTCTGCAAGATGGCCACGCCGGCATTGCCCATCAGGTTCAGCTTCCCAAAATGTTTTTGCAGGATGAACTCGGCAAAAATATTGGAAGTGTTCGGTCCGATCCCGCGCGACTGGTTCGAGTTCGGCATCTGGTAGCCGAAGCGGAATCCAACCGCCGGCCGCCGCTTCGTTTCCGAGAGCAAGCGGATTTTGGTGGCGATGGAAAAATCGCCGACGTCGTGCGTGGAATTGGTCCCGGTCAGCAGCGGGGCGACAAACGCGCCGACCTGTTTCTTCACGTCGAGAAAATGGTGTACCGCGCCTTCCAGTTGGACTTCCGCGATCTTCCCCACACCCATGCGGATTTGCACCACGCCCACGGAGGTCAAGTCACCGGAAAGGCCCGAGAGCGGGAAATCGACGTCCTGAAGAAAGTCAAAACCCACTTGCACCCGCATGGTTCCCGCGGGCACCGTTTCGGCATCCACGGTGCGAAGCGGGCGGTTTTGCGCAGAGAGAGGCAGAGAAATGAGTAGACCAATCAGAAGCGTGAGGGCCAGGCGCCGCATACCGCGCCCATCCTAATTCAGCTGCGTCTATTCGCCAAGCGCATAGTTGAGGATGGCCAGGGCCGCGGCCACCGCTGTTTCTGTGCGCAGGATATTTTGCCCGAGGGACGCTTCGACAAACCCCACGGCGCGCGCCGCGGAAAGCTCTTCCTCCGTCCACCCGCCTTCCGGACCGATGGCGAATGCGGCGGCGCCGCCGTGCTTCCCTTCCAAGACTGCGCGCAGCCCTGGCGCGTCCGTGCGCTCAGAAAGTAGCAGGGATACGACAGACGAAGCACGCGTGGCGGCAAATGCCGCCGCGGGGCGAACCGCGGGACACAGCACCGGCGGCGCCAGCCTCCGCGACTGTTGCGCCGACTCCAGCAAAATCTTCTCCCAGCGCTGTGCGCGCTTCACCGCCGCGGCGATCAGCCCTTTCTCACTGCGCGCCGCCGCGAGCGGCACGATTTCGCTTACGCCCAACTCCGTGGCTTTTTCCAGCGCCCATTCGAAGCGGTCGAACTTCACGATGGCCAACAGCAGCGTCACGTGCAGCCGCGACCCTTGTGCCGGCAATTGCTCCACCAGCGCAAAGTCCACGGCATCCCGACCGGCCCGCTCCACGCGCGCCAGCCAAACTGCCTTGCCGTCGCTCAACTCGTACAGTTGTCCCGGCTCGGCGCGCAGCACGCGCCCGAGATGGTGCGCTGCTTCGCCGGTCATGGTGGCGGTGTGATCGTGAAACGCATCAACAAAGAAGCGACGGCGCATGGTCCGGGATTCTATAACGGGATGCATGGAATTTGCAGGCGGGCGGAAGACAGCGACAATGCTTTCGTTATCCGAAAATATCTTTCACTTTTTCGAAGATGGACGAATTCCGCTGGGCCGGGCGGCTTTCTTCAGGCAGCGACTGCCCCAGCTCCTGGAGGAGCCGCCTCTGCTCCCGCGTGAGTTTCGCCGGAGTCACCACGCGGATGTTGACGTAGAGGTCGCCCTTCGTGCCGCTGTTGGGGTCGGGCAGGCCCTTGCCCTTCAGCCGAAAAATCGAACTGGTCTGCGTGCCTTCCGGGATGTGGAGATTCTCGTCCCCGGCCAGAGTCGGCACGGCAATGTCCGCCCCCAGCGCGGCCTGCGCAAAGTTGACCGGAATCGTGCAGTAAAGATCTGAATTGCGCCGCTCGAAGAAGGGGTGCTCGCGCACTTCGAGAATGACATAGAGGTCCCCCGGCGGCCCACCGTTGCTGCCTTGCTCTCCCTCGCCGGTGATGCGCAGCCGCGTCTGCGAATCCACGCCCGGCGGAATGCGAATTTCCAGCGTGCGCTCGCGCACCACGCGCCCGTCGCCCTGGCACGGTTTGCACGGCTCGCGCACAATTTGTCCGGCGCCCTGGCAACTGGGGCAGGTGCGCGTGATGGTGAAGAATCCCTGCTGGTAGTGCACTTGTCCGTGCCCGCCGCAGGTTTGGCAGGCAATGGCCGAAGTTCCCTGCTTGGCGCCGGTGCCGTTGCAGGACTCGCAAAGTTCTGTACGCGGGATCTTGATTTTAGTTTGCATCCCGTTGGCCGCTTCTTCGAACGAAAGCGTCATGTCGTAGCGCAGGTCGCTGCCGCGATGCGCGCGGGTTCGACGCCGCCCGCCGCGCGGGCTGCCTCCACCGAACAGGTCCTCTACACCGAAAAAATCGCCAAAGATGTCGCTGAACTCTTCGAAGATGGAGCGGTCGAAGCCGGTCTGCTCGAACCCCCCGCCGCTCACTCCAGCCAGTCCGAAGCGGTCGTACGCGGCGCGCTTCTGCGGGTCGGAGAGGATGCTGTAGGCTTCCGTGGCTTCGCGGAATTTTTCCTCGGCGTGCGGCTTGTCGGCCGGATTGCGGTCCGGATGGTACTTCAGCGCCGCCTTGCGGTAGGCGCTCTTGATCTCGTCTTCGCCGGCCGAGCGGGTCACGCCCAGGACGTCGTAAAAATCTTTCTTGTGGGCCAAGTCTAAGTCCTCAATGTTTACGACCGCGTCTTTTGCGGTCCCTGTTTACGACCGCGCTTTTTGTGGTCAATTCAAACGGGAATCCGCATCGGCAAGCTCGGTGGCCGGGCGGAACGCCACGCGCACCAGCGCGGGCCGCAACACACGCTCGCGCAAGTTGTAGCCGTGCCGAAGATCTTCAACCACCGTGCCGTCCTCGTACTCGCTCGACTCCACCCGCTCCACCGCCTGGTGCACGTGCGGGTCAAACGGACGGCCCAACGCTTCGATGCGCTCCACGCCGAAGCGTCCCAATGCCTCCAGCAGTTGCCGGTAGATCAACTCAAATCCCTTGCGGTAGTCTTCGTATGCCGGATCGGAATGCGCCGCCAGGGCGCGCTCAAATGCGTCCAGCACCGGCAGCAGCGGCTCAATGACATGGACGGTAATCCGCGCCGTGTCCTCCCGCCGCTCGCGCTCGATCCGCTTCCGCGCGTTGTCGAGGTCGGCGAGTTGACGCACGGCCGCGCTGTATTTGGCCGCCAGCTCGTCCTTTTCCATCTGCAGCCGCACAAGCAAATCCATTTGTCCGGGCGCCGCTTCTCCGCTCGGCGGAGCTTCTGTCGCTGCCGCATCCGCGCTTGCTTCCTGGTTTTGGTTGGTCTTTTTCTCGTCCTGAAGGCTCAAGTGCGGTCGCTCCTGCTCAATTGCTTGCTGAAAAGTTGCGCCACGTAAGCCACTGCCGTGATGGCCCGCTCGTACTGCATGCGCATGGGCCCCAACACGCCGAGCGACCCCTGCATGCGGTCGTACATCGCATACGGAGCGCTAATCAGCGCCAAGTGCGCTCCGGCGCTCTCAATTTCCTTGATGCCGATCTGCACCTGTACCGGCTCAGGGCCTTCGATGCAGCCGGTCAACAGGGTCACGAGCATGCGCTTTTCCTCGATCGCGGCGAGCAAGTCGCGCAGCTGTCCGGCATCGGTGAACTCCGGCGCCGTGGCGATCTGCGCCGCGCCTTCGACGTATAGCTGCGCGCCGGTATCTTCGCCGAGCACGCTGGGGTCGCACAGCAAAAGCGCGGTGCTAGCCAGCTTGTCGTAGCGCTCATGCTCTTGCGCAAGGCGCGCGAGAAGTTCAACACGGATGGCGTCAAGGGTCCATCCAGCGAAGTTGCGGTTCAAATATTCGGCGGTGCGGTCGAGCGTCTGTTGCGTGAACGTTTTCTCGGGACGGATGAGCTTGTCCCGCGTCATGCCGTTCTGCGAAATGAGCACCACCAGCAGCCGGCCCTCGGGCAACGCCAGAAAGCGGATGTGCTCCAGCACCGAGCGCGCCATGGGCGGCGACACCACGATGCCGAGGCCGTGCGACATCGTCGCCAGCACGTGGCTGGCGCGTTCCATGATTTCGCTCGGTGTCTGCGCCGCGTCCAGCTCGGTACGAATGTATGTCTGGTCTTCCGCGCTCAGCGTCGCTTGCGTGCCGATTTCCTGCACGAAGAAACGGTAGGCCGTGGCCGTGGGCACGCGCCCCGCCGACGTATGCGGCTGGAACAGGTAGCCTTCTTCCTCAAGGTCCGACATCACGTTGCGGATTGTCGCCGGACTCAGCGATTCCGGCGAACGCCGGGAAATCGCCCGCGAAGACACCGGCTCGCCCGACTCGATGTACGCGCGCACGATGTCGGCAAGGATTTGCCGGTTGCGTTTTTCGTTCAGTGCGGCCGAACGCATCAGTTGCTCCGAAATCTGATTCTAATCGGGCCTTGCAGGGCCGTCAACCGGACGGAAAAACGCAGAGATGTACGAGTTACCTCATTTGACGCCGCGGAAATTCGCACGGGAGTAGGGTCCCGTCCCGATGATCCGGGACGCCCCACCGCCGCGAGAAGGAATCTGTTTATTCGCCGGTCGACGCAAAGCCGCCAGTGTCAATTTGCGCGCGCTGCAGGCGGTCGGAGTAGTCGATGTACAGCGTCTTCCATTCCGAGTAGAAGTCCAGACAGGCGACGGCCGCTTCGCGGTGCCCGTTGCCGGTCTGCTTGACGCCGCCGAAAGGCAGGTGCGTTTCCGCGCCGATGGTCGGCGCGTTCACGTAGACGATTCCGGTGTGGACGTCACGCATGGCGCGGAAGGCACTGTTCACGTTGCGCGTGTAAATCGAGGACGAGAGGCCGAACACGGTGCCGTTGCAGACTTCGATGGCCTGGTCCAAATCGTCCACCGCGGTTACGCTGACTACCGGCCCGAAAATTTCCTCCTGCATGAGGCGCGATTTCGGATCGCAATCCACAAAGATAGTCGGCTCGTGGAACCAGCCCTTGGCGTACGCGCCGCCTTCGAGGCGATGCCCGCCGGCCACCAGCCGGGCCCCTTCGTTCTTGCCAATTTCGACGTATTCCATTACCGTCTTGAGCTGCGATTCGCTCACGCACGGCCCCATCTCAGTGGTTGGATCCATGCCGTCGCCCACTTTGAGCGCTTTGGCCCGCGCCGCGTAGCGCTCGACGAATTCCTTGTACACCTTCTTGTGCACTGCCACGCGACTGGTGGCCGTGCAACGCTGCCCAGTGGTGCCGAAACCGCCCCAGATACAGCCGTCCACGGCGAGGTCCATGTTGGCGTCGTCCATCACCATAATCATGTTCTTGCCGCCCATTTCGAGCTGGCACGGCTTGAAGTCCGTGGCGCAAGCCTGGCTCACCACGCGGCCGATCTCCGTCGAGCCCGTAAAGCTCACCAGCTTCACGTCCTTGTGCAGCATCATCGGGCTGCCCACTTTGCCACCCGAGCCGACCACCAGGTTGACTACACCACGCGGGATCCCCGCCTCGGTCAGCGCCTGCACCAGGTTGTACGCCGAATGCGGCGTGTCCGACGCCGGCTTCACAACGACGGTGTTCCCCAGAATTAGCGCGGGCATGATCTTCCACGACGGGATAGCCATCGGGAAATTCCACGGCGTAATCATCGAGCACACGCCGAGCGGTTGCCGGATGCACATGGCAAACTTGTTGGGAAGCTCAGAAGGAGTGGTCTGCCCAAACTGCCGGCGTCCTTCGCCCGCCATGTAGTACGTCATGTCAATGGCTTCCTGGACGTCGCCGCGTGTCTCCGCCAGAATTTTCCCCATTTCGCGGGTCATGTCGCGCGCGAAATCTTCCTTGCGCTTGACCAGAATTTCAGCCCCGCGGAACAGGATTTCCGCCCGCTTGGGCGCCGGCACCATCCGCCAGCTCTTGAAGGCTTCCTTCGCCGCTTCCACTGCGGCGTTCACGTCCTCTTCCGTGCCGAGCGGGAACATGCCGATGCAATCGTCGATGTTGGCCGGGTTGCGGTTCTCGAACGCTTTTCCGGAACGCGCCTCGACCCACTCACCATTGATAAAATTTTTGTGAACCTTGGGGATGGTCAACGTAGCCATACTGCCTCCTCGAAATTGGGCGTGTAAGAGTGCGGCAACTTCAGACCGCGGGTAGATCGTACCGCGGGAAATCTACGGTGCACGGCTTGATCAGTTTAACAGAATTCTCGAGTTCCGCTACCACACCTGCAGGTTGAAAATCCTGAAGATTCCGAAGTCGCGGCTACTGCGGTTTGGTGCCGTTGGCCGGCGCGCGCGGCGCTGCGGCCCCGGCCACTTCCGAGCCCAGTCCTAGCTTCTGGAGAGACTTGGCATCCAGCTTGCCGCTTGCCGTCAGGCCATTTGCTGTTTGGAATGTTTTCATCGCATCCACGGAACGTGCGTCCCACTTCCCGTTAGCTTCGCCGTCGTAAAAACCCTTTTGCCCGAGCGCGGTCTGAATTTCACGGATGCGATCGGGGGTCGGCGCTTTCTGGGCGCGCGGGCGCGGCGGTCGCTTCTTCGCAGGTTTGCTTGATTTTTTTGTTGCCGGCGCGGACGGATTCTTGGGCGGCGGTGTTTTGGCCTGCGGGGTTTGTCCCCACAAAGAAAAGGGAGCGGTGCCCATGAGGAGCGCCGCTCCCAGAATCACTGCCATGCTCGACCGCGCGCTTCGCATCTGCACGGGTTATTGCGGGTTGGGCACCACGCCGGAGAGGTACGGCATCAACCAGCGATCGCCGCCGCCACTGCGCAAGACTTTGAAGATGATAGTCTGTCCCGGCTTCAGTTTGCCGATGGCTGCACGGTAGGCCGCGACACTGGTCACCGGCTCGCGGTTCACTTCGACGATGATGTCCCGCGGCTGGAAGCCGAGGTCTTCCGCAAAACTCGCGGGTTCCACCTGCGTGACAATCACTCCCTTCTTATCTTCGATGCCCAGCCGCCGGAGCAGCTCTTGCGTCAGTTCTTCGACGCGCAGGCCGAACTCCCCGGGCACGTTTTCGTCGGGCTGGTTTCCGCCGGCAATCTCACGGGGGAAGATTTTCGTGCGGTCCTCCACAGTGACAGTCGCTTCACGTTTCTGCCGGTCGCGCACGTATGACAATTTGACTTTCTGTCCCACCGGAGTTTGTGCGATGGGGTCGACCAAGTCGGAGCCCGTTCGCACTGCCTGCCCGTTTACTTCCGTAATTACGTCGCCCGGCAGCAATCCAGCTTTGGCGGCCGGCGCGGTCGGCTCCACCGATTCGATGATGATCCCGTACGCCGCCCCCAACTCTTTCAGCGTCACGGGGTTGCTGCTATTTTTTTCCGTGAAAGTGATGCCGATGGAGCCGCGCGTCACTCGCCCGTTCTGGGCGAGTTGGTTGTACACGCCAACCGCCGTGTTCGACGGCATGGCGAAGCCAATGCCCTCGTTCCCGCGGCTGCCGGTGTAGATGGCGGTGTTGATGCCGATCACTTCCCCGGCCATGTTCACCAGTGGTCCGCCCGAATTGCCAGGGTTGATGGCCGCATCGGTCTGGATGAACCGCTGGAACTGCAAACCAACGTTGGCGCGGTCTTTCGCGCTGACGATGCCAGCGGTCACTGTGGCGTCGAGTCCAAATGGGCTGCCGAACGCCAGCACCCAGTCGCCCACCTTCACAGCATCCGAATTCCCCAGCTTGGCCGTAGGCAGGTCGTGGTCGGCCTCGATCTTAATCACTGCGAGGTCGGTCAATTCGTCCGTGCCGATCACTTTCGCGGTGTAGTTGGTGCGTTCGCCGTTCAACTTCACCTGAATCTTGGACGCTCGGTCCACCACGTGATTGTTCGTCAGGATGAAACCCTTCTTGTCCACAATCACGCCAGAACCGAGGCTGCGCTCCGCCTGTTGCTGTCCGTTGTCCTGACCGTCAAAGAACCGGTCAAAGAAGTCCTGGAAGGGGTCTTGCTGTGGCGGGGTCCCGCGGCGCTGCGGCGCGCGACGCCGCTCGGCAATCTGCGTCGTGGAAATGTTCACCACCGCCGGTTCCACTTTGTCCGAAATCATCGCGAAGGTGCTGGAGAGCTGCACGGGGCTCGGTATGGCCAGCAAAGATGCCCCGGTGTCGCCATTTTGGCTTCGCGAGGCGCCCACGCGCCCGTTCACTACCGTCCCAATCAGAATTCCCACGGCCAGCGTCAGGGTCACCAGGATGAGTGCGCCCAACTTTCTCTGCTTGGCCCAATCCAACCAATTTCGTGTTTCCATTTCTGGTTTTCCTCTTTCCTTGAGTTCTCAGAATCTTTAGTATAACACTTTTG
>CAZIWR010000077.1:0-11103 GCA_964542805.1 uncultured Acidobacteriaceae bacterium
CGAGAGCGCGCGCTCGAATTCCACAAATGCCACCAGGCGGCGCTGCGCGGTGCCGTCCCGACGGTCCGGGACTCGAGACGCGGAGCGGCGGTGGAGGGAGCTTCCTGTTTGCGGGAGCGACGAGCCATGGGCGAGACATTTTAGCGTGCAGGTGGACAAACCGAGCACGAAAAACGAAAACCGGAGAGAACGGGAAGTTCTCTCCGGACGAAAAAGACTGTGGGAAATTCGCTCAGGGCGTGAAGAAGCGGCGGGGCGTGATCTCGAAAATCTTCCAGCCGGTGGCGGTGCGCACGAAGTCAAATTGGATGCGCTCGCGGCGCTTTTTTTCCACGCTGGCGCTGGACTTGAGCGCGTAGGTCATGTCGGCATCCACGATTAATGTGGCTTTATCGCCTTTCACCTCCGCGGTGGACTCCCGCATGTGCATGCGCAATTCCGCGTTCTCGCGGAGGAAGTCAGTGACCTGATCTTCGAAACGCGGCAGATCATAGAAGCGCTCGTCCATCAAGTCGCGGAGGCGGCGCGGGGAATTGCCCTCCACGGCGTCGGAAAGCGCGCGGAGCACGCGCGAAATATTCTTGCGTTCCGTGGCCAGGTCGGCGGTGTCGCCGGAAGGGGGCGCTGGGTCGGACTTTTTCGCCTTCTTGCTATCGGTTTTCTTTTCCGGCTTTTCCTGTTTCTTTTGGGGTTCCTGGATTTGCGCAAATATCGGCATGCCGGCAAGGCCCAGCAATACAGCGAGTGCGAAGGTCATCTGTCCGATGCGGCGCATCTTTGCCTCCCGAGCGTTCAACAGGTTGGATGGCAGCCGGGGCTCAGAGGGTCGCCTGAGCCCCGCCTGCCGGTAATTTGCGGCTACTGCGAGAGCGGCCGCCACTCGAGAACGAGGGTGATGTTGCTTTGCGGCTTGACTGCCGGCTGTTCGTCCACATCCGACAGGCGTGGCCGATTCATCGCGGTGGGGGCCGCCGCGCGAACGGCGTTTTGCCCGCGAATGTCCAGCACGCGGACGAGCACGGAGCCGCGGCGCGTCTCCACCAAATAGACGCTGCCGGGCTGAACCGTTTCCGCGGTGGCCATCGAGCCTCGCGCCATCTGGGCGGCCTGTTCCAGGGCGACGACCCCGAGGTTGCGCACGCCATCGGCTTCGATGCGCAGCGCGCCGCCTTGCGGGGCCAGCCGCACTTCGAAGTCCGCGCCGCCATTGCAGCCCTGCTCAGTCCCCGAACTGAAACGGAAGCCCTGGCAGCCGTTCGCGGTGAGGGTCATCTGGCCGCGTTCGCGCAGGGCGGCCGGGGCACGTCCCGCGGCACCTGCCGCCGAGAACAACTCGAAGGCCGGCATAGCCGCCGTGGTGTTCGTGCGACTCGCGAGGTTCAATCGCCGATCGGGATCGATCACCACCCGCGGTTCGAGGCGCCCCGTGCCGACAGCCTGCCATTGCACCTGGAAGGACTGCGAGCCACCCGCGGCGACGCTGAAGTGCTCGCGAACGCGCACGTTGGCCCCGCCGACTGTGAACTCCACTTCCACATCGTCGGCGCTCTGCGTGCCGTGGTTGGTCAGGAGCACGCGGAAAGTGACGTCGTCTCCGGGCCGCGGGCTGGCGGGTGACATGGTGATGTCACTCGCGCGAACCGCGAGATCCAGGGCGCCCGAGGTTGCGGCAGCGAGGGCGGAAGATGAAGCACCGCCGTTGCTGGTTTGGCCTCTGCGAATGCCTGGGCGCGCCGGCGTTTCCGGAGTCTCCGTGCTTCCCACCGGTGCTTCCTGCAGCGTCGGAACGGCGGCTGCCAGCTTTGCGTCAGTCGCCGCAACGCGGTCCGCCTGGATTACCAGCATGGCGTCCGACCCACGGCTGCGGGAGCTGCTCGGAAGCAGACTCAACATGCGCGAGCCCGAAGCGGTGTTGGCAGCGACAATGAAGCGCACGCGGATTTCCGTGTCGCGTGCCTCCAGCAGTTCGACACTGATGCCCAAGCCAAAAGCGCGCACGGCCGTCACGCCGCTCAGGTTTTCTCCGTAGAGCTTGCCCACCACGACGTCGCCGGGCTTCAGACTGGCCGGCTCCACGCGCGTGATGATGGGTTGTGAGGACGCACCCGTCCCATCGCCATCTTCTTGCGTTCCCCGTCGGTTGCCGCCACCACCCGCCTTACTGCTGGCGAATCGGCCACTTTGACTTACTGGCCTGCCGTCCGTCCCAATCGCAGCCGGAGTTTCGGCGGAGGCTTCTGTGGTGATATTGATACCCATAGGTACCAGCCCGCGCGGGCTGACTAGCATCAGCGTATAGACGCCTTCAGACGCATCAGGCCGCACAAAGATCACCAGGCGGCGCGACAAGTCGGTGCCGCCCGGCTCGATCTGCGCGGAGAGCTTGGTCGAGCCGCTCATCACCTGGGTGATGCTGTCCAAGCCGGTGCCCTGTAATGTGACCACCATGTGGGAGCCGGCGTGGCCACTGGGCGGGAGCACTTGCAGGATTTCCGGCGCGCGGGTGGTTAGCGTGCCGGAAGTCTGGATGGCGGAAACGATTTGCAGGGCCACGAACACCGAAGTGCTTGCGGTGAGCGGGCCGGATGTTCCCGTCACGGTTACGACGGTCGGGCCAAAGGCGGCGAGTCCGGTGCTGGTCTGAAAATGGAGTTGGACCACTTGGACCGAGCTTATGGACAGGTCGGCAACGCTCGGCGTCAGCGTGGCTGTAACGCCCGTGGGAACGCCGGACAGGGCCAGGTTGACCAATCCGGCAAAGCTGCCCTTGGCGAGCACATTGAGGTTGATGAAAGTGATCAACGTGGTATCCGGTTGGAGGAGGACCGGGGCGGCGAGCGAGGTGGGCGGAGAAGTGGCCAGGAAGAAGCCGTTGGTCGGCGCAACCACATTGACCGCGAGACTCGCCGAAATGGTCTGGGTACCGGACGTGCCGAGTACGGCAATTACATAGCTGCCGATCGCCGTGGAAGCGCCGGCTTCAATACTGAACGTGGCCGAACTGCCGGCAGGGATGTTAGCGGTCAGCGGGGAGATGGTGATCCCGGGAGGCACGTTGGCAAAGGTGATGGTCGCCGTGCCGGCGCCGGTGACGCTGACCTGGAAAGTCTGCCCACGGGGAATGCCCTGCTCGAGGCTGATCGGAGCCGCGGGCGTGCCGGCGCTGAGCGTCATGCTGAAGGGCGCCGGATTCACGAGCAGGAAGCTGCTCGTGGAGTTATTTACGGGAAACGTGCCGCTCGGAGTGGTGACATTGGCCGCCGCATTGAAAGTGACTGTTATTGGCGTGGGCCCCTGGGAGGTGGTGGCCGAATAGCTAAACGTAGCAGTCCCCGGCGAACTCGAAGTGATAACCACCTGGGCAGACGTCGGCGTAACCGTCACCCCGCTGGGCGACGCGCTGGGCGTAATGGTGACCGTGCCAAGGAAACCGGACTGCGGAATGATGGAAACGCCAACCGGCACAATGGTGGTGCCGTTCGGGTTGAGGAAAATCGGATTCGTGGAGCTGGACGCAGGAGTTGTGGACATGAGGTAACTGCCGACGCCCACCGGCCCTACGTTGTACAACCCCTGCACGAGGGTTTCGTTTTGCACAACGTAGGTAAATGGGTTGCTGACGTTAAAGCCGGCGTCGAAATTGATGGTCTCGACGGACGAGGCAGGAGCGTTGGCGGCAGCGGTCACGGTGAATGAAAGCGTCACGCTGCCGGTCGACGGAACATTGACGAACTGCGAGCCAGTGGGCCCGAACGTGACGCCAGTGGGGGAGCTGAGGGGGCTGAAGTCGACTTGCGCGCTGCCGGAGAACCCGTTCTGGCCGGATATGTCCACGGTGAAGACTTGGGCCGCGCCGGGCGGAACGATGAGCGGATTAGCGGATGAGGTCGCCGGGGTAACGACAAGCTTGATGCTGCCGTTCAATTGGCCGCCGACATTGGTCGAACTGGTGGGCGTAGGAAACACCGTGTCGGAGCCATCCAGGATGAAGGTGAACGGCCCGGCGACGGCCGGAGTAGCGGCGCTAAAAGTGACGGTGACGGGCACGCCGGGCGTAAGCGTGACCGGGTTGGGAGACATCGTCATGCCCGCGGGGAGGCTGCGGGGCACGACGCTGACTGTCCCGGAGTATCCGCCGAATGAATCAACCTGCAAGACAAGGGAGCTGGTGCTGCCGGACTGGTTGATGTCGAGCGCGACGTAGCTCGTTTGGTTACAGGGCTGAGTTGCGCCACCGAATGGAGCGCAGCCGAGACGGAATGTCTTGGGGCTGCTGATAAAGATGAATGAAGTGGCGATGGAAGAACCGGTGGGGAGACTGACCGCCCGGACGGTCAGCTGTGTCACTGGGAAGGGAAGTGACGCCTGGCTTGCGGTCACCGTGAGAGTGTCTGAGCCCGGCGCGGAAAGGTTCGCAATGCTCGAACCGGAGGAAGTGAACACTGCTGTGACTCCAGAAGGCATGCCGAAAACCTGCGCCTGTGCGCTGCCCGAAAAACCGTTGATGGTGCCCACGGAAACGTTAAAGCTGAGCGAGCCGCCTGGAGCCAGGGTCAGCGGAGCGGTGGACGTGCCCGGCACGCCGCCGCTGACAGTCAACACGTTCAATGTGATCGCGCCGGTGGTGACGAATATCGCTGCGGTCGGATTAACGTTTGTGAGGCCATTGAGGGGGTCACTTGCCAGAACAGTGAGCTGACTCACGCTGATGGGCGATGCAGTGTTGTTGGTCAGCGTGAGGGTGTCGGAAAAAGGTGCAGCGCTTGTAACGGTGCCGCTAGCCACAGTGCTTCCAGAGGAGGTGAAGACTGCCGTAATGCCTGCGGGCACATTGAATACCTGCACCTGAGAGCTGCCCGAGAAGCCATTGCTGCTGCCCACGGAAACGTTGAAGGTCAGTGCGTTAGCTGCGCCTGAGGCCAGTACCAGCGGAGCGCTGGACGTGCCCGGCACGCCGCCGCTGGAAGTGGTCACGCTCAACGTAAGCGTGCCGCGCGCGCGAACGTTGATGGTGAGCGTCTGGGCCGTCTGGCCGGGAGAAGTCGCGTTCACGGTGATGGGGTAGTTGCCAGAGACCGCGGAAGCCCCCGCAGTAATCGTGAAGCTGGCCTGGCTGCCGGCTGCGACGGTTTGAGTCGCGGGAGTAACCGTGATGCCAACAGGAACGGAAGCGGAGACGACCGTGAAGTCCACCGCGGCGGTGAATGCGCCGAGGGCTCGTACCGAGGTGGCCACGGTTGGACTAAAGCCGCTGTTGATGTTCACGATTGTGGACGTTATGGCTGGCGAGAGGCTGAAGCCAGCCGGGCCGATAGTCATGAACGGAAGGCTCAGAGAATTGATTGCCGAGCCGGTCGTTGAACTGGCGCTGATGAAGGCTTGCGTGGTGCCGGTATTAGCCGCACCAACGGCGGCGACGAGCGTAAACACGGCGATTGCCGAACCACCGGCGGGCACGTTGACGACTTGCGAAGTGCCCGGCGTGACGGTTACGGGAGTGCCGAATGGATTAGAAAAGAAGACGGTCACGGAACCCGCGAAGTTGTTAACGGAGGTGACGGTAACCGTGACTGTGGACCGCGTGGTGCCGTCAGGCGGCAGGAGCATGGGCGTGCTCTGCGTGTTCTGTGGGCTCACACTGAGGCTGAAGGCGCCACGGACGTTTAGCGTAAAGGTAGTGGTGGCGCTGATGCCCCTGGACACGCCACTGATGAGAATCGGGTACGAGCCGGGGGAGGCCACTGCCGGATCCACAGTGACGGTATAGAAGACATTCGAGCCGCTGACGCCCGGTGTGAAGACGAAGGTGCTCGGCGTGATGGTAATACCAGGAGGCGGTGTACTCAAGCTGATGTCGATGGGCTGGGTGAAGCCGCTCGCGAGAGAGACAAAAACGTTGAAAAACGTCGTGACTTTCGAGCTGCTAAACAACGTTACCGTGTTCGCGCTTGGCGAGCTGAACAGCGAGAAGGGCAGTGAGCCCGGCGTGCCCAGATTAAGCACAATCGTGCTGGTCTGCACGGGCACACCGGCCACGGTGCCGGTCACGGTGATATTGGCCACGCCGAAGTTGGCAAAGGTATTGTTCACAGGCGTGAATGTGAAGGTGAACGGCTGCGTGCTGCCTGGCAAAACGGTGGCGGTGGTCGGCGATACGGTGACGCCCGCGGGCAGTGGCCCAAAGGTGAGCGCGATGGGCGTGCTGAAGGAAGTGCCGCTGGTAACTGCGGTGATTCCGATCACCACGCTGGAATTGGCCAGCAGGGTAAGTGGCGCGGTGGGATTGGTGAACTGGGACAAGGAGAAAGGCGGCGCGCCCTGGTACGTGAGCGGCAAGGTGATCCTCTGGGAAATGCTGCCGGAAGAATCCGTGCCGGTGATGATCAGGCTGAAAGGTGTAGTGGCCTGGGGCCCTGTGGTAGGAACAGCGACGGTGAACGTGACGGTGCTGAGCGAGGAAGCGGGATTGGTGGAGAACGTCACCGTTCCGGGTGTTCCTCCAACGTTCGCGGTGCCCGCCAGAGTGATAGCTCCGTTGAAGCCGCCTAGTGGCGAAATATCGAAAGTACCAGTGAGCGCGCCGCCGACGGGAACGACTGTGCCGCCCGGGAGAAGCACATTGGTGAACTGGAAGCCCGGGGAAGAGAACGAGCCCAGCGCCAGGATGCAAGAGCCGACGTTGACGCCGCTGACCTGGTTGCCACCCGGGCAGCTTACTTGCGCGCCATAATCGGTGACCTTCCAGCCTTTGTCGGCACGCTCGAAGCGGATGGTGCTGCGCTCGGTGCCGGTGAGCAGGCGTTTGGCGGCGACGGCGTTGGCCGGCGCGGCCACGCCCGGCGGGAAGGGATTGCCGTTGGCGTCCAGGAACTCGGTGGGCTGCTCCTTCTTGGTAAACTGCAGCTCGAAGTCGGCTTGGCAAGCGGCCTGGTCCTGCTCCTCGGAAATGGAGCAATTCACCGGACGCTGGAACACACGCACGGCTTCAAGCTGGCTGCGGAAGCTGTCTTCGATGGCCGCCGCAAAACCGGAGTAGTTGCGGAACTTTTCCTCGTCAAAATACTTCAGGAACTGATTGGGCTGCAGCGACTCGTATCCTGCGGCCAGCTCACGGATGATCTCCACAGGCTGGATTCCGGACTGGACCGTCAGGGAATAGCGCTGCGTGACGGCTTGCCCGCTGCTGTTGATTACAGCGAGCTGTATTACGTAATCGCCCGGCATCAACAAACTCGTGTTAACGGTGAACTGCGCCTGATTGGAGGAGAAACGCGTTTCCAGAATCTTCCAAAGGAATGCCACGATGGATGTGCCCGCGGGCGTTTCTGTGGCTGAGGCATCCAGCATGAACTTAGCGCCGCGCATGGCGGTGATGATCTGAGCCGGCGGGGCTTTCATGCTGCCGGGTGCGGCGGCACCGGCTCTGCGGGCGTTCTCCGCGCTGGTGACGATGAGCACACCAACCTGCGGTCCTTCCGGGCGCTGGACCGTGAAGGGATAAGTGCCGTGAGGGACATTCTGCGCCACGGTGATAGACACCGGGAGGCCGTTGGCCGCCATCGGGCCGGTGATCTGCATGGAGATCCCTTCACGCGCAAAAGAAGCGCCGGTTGCGCCAGCAATACCCTTTCCGACGATGCGAGCCTGGAAGGTTTGGCCGGGGAAAGTGGCGCGCGGCTGGATGCTCACCACTTCGTCCACTTCGGTTTCTCCGAACGCGTTGCCGAGCTCTTCATCGGTGGCCAAGCGCTTTTCGCCCGGGCGTTGGTCGGCGACGAGCGTGATGGCCTCGCCGGGATTCAGGATTGCGCGAAACTCGGAATAGAGGGGGTTAGGCGAGCCGACGGTAACCAGCCCGCCGCCCAGCGCGATCACCGTGGTGTAGATCTGCGCTGCTTCAATGAACTCGTCGGTGCCGACCACGCCGGCAACGGCCGCCGTCGTGCGCACCGTGAAACCGCCATCGGGCTGGGTGATGCGTACCACGCTGGCGCGCATGCGGCCATAGGCAAGCTGCAACTGGGTGCGCTGCGCCTGCGTATCGTGCGTCTGGATTTCGAGGGACGACTGCGAGCCCACGTTCAGGATGGAACCGTCGTTCAGACGCACGCGCACGCGGCTGCCGCGTTCCGTGGTGATCTTGTCGCCCCACAAGACCTTCATGTCCTTGGCGACCTCGAGGGTCTGCTTCCCGCGAAGTGTCTTGGCCAGGGGGATCTGGGCTGACACTATGCCGGCCTCCCGGGCAGAGGTCTGCGCCATCGCGGGGAAAGGCAGCGCAAGAGCCAGCATCCCGCAGAGCGGGACCAGCAGAATCCACTTCATCCATGATTCGGCTACGCTCACCACAGCGCGATTGGTTCTTTCGTGGCTCATTGGAATACCTCGAGAAAATCAGAAATCAGAATTCAAAAACCTAGAACTAGTGGCGGAAGCGCAGAAGCAGCGTCCCGCCGAAAATCGTTTCCCGGAAACTTTTCTGGTCGGCGACGAACGGATCGCCAGGGTTAAAGAAATTGTTGCTGCGCTCGTAGTACACCGTGAGGAGGCGGTTCTCGTCGTTCTCGAACTTGAAGGTCAGCGCGGCGCGCCACGTGGGCCGCTTGAAGCCCTGGTTCAGGTAGAAGAAGTTCAGCAACGGGTCCAGTTGGGGACTGGCCTTCAAAGGGGAAAGCGAAATGCTGTTGAACTCGCGATAGATTCCTTCGAAGCGGAAGTAGCGTGGCGCTTCGATCTGCAACTGGGCGTTGAACGAGCGGCTCGAATCATGCGCTTCGAAGAAATCGATGGCGTAAATCAGCGAAGGATTGGAGGGGGAAAGCGCCGGATTATTAGGCGAGAGCTTAGCCAGCCGCTCCAGCTCATAGCGGAACGACGGAATCACGTCCCAGTTGTTCCAGGTGTAGTTGCCGCGGAAGCCAAAAGCGAAGCGATCGGTATCGGAGGAATTCTGATTCAGCACCGCATCCATGTCGTGGCGATGTTCGTAGTCGAAGCTGAAAGACGAATCGCTCACCGGCAGCGTGAGGCTGAAGAACGGGATGCGCGTGGAACGGATGCGTTCCTCGGTAGCCTGGCGCTGTTCTGTAACCAGGCAGCCGGGATGCGCCGAGCGCTTGGTGGTGATTTGCGGCGTGGGAGGAATCGTCGGCAGCGTCACGCAAGTGGCCAGCGGGTTGCCCGCCGTGTCCAGGTTGCGTTCGCGGTAGCCCACTTCCAGCACAAGCCTTCGGTAGAAGGGCAGTTCACGGAAGGTCAGCCGCGCTTCCGGCGCGCGGACAATGCTGGTGTAGTTGCGCTTGGCATTCAGGTTGTCGTTGGAGCGCCGCCAGGACATGGCCAGGCCGAACTGCCGCAAGAACTGGTAGTCACCACGCAAACTGAAGTCCTGCAGGTCACGGATCTGCCGTGAGTTGGCGCTGGAAAAATCCGGCTGGAAACGCGAATAGTCGAGGCGCCAGTTGAGTTTGGCGATGCGCTGGGTTACTTCCGCGCGGTACGCGGCGCCACCCTGGCGGTGAGAGAAACACCGCGCGTCGAGAATAGAGCCGCCTACTACCGGTACTTGCGGGGCGCAAACATAGACGCCCGGAGGGGTGACCCCCGGAATCGGCGGCGTGCCGCCGAGCGTCCAACTATAGGCGACTTCGCTGGCCACTTTCAGGCGCAGGGGCCGCAAGTCTAAGTAGGTGTCGAACGAAACCAAGTGATTGTCCGCCGCCTCGGAGGCCGCGCGGCGTCCGTCCTGAATCTCGACTTCGCCGGGCTGACAACCTCCGGAGATAGGGCGGATCGTTCGCACGCCCGTAGTGGTGTCGGAACAAGTCATAGTGGCATCGGGCAGCGACTGTTGCAGATCTTTTCCGCGGCTGTAGTTGACGGCCACCCAGCCGCCCTTTCCGGCCTTGCGCTCCAGGCGCAAGCCGGCTACCGCACGGGAGTAGGGCTTTGCCGGCGCGGCTGGATTGAACGGCGCTGTGGAGGTGATATCGCGGAAGTACTCAGCGCTGCGGTAAAGCGAGCCCCAGCGGTCAGTAAAATAGCCGACCGTGCCAACAAACTTGACCTTGTCCGTCCACTGATTCCAAATATGCAAGCCCTTGATGTTCTGGCTGAAGCTGAATCGCGAGTAGTTCACCAACGAATCGCCCAGCGTCGCTTCCAGGCTCCTGCCGGTCAGCCGCAGGTACCCGCGCTGCAAGCTGTTGCGCTCGGGATCCACACGCGGGTTGTCTGTATAGCGACCCACGATGGATGTCTCAAAGCGGTAGCTCCCAAAGACAGGGGCATTGTTCAGAAAGCTAATTTCCGAAATGGTGTTGCTGCTGTCGCAGGTGCGCGGCTTGCCGGGCGATGCGACCAGTATCTGCGCGCGCGTGCAGGCGTGCAGGAAGGAACGGTCCGTGTTGCCCTGCACATTGACGCTTTGCACGTCGTAGCGGATTTCTAGGTTGGTCTGTCCGGGCTCAACGTTGGACTCCACCGGGCGCGGTGCAGCCCCGGACACCTGAGGTGGAGGCGCCTCCAGCTTTTGCTGCGGTTCGCCGGCGGCGGGCATCGCGCCCTGCGGGATCGCTGGCTTCTTTTCTGCTGGCGCGGGGGTGCCGGGAATCGTGCCGCTGCTCGCAACCGTCTGTGCCCCCGCGGCTGCGCTGCAAGCCAGAGTCAGCAGAACGAGAATCAGAAGCAGACGGAACGCCAGGGATAGACTGTAAAAACGCAGTCGTGGAGATTGAGCGTGAATCCCGCAGTCGCTTTGCGGTTTCATGATGCACCCCGCTTTTCGGATTTGACTGCGAACACCGCAGTCGTGATGGTAGGGGTCGAAAGTCTAAGGAAGTAGCGCATTGTTCGAGCACGATTCCCGACCTCAGTGCCACCAGTGACAGCTTGGCCCCAAAGAAAAATCCTTCGGAAACTTCATCTCCAAGGCCCGTGGAACCTGAGACGAGACACTTTTAGCTACACACCCCACTCGATATCGGCAGTAGGCTGTCACTCCCTCCATACTCTTGTCAACAGAAAATTGAGCATTCCAAAGCCCATGAAAGGCTGCAAGAGTTTGCATCTACAGGAGATTTGTGTGCAACTTGCCTGCCATGC
>CAZIWR010000078.1:0-2359 GCA_964542805.1 uncultured Acidobacteriaceae bacterium
GAACTGCTGGCCGACTCGAGCCAGGTGGCGGTCGTAGGCATCAGCGAAGTCGTGCGGCGTCTGCCGTCGGTGTGGAAGGTGTACCGGCAGCTAGCGGACGCGGCGGCGCGGCGCAAGCCGGACCTGGCCATCCTGGTCGATTTTCCTGATTTCAATTTGCGGCTGGCGCGGCGGCTGCACCGGCAGGGCGTGCGGATTGTTTACTTCATCAGCCCGCAAGTGTGGGCGTGGCGGCCGAAGCGCATGCAACTG
The DNA here is from genome assembly GCA_964542805.1 of uncultured Acidobacteriaceae bacterium. Taxonomy (GTDB): domain Bacteria; phylum Acidobacteriota; class Terriglobia; order Acidiferrales; family UBA7541; genus JACQDE01. The sequence goes on from CAZIWR010000078.1 coordinate 253, forward strand.
ATCCGGCGGCTGGTGTCGCGTGTACTGTGCATTTTTCCGTTCGAAGAGGAGTTCTACCAGCGCGCGGACGTGCCGGTGAACTTCGTGGGGCATCCGCTGGTGGACGCCGTGCGGCCCACGATGACGCGAGAGCAATTCGTGGAGTGCCACCACTTGGACGCGAAGAAGCCGATTGTCGCGCTGCTGCCCGGCAGCCGGCCGGCGGAGATTGCGCACAATTTGCCGGGGATGCTGGACGCGTGCCGGCTTCTGGAACACGATAGCAAGTACCAATTCGTGCTGGCCGCAGCGCCGGGGATAGCCAAAGAAAGTTTGCAGGAGCATGCGCGGGGCGGCCCGCCAATGCATATCGTGGAGGGCGAGACGTACGGCGCGCTGGCGGCTGCGGATTGCGCGATGGTGTCGAGCGGCACGGCCACCGTGGAGGCAGCGCTGCTGGGCGCGCCGATGGTGGTGGTGTACCGCGTGTCGGCGACCACGGCGTTCATCGCGCGGCGGATGGTGCGCACGCCGTTTTTCAGCATGGTCAACCTGATCGCCGGACGGCGCGTGGTGCCGGAATTGATCCAGGAGGCGTTTACGCCGGCGGCAGTGGCCGCGGAGGCCCGGCGCTTGCTGGGGTCGGCGGAAGAGCGCGAAACCATGCGAAAAGACCTCGCCGAAGTGAAGCGGAAGCTGGGCCCGGGCGGGGCGATTGAGAAGGCAGCAGGGATTATTGCGGGGATGCTGTAAGAAAACCTGGGATCAGGGTGGAAAAGAGCGGGCCGATGGAGTGAGGCGGGGTGACGGGCAACTTCGCGGAGCGTTCTGGTATCCTACGTTAAGCGAATGCGAACAAAACAACAGGCGGTGGGAATGGCGGCGATGCGGAGATGCGCAAAAGTGAGTGGGGCCGGGGCGCTGGCATTGGCTCTGGCATTTTTTGTGTGCGCAGACGCGGCGCGCGCGCAAGAGGCGCGGAGATGGAATTTTCGCGCGACGAATTATGCAGTGAGCGCGACCCTGGTGCCCGCGGAGCAGACGCTGCAGGCGCGCGCCAAAGTGGATTTCGAGGTGCGCGAGGCCTCGCGCAACGTTGAAGTGGAGCTGCACCCGAACCTGAAGGTGACGGCGGTGAGCGGCGGGGACGGCAAGCCGGTTCCGTTCGAGCGGGTGGATGGCACGCCGCTGCGGCTGCGCGTGACGCTGCCGGAAGCAGCGACACCCGGACAAAAAGTAACCCTCACCTTTGACTACGCAGGTCCGCTCTCCAATGAAGAAAACAGCCCGGTGAAAGACACGCGACTGGCGTCCATCAGCGAAGAGGGCTCCTACCTGCTGCTGCCGGCGCGATGGTTTCCGCTGACCAATTATCCGGCGAATCGTTATACCGCGACGTTCAGCATCAACGTGCCGGAAAATTTGGCCGTGGTGGGCACAGGCAAGGCCTCCGCGCCTGCGCAGGCAGCGCCCAATCCGCCGGCGCCGAGCAAGAAAGGCCTGGGCGTTGCGCAGCCGTCGGAAGTGCGGACGGTGTACAGCTTCCGCGCGGATCGGCCGGAGACGCCGGGGACATTTGTAGCGGGAAACCTGCGCGTGGTGCCGGTGAATGCGCAGGGCATGAGCATTCCGGTGTACGTGCCCGCGGCAGCGGTGGAGTCCGCATCCGGCTACGGGGAATCACTGGCCAATGTTTTCACGGCGTTCAGCGACATGTTTGGCGCGATGCCACAGCCGGAAGTGGCGATTGCGCAGTTGCCCGACGGCACGCTGTCGTCTTACTCCGCGCCGGGACTCCTGCTCATCGGAAAGCGGCTGTGGGACCCCAAGGTGAACTACCGTCTGCTGGCGCGCCTGGCGGCGGGGCAATGGTGGGGAAACGCGGTGCTGCCGGCAACGCCAAACGACGGGTGGATCGCGGACGGGCTGGCGCGGTACTCGGAAGCTATGTACGTGCAGCAGCTCGCCGGACAGGAGGGATTCAAGAAGGTCCTCGAGGAATGCGCGGTGGGTACGCTGGCGTTTGAGGGAGCCGCGCCGATTGGGCAGGCCGGGCGGCTGGAACCGTTTTCCAGCGAATACCGCTCGGTGGTGATGAACAAGGGCGCGATGGTGTTCCACATGCTGC
>CAZIWR010000078.1:2459-11082 GCA_964542805.1 uncultured Acidobacteriaceae bacterium
AGCGAATACCGCTCGGTGGTGATGAACAAGGGCGCGATGGTGTTCCACATGCTGCACGCACAGATGGGCGACGCCGCGTTCCTGGAGTTGCTGCAGACGTTCTATCGGAACTTTGCCGGGAAAGCGGCGCGGATCGAGGATTTCCAGCAACTGGCGCAGCAGGTGGCGGAGAAACGGCCCAAGCCCGACGCGCAGGCACCTCTGAACCTGATGCCGTTTTTCACCAACTGGGTGAACTCGACGGGCATCCCGGAATTCAAGGTGGAATACGTCATCTATCGCATCCCGAAAGGATTCCGCATCGTCGGCAAAATCAAGCAGGACCTGGAAACCTTTTTCATGCCCATCGACGTGAAAGTGGAAACGGAAGGCAATCCGGAGACGCAGACGATCATGCTGTCCGGCACGGAATCTACGTTTGCGATTGAGACGTTCGGGCGGCCAAAACCGGGCGGCATCATCCTGGACCCGAACAACCAGTTGCTGAAGTCCAGTCCGAAGCTCCGAGTGCGGGCGCTGATCGCGCGCGGAGAAGAGCTGTCAGAGAGCGGGCGGTTCTACGACGCGATTCAGGAATACCAGCGCGCCCTCGATGTGCAGAAAAACAATTCGCTGGCGCACTTCCGCATGGCGGAAGCGTTTTTCTATCAGAAGAATTTTCAGGCCTCCGCCAACGCGTTTCGCGAAGCGTACGGCGGCGACCTGGATCCGAGCTACCGATGGGTGGAAGTATGGAGCCACATCTACCTGGGGAAGATTTACGACCTGGGCGGGCAACGCGAACGCGCAGTGAACGAGTACAGCAAGGCGCGCGACCTGGCCGACAATACCGGCGGGGCGCAGGAAGAGGCGGAGAAGTATCTCAAGAAGGCGTACGCCGAGGATGAGAAACCAGCGGCGCAGTAAACACGAAAATCGAAATTCGAAAAACGAAGAACGGGGCGCGCAACGTCGCGCCCTTTTTTATTTCAGAGCGGAGCGAGGCCGGTGAGGGATGGGTCGGCGACGCCTTTCGAGTGGATGAGTACGGAAAAAGTTTCGCCCATGCCTTCGGGAAAAATAAGCGTTTTCAGGAGGAGGCGGGCACGGATGCGCTCGGCTTCGGACTGGCCCCGCTCTGCGGAGTCGTAGAGGTCGGCAAATTCGTTGGCGCGGCCCAGGGCAAGCAGAAAGCTGGATTGTGAAACAAGACCGGTGCGGGAGAAACCGGCGCGCGCGGCGGCGCGATCGAGCGCGGTGAAGTTGACATGCGCGGTGAGGTCCTGCTCGCCGGGCGCAGCGTAGAAATCTTCGCCGGCGCGGTGCCGCGTGTAGGCCAGCAGCGTGCCGCGCAGGTGGCGCTTGTCGTAGAGCTCGCGGGCCTCGCGGCCGTAATCAACGGTGAGAATAAATCCGCGGCCGAGGCGCCGCGCAGCATCTTCCATCCAGGCAGCGGCGGCGATACTTGCTTCGGCCTGCTGACCTTCTAACAGCACAATTCCCTGCTCCGAAAAATATCTTTCAAGCAAAGGCGAGGACAGCGGGCCCACTTGGTCGCACAAGAGATCGCCGTTCACGCCGACATGAACTTCACGCAACTCGCCGTGCTCGCAGAAGAGGCGGTGAACGGGCAAGGCGTCGAGCAACTCGTTGGAGAAGATGCAGCCGGCGGGAATGGAATCGGGTAAACCGGCGGCAGCGATGGCGCGGCCGCCCGCGATGTGCGCGGCGAGCACCGATGGCTGCGCGGCGCGTCGCGCGGCGGACTGTTCGACGGCCGTGTAGCGCATCGCGGCGTAGAACTCCGGCAGTGCGCGCGCGGCAAAGTCGAGCACGTGCGCGGCGAGGCGTCCCACGCCCGCGCCAGCTTCTACTACCATGAAATCCGCGGGACGCCCGCAACGCCCCCACATTTCGGCGAGCTGGCGGGCGAGCAGGCGTCCGAAAATCGGATGCACATCCACGCTGGTGTAGTAGTCGGCGAAGCGTTGAGACTCCGCGCGGGAGTAGTAGCCGTGCTGGGGATGATACAGACACTCGGCCATGTAGTCGGCGAAGGTGATGGGGCCGCGCTCGCGGATGCGCGCGACGAGGAGCTTTTCAAGCGGCATCTGTGAATCGGCGGGCATCAGTCCTGGCGCTGCGGATTATTGGTGAACATTTCGATGAGGAAGTCGTGCAGGCAGTCGTAGAGCTGCTTCTGGAGCATCCACGGGAACTGGCGATTGTCGATTTCGCGGGCGTGCATCATGTAAACGTACGTATGCACCTGTGGCTCGGAGGGTTTGAAGCGGATGAGAATTTCGACGCCGCCGGACGCGGGACGCGCGGCGAAGTCGAAAAGCGGATGCTCGTAGCGGGCAAGTTCCGCGGCGACTTTTTCCAGTAGTGCGCTCACGACTTTTTGAGCAATCCTTCCTTTGCCATCCATTCGCGCAGCCGGCGCTCGATTTCGTCACGAATCTCGTGGAACAATGCGCGCTCGCGCACGGGATCTCCGCACGCTGCGGCGGGATCCGTCAGCCCCCAATGAAGACGAGCGCGGCGTGCCGGGAGCACGGGGCATTCCTGGGCGGCGGAGTCGCAGAGCGTGATGACATAATCGAACTCGCCTTGCAGCTCGTCAATGTGCTTGCTGCGATGCGCGGAGGCGTCAATTCCCTTCTCGCGGAGCATTTCGATGGCCAGCGAATGAATGCCACGAATATCCGGGTGCGTGCCGGCACTGGCGACCTCGACGCTCGGCGCGGCGAGCGAGCGCGCCAGGCCTTCCGCCAATTGGCTTCGAGCCCTGTTACCGGTGCAAATGAAGAGAATGCGCGTGCTCATGAGCGCGCTCCGGCATCCAGAGTGCCTTTTACCTGCATTTCCTTCCACACCTGTTGGAAGACATCGAAAGAGGCCTGATCGAAAAGCACAAAATGAATTGTTTCCAGCGAAGTCTTCCCTTTCAGGTGCTCGACGCATTCACGCAGCATGATCTCCGCGCAATCGCGCATGGGGAAGCCGGCAATGCCGGTACCCACAGCAGGAAAGGCAATGCTCTTCAGGTTTTTTTCGGCGGCAATACGCAGGCAGTGCGCCGTGGAGCTGCGCAAGGCGGGGCCGGTGGTGCGCCCGCCGAGCTGCATGCTAGCGGCGTGGATGACGTAACGCGCTTTCAGTTTGCCGCCGGAAGTGATGGCCGCAAAGCCGACAGGAATCGAGCCGATGGCGTTGCACTCCTGCTGAATCGCCGGACCGCCCTTAAGCCGGATAGCGCCGGCCACGCCGCCGCCGAGCAGGAGATCGTTGTTGGCGGCGTTGACGATGGCGTCAGCGTCTGAGTCCGTCAAATCACCTTGGGAGAACACAATTAAGTCTGTGAGCTTCATGCCAAAAGGATGATAGCAGGAAGGAGTCAGGAGGTCAGGAAGTCGGGAAGTCAGGAGGCCGTTAATCCCGACCACTTGATCTCTTGACCTCCTAACTTCCTCACTTCGTATATTCATAAACGCCGCGGCCGGATTTGCGGCCCAAGCGGCCTTCGCGGACGTACTGCGCCAGAAGCGGGCAGGGTCGGAATTTTTCTCCGAGCGTGCGGTGGAGATATTCGAGAATGCTGAGGCGGACGTCGAGTCCGACGAGATCCACCATTTCGAACGGGCCCATCGGATGGTTCAGGCCGAGCTTAAGGGCTTTGTCGATGTCTTCGGCGGAGGCGATGCCGGCCTCCAGCATGTAGAAGGCTTCGTTTCCGATCATGGCGTTGATACGGGAAGTGATGAAGCCGGGGGAATCACGCACGACCACGGTTTCCTTGCCCATGCGGTGGCCGACTTCGCGCGCGGTATCGAGCGTGTCCGGCGAAGTATCCACGGCGCGGACGAGCTCGAGGAGCTTCATTTTCGGCACGGGATTGAAGAAGTGCATGCCGATACATTTTTCGGGACGCGAAGTGACCGCGGCGATTTCGGTGATGGAAAGCGAAGAGGTGTTGCTGGCCAAAATGGCGCCGCGTGGAGCGCAGCGGTCGAGCGTGGAAAAAACGTCGATCTTGAGATTCATGTCCTCGGGCACGGCTTCGATGATGAGGTCGGCCTCGCAGGAGGCGGCTTCGACGGAATTGGCAGTGGTGAGATTTCCCAGGGCATCGTCTTTCTGCTGCGGCGTAACTTTTCCGCGGGCCACGCCGTCGTCGAGCGCCTGGCGGAACCAAGCCAGCCCTGTTTCGAGGACCTGCGGCGAAATGTCCTCGAGAATGGTGCGGTAGCCGCCCAGCGCGGCCGCGTAGGCGATGCCGCGGCCCATGGTGCCGGCTCCGAGAACGGCAATGGTGGTGATGGTCATTTACGAAACCCTTTCAACAAAAACCCCGCCTCTAAAGAGGCGGGCTACAAAGGCGGGCCTGAAGGCAGCCCCTACACGGGGAATAATTTTGCGGCGTTGTCGTACAAGATCTTGCGGCGGGCCACGTCGGAAAGCGGCACGGCCATGAATTTATCGATGTTGCCGCGGACGTCGGGGACGCCCGGGCCCGGCCAGTCCGTGCCGAAGAGGACCTTGTCGGCAATTTCCTCGAGGCGCGGAAAATATTCGAGCAGCTTCTGCGGCGGAATGCCGGAAATGTCCATGTACATGTTTTTGTGGCGGCGAACGAGGAAAAAGGCCTCGTTCATCCACAGCGGGCGTCCGCCGTGCGCGAGAATGACGACGAGGTTAGGATAATCAATGGAAACATCGTCGGCGAGCATGGGCTGGGCGTGGAGGTTGCGCGCGCCGGGGAAAATCGATGTGCCGGTGTGAATCATAACGGGCAAGGCGTTGGCGGAGGCGCGCTCGTACACGGCGGCCAACGGGCTCCAGCCGTCCCGATAGGCGTTGGGTGAATAGACTTGATGCGAGGGATGAATCTTCAGGCCGCGGATGCCGATTTTGGCGAGGCGGTCCACCTCCGCGCCGGCGTCGGCAACATATTTCGGATGGACGGAGCCGAAGGCCAGCAGACGTTTGGGATCCGCTTTGCAGTAATTGGCGATCCAGTCGTTGACCTCGGGCGGAAAACCGATCACTTCGGGGCTGACATAGTTGATCAGGCCGGCCCGCTCGACGCCAACTTCGTCGAGGAACTTCAGGAAGGCGGCAGGGTCGGAGGAAACTTTTTCGATGAATTCGAAATTCTTGCGGCCGCGCTTGATGAGTTCGAGCGCGTGCGGCTTGAACATGTGCAGCGGCTGGATGTGGATGTGAATGTCGATGATGGGGGGCATAGGAATCAGGATTTCGGATTCAGGGAAGCGCCGTTGCGCCAGGCATCTTCCAAAGCGCGGCGGGTGAAGACGCGGACCATGTCGCGGCGATAGACAGGCGTTGAACCGGACGTGGTGAGCGGCTTGGCGGTGCGGATGGCCGCGTGCGCGACGCGATCAATCAAGTCGAGCGAGGCCGGCTGGCCAACGAGCCAGTCGCTTGCCTCTTTCACCAGCAGCGGCGCGGGATTGACAGCCGTCAGGGCGAGACGCGCGTCGCGGCAGACGCCGCGCGAATCCACGTCCATGGAAACGGCCACACCGGCCAGCGGATAGTCAATCGAGTTGCGCACGCGCAGCTTGTGGTAATTGCCGCGGCGTCCAGCCATGCGCGCGGGAACACAGACAGCGGTGAGCAATTCATCGCGGCCGAGCGCGATGCGGTCCATGCCATCGTTTTTGTAAAACTGCGCGAGTGGGATGCGGCGAGCGCCCGCGGGGCCAGTGATTTCGATTTCGGCGTCGAGCGTAAGCAGCGCAGGCGCAGCATCGCCAGACCATGCGGCCCAACAGAATTTGCCGCCGGGGGCCACATGACAAATCGGCCCATCCTTTCCCGCAAAAGCATCCGGGACTTTCAGTTTCAAGCAGCCGCCGAGAGATTTACGCCAGAAGTCCGACTGGTTGTACCACTGGCAGCGTGTCTCGAGGCACAGGTTGCCGCCAATCGTGCCCATATTGCGCTGCAGCGGGCCGGCGATGGTAGAGACGGCTGCGGCGAGCACAGGAAACTTTTCCCGGATGAGCGCCGATGCACAGATGGAGGTGAGCGTGGAAAGCGCGCCGATGCGCAGGCCGTTTTCGGGCGACCACTCGATCGCAGCGAGATGGCTGGCTCGCGCGAGAGATTTGATGTCCACCACGACGCGGGGCGAAAAAAGCTTCATCTGGAGATTGGGCACCACGTCGGTGCCGCCCGCCAGAATCATGGCGTCCGGGCCGTGGGCGGCCAGAATGCTGACGGCGTCCGCGATACTCCGCGGGCGCTCAAGGCGAAAGGCGGGCATAGTCATCTTGCGCCTCCGTTCGCGCCGGGCCTGCCCGCGCGCTGCTGTTTTTCTTTTTCGCGCAGCGCCGCGAGAACTTTTTCCGGCGTGATGGGGAGCGAGTTAATGCGCACGCCAACGGCGTCGTAAATGGCGTTGGCCACGGCGGGAATTGTCGCCGCGAGCGAGCCTTCGCCGGCCTCCTTGGCGCCGAAGGGGCCTTCGGGGTCGATGCTTTCGACGATGATGCATTCGATCTCGGGCGTCTCGAGGGTAGTGGCAATTTTGTATTCGAGCAGCGAAGGGTTCATCAGGCGGCCATTCGACCAGACCATCTCCTCCTGCAACGCCTGGCCCAGACCCATATAAACCGAGCCTTCGACCTGGCCTTCGACGGTGAGTGGATTGAGCGCACGGCCGCAGTCGTGCGCGGCAATGATTTTGTCGACGCGGACCTGACCGGTTTCGGTGTCCACGGATACTTCGACGGTCTGCGCGCTGTAGCTGTAAGCAGGCGAGGGGCCGACGCCGGCGCCTTTGTGCTTGCCGCCACGGGATTCTTCGGGAGGCGCGTAGGTGCCCTTGGCGACGAGCGCGCCGCGAAATTCGAGCGCGGCGGCGATGGCATCATCGAAGGTGATGTGCAGGCGCGAGTCGTCGAGAGAGATGACATGGTCATCGCGCATGTCGAGCAGGCTGGGATCCATTTTGTACTTCACGGCGATGGCGTCGAGGATTTGCGCGCGCATGTTTTTGGCGGCTTCGAGGCACGCGTTTCCGGCCATGAAGGTGACGCGGCTGGAATAGCTGCCCAGGTCAATGGGCGTGAGCTCGGTGTCGGCGGCGATGAGCCGGACGCGCTCGGTGCGCACGCCGAGAATTTCCGCGGCGATCTGCACGTGCATGGTGTCCGAGCCCTGGCCGATTTCGGAGGCGCCAGTGAAGACGATGACGGCAGCGTCGCGATCAATCTTCATATGCACGGTGGTGTGCGGAATGTTGGAGCGAATGATGGGATTGGCGGCGCCGCTGACGTAATGGCTGCAGGCGATGCCGATGCCCTTCCCGTATGGCAATTTTCCCTGCTTTTTGTTCCAGCCAGAGCGCTCGACAACTTTTTCGATGCACTCGGGCAAGCCATAGCTGGTCACGCGTAGGCCGTTGACGGTGATGCACGGCGCCTGCAAGAGATTGCGCCGGCGAACGTCTGCGGGGTCGAGGCCGGCGTCGTGCGCGAGATCGTCGAGCAAGGATTCAAAGGCGAAGCGGACGTTGACGGTGCCGTGGCCGCGCATAGCGCCGCAGGCGGGCTTGTTGGTGAGCACGCGGAAGCCGTCGTAGCGGACGTTGGAAATGTCGTAAAGCGCACCAAGCAGCGCGCCAGAATACAGCACCGTGACCGGGCCGTAGCCGCAGTAGGCGCCGCCGTCCTGCACGACGCGCGCAGCCACGGCGGTGATCTTCCCTTCCCGGGTGAGACCGACTTTCATGTCCGCAACCGTGATGGGGCGGCCGCGGTGCGCGAGAAAAACTTCCTCGCGTGTATAGGTGATCTTAACGGGGCGCTTGGCTTTCTTCGCGAGCACACCGGCGGCAATTTCGATGGGGATCACTTCGCTCTTGCCGCCGAAGCCGCCGCCGATCAGCGGCTTGATCACGCGAATCTGGCTCATGGGCATTTCGAGGACGTCAGAGAGCGTGCGGTGCAGGTAGTAAGGCACCTGCGTGGAGGAATGCACGGTGAGGCGGCCGTCGGGCTCCCAGATGGCCAGCGTGGAGTGCGGCTCCATCGCGGCGTGATTGACTTCGCCGGCGAAGTAGCGCTGCTCGCGGACGAAGGCGGCCTGCGCGAAGCCGTCGTCCACGTTGCCGAAATTGTGGTGATATTCCTTCTCGATGTTGCGTGGCTTTTCGGCGAAGAGCCAGTGCTCGGCGGCTTCCATGGAGAGGAGCGGATCGAACCACGCGGGAAGAATTTCGTATTCCACGCGGAGAAGGTCGAGCGCTTGCTCGGCGATTTCCGCGGAGGTGGCGGCGACGGCGGCGACGTTGTCGCCGATGTAGCGGGCCTTGTCCTTGGTGAAGACGCATTCATCGTGGCCGATGGGCAGAATGCCGTACGGACGCGGCGCGTCTTTGCCGGTGGCCACGGCCTTCACGCCGGGGAAGGCTTCGGCGGCGGAAGTGTCGATCGAGCGGATGACAGCGTGCGCGTGCGGCGAGTGCAGAATGCGGCCGATTAACATGCCGGGCACAGAAAGATCGTCAGCGTACTTGCCGAGGCCGGTGACCTTGGCGCCCGATTCGATCATGGCCAGTGGTTTGCCGATGACGGAGTGCTGGGCCATGTCAGCTCCTCGCTCCGGCGGA
>CAZIWR010000079.1:0-11000 GCA_964542805.1 uncultured Acidobacteriaceae bacterium
CTTCAATTCGGCGCTGGTCTTTTCGAGCAGGGCAAGGAAGCCGTCCAGTTTTTTCTGCAGGGCGTCGCGAGTGGTCGGCGCATCGGTTTTGGCGATGGCCTCGCGAAGTTGTGCAATTTGGTCTGTGGCAATTCCAATTTTGTCCCGCTTACTCTCGATTTGTTTTTCAAGTTCCGCGATCTCCGGGGAGGCAGCATCCGACGGCGCGGCAGGTTGGGCAGACGGATTAGCACGGAATTCCTGCAGCCGCGCGTCGATCTTTTTCAATTCCGCGTTGGATTCTTCGAGCAAGGCAATGGCGGCGTCCAATCTTTTCTGATGGGCGGCGCGAGCTTCGTCCGTGGTGGCCTCGGCAAACTCGCTGCGAAGGCGTTCGATGTACTCCTGCTCTTGTTCAATTTCGTAGACTTTTCCCGCAACGCGCTTCTCCGCTTCCTCCAGAGTCTTGGGGAGGATTCTTTCCTCCCGCGACATAGGTTTCTGTGCCGCGGCGCCTCCCGCAGCAGGTTTTTCCTTGGCCTTGGCAGCTGCTTCTTCGGCTATCAGGCGCTTTTCTTCTTCGTAGACATCGGACGGCTGGCGCAGAGTGGTGACGTCGTCGTTGGTCCAAACCCGCTTGGCTTTGGGCTTAGCCGGTTCGGTTTTTGGCGGCGGGGCCTGCTGCGCGCCCGCGGCGCAGGCAAAGATGCAAAGCGCCGAAGCCGAAATCAGGAGCTGCATCGTCCGCTTCATGGGAACTCCTCTCACCGCCTACTCGGATATCTCCCGGAAGGATAGCACGCGGTAGACGACGTTGCTGGTCGCGTTGCGGATTGTGCAACTGTCGTAGTGTACGCCGTTGCCGCCGCCGCCCGCCCAATCGAGAAGCGTGACGCCGGGAGCGGGGCCGGGGAGCAGGCTCCCGTTCCCCTCGCCCTGCGGATCGCGATTGTGTGTGCGGGCCAGCAGCACAGCGCCTTCGTAGGAATTGTTGCCGCCGCCGCTGACGGTCATGGTGCCCTCCCCGATGACAAGCACGATGCCGCGCCAGCCCACCGAACCGCCTGCGGTGTAGTTGCCAGTTACCACAAGAATGCCGTATCCGGTCTGTACGCCCTGGAGGTCCAAATCGCCCTTGACGACGGTAATGGTAGGAGATGCAGCGGTGCCCATATTGGGCAGGCTGGTGGCGGGGCCCTGAATGAACTGATCGGCGTTTGCCTGGATAGTGGCAACTAAAGCTTCCAACGATGAGACGGTTTGCTGGTTGGGCGCGAGTGCCACCTGCTGCACATCGGGCGCGGCCCCGCTGCCGGTGTACTTGGAGGCGCGGTTGGCGTCCACAATGTCGGCGGTGATGGCCACATCGTCGCCGGGGTTCACCACGCCGACGGCGGGGCGCGGCGCTTCGGCTGGCGTTCCGCAGGAAGCGCTGTCGTTGCCATTGACGGTGTAGACGTTGGAGTTGGCCGGGAAAAGAGCGGAGCCCTGCCCGTCAAAAGTAAGTGCGGAGGCGAATTGGAGGTCCAGATAGATGGCGGAAAGGTCGTACTGAAGAATCCGGCGACTGCCGTTGGGCATGACGGCGAGGGTGGTCACGCGAAAGACCTGGCGACCTGTGCCCGTAAGGTTTCGGCTGGTGTTGTCATAGTATAAGGGGGTAACTGCGTCCAGGACTGCATCGCCGTTCACGTCAATTCCCATGGCGCGTTCGGTCAAGGCATTGAGGCGGACCCACTTGAAGAGCGGGCCCGGAGTGTTGACCAGGGCCAGATTGGAGGTCGAGTTGGTGCCTCGCACGGTCCTCGTCGTGACCGCAACCCCGAATTCCACCTGGTACTCGAAGTCAGCATGCGGGTTGTTCGCCACCAAGTTGGTGGGGTTCACGACTTCACCCGGAGACGGGTTCAGGATGTAGCGAACCTGATCGACGGCAAGAACCGTCCCCACGGGCGGGAGAAAATTGGCGACGGCAAAAAGAGAATTGGGATGCCCCGGCCAGAGCCGGCCGCGCACTTCCTCCAGTCCGGCGTACCCGGCGTAAAAAGCCTGCGTGGAGCTGCGGTAGTTGGCGGCCACGGAGGTCTCCGTGCCGGACATGACCACCAGCGCCACCGCAACGCCGCTGATGAGCAGCAGAGCAAAGATGGAAATCAGCAGGGCGACGCCTTTCTGTGCTTGGGCCGGGGTGTTTTGCATTGTAGAGCGCATGGCTGACCTTCCTTTACGGATTGACCCGTCGAGCAAAGCCGGTAAGCGTAACCAGAATCGGCTGACGTGTTTTCGGATCCACGTTCGGCGAAAGAACAATGAGCGTGATGTTGACGGTGCGAATGGCGCCCGGAACGTTTGCGGCTCCATCAAACTGGTAAGTGAACACGGGCACGGGGAGGTCTCCCGGGAAAAGCCCGTTGTAAAAGCCGCGCAGGTTGGTCATCTGCGCCACGCTGGTGTTGTTCATCACATTCTCAACGTAAGGCACCATGAAGAGCTGCGTCGTGTTCGCCGGATCGCCGCCGACCGTCTTGGTGACCATGCCACGCTCCAGCGTGGTGCCATTCAGGCGATAGCGGATCCACTCCACACCGTTGGCGGCCAAAGGATCCACATCCGTCTCGATGATCAAATCGAAAGGACCCGGGCCACCCGTGGCACTGCAATTGACGCCCACCGTGCAGGGCGCAGCCGGATAATTCGGACTCCAGCCGAACGGCAGGGCTACGCGCTCCGGATTCGCAGCCTGCACTGCAGGACTGAAGGCATTGGCTGGCGGGTAGCCGGCAATGTGGATATCGCGGACCATGAGATCGATGGCCTGGCGCGCAGTCTGGAAAGTGTCCAAACGCTCGGACTCCGCCTGGTAACGCTGTTGGGAAGCAATCAGCAGGCTGAACACGGCGGCCATCACCACTGTAAACACGGCCACCGAAACGAGCATTTCGATCAAGGAGAAGCCCTGCCGGCAGTTCTTTTGGCTGGTCATCGCTGCACCCACGCTTCCACGGTTACCGGCAACGTCACGTTGCGCGGATCGCGCTTCCACACGCCAACCAGAAAACGCTTGGACACCACAGTCGTGCCCTGCATGTTGGTGATCACCGCCCAGCGCACCTCGTAACGAATGGCCTGCACCGCGGCGTTCGGATCGGCAGCGGTGAAGTTGTAGTTCGCCACTGCTGCCGCCGTAAAATTCACGCGCACCAGGTTGGCCGGGCCGCCGGGAATCGCACTGACTACTGCAATGGGATTTCCCACGAGGCCATTCGCCGCGACGCTGCCCAGCATGATCACGCGGTTATTGTCGTAGACATCGATGAATTGCGTGGCGGTGAGCGGCTGGTTGACCATTTGATTCAACAGCCGCTCTGACATCACCACGGCCGTCGAGTCGTAGCGGTTGCGCATGTTGGACTGGATGGAGATCGGAATCAGCTGGGCCACCGCCGCGATGCCGAACAGCAGCACCGCCATGGCGACAGCCAGCTCCACCAGGGTGAACCCGCGCTCTCGAACAGAAGCCGGATGGAATCGAATGCTGCGTAGATTCATGAATTTCATCTCTGACCTACCTTTTCTGCCAGGGCCCGTTTGAGGTGGCGCGCCATTGCTGCGTCTTGCCGGAGGGCAGCAGGCTAACCGCGGTATAGCCTTCCGCGAGCCGGTTGGGATAGGCGAACACGAAAACGTAAACCACCGGTGCCGCAACACCGAAGTTAACGGTACCGCGGGCGTCGAACGCCACTGCCGCCGGAGAAACCTGCGTATTCACGTAACCCATCGAAGCAACGGACAGCCCCGTGCCTGCAGGAAGGAACCGAATCTCTGTGGAAAATGTTATCTGCGGTTCGGTGGGGTCCGGCGCGCCGTTGCCATTCCTGTCAATCCATACAAAGTTTTGATTTCCCTGGACCACCGTCCGCCATGATAGCGGCGGGTTGGTGCGGTTCAGTCGCACGGCGTCAAAACGCGCAAGTTGCAGTGTGCTGGATACGTTGGCTGCGACACCGCTCAGGCGGTAAGCGCGAACCGAGCGCGTGACGGCAGGAAACGAAATGGCGGTCACGATAAGAATGATGCTGACGACGATCAGCAGCTCAAGCATGCTGAATCCGCGACGCGCCCGCAAGCGAGAAGGGCAAGTGAGCACTGGAGGACCATCCTTAGTTTGGCTGTTCATAGGGCAAGTCCCTTTTTCTACCCAAGCGGGCCACTTGTCAATAGCACGTGTTCCTATTGAGCAAGCACGTGGCCACTCAACACTTCGCAGGTCTCAATTCGATGAAAACTGGACAATTAGCCGCTTCCATGAGCAGTCGAATCGATGGCTGATTCTCGCAGTATCGTCAGCAGGATGTATCAAAAGGTTTCAATCTGGAAGTTCCAAAATAAGCGGCCATGTTGCGCCTTCATGCGAAGAACGCGCAGGAGTTAGCTTCCGCAGAACGACTGAATGAGATTACGCAGAACTTCGGCGCATGTCGTGACGGAGTCCATCTCAACATACTCCTCTGCGCCGTGCAGGCCGCGGCCGCGCGGGCCGAAAACCACTCCGGGGATGCCCGCGGCGGCGAGAAGCGTGGTGTCGGTCCAGGCGGACATGCCGGCGAGCTCAGCCGACGAGGTGATGTGAAGAATCGCTGCGGCCGCCGCGCGGGCGATGGGCGCTTCAGGCTCGATGGAGTAAGCCGGGCGCGAAGACATGGCTAGCAGCGTGGAACGAAATTCGGCATCGCGCGCGTGCAAATCGTCGAGCAGTGCGCGCAAATCGGATTCGATCGCGGCAGCGGATTCGCCGGGCAACGTGCGTCGCTCGATCTGCAAACGGCACTCTGCCGGATAACTCGACAGCTCCTGGCCGCCTTCGATGAGCGAAGCATGGAGCGACGCAGTGCCCAGCAAAGAATGCGGCGGCTTGGATTGAATGGCGCAATCCATGGCGTCGAGCTTTTCCAGTACGCGGCCCATCATGCGGATGGCGTCGCGACCTTCGCCGGGCAAGCTGCCGTGCGCGGCACGGCCGTGCGTGACAATTTCAAACCACGCGTAACCTTTGTGCGCGATGACGAGTTTCAGGTCGGTAGGCTCGAGTACGATGGCGGCTTCGGCGGTACACTGCTTCAGCAGCGTTTCGGTGCCGATGCTGTTGCACTCTTCGTCCACCACGGCGGCGATCGTAAACGGGCGCTGTAGCGCTGCACCGCTTTGCACAATGGAAATTGCGGCGGCGCACATCGCCGCGACGCCGCTCTTGATGTCCAGCGCGCCGCGGCCATAGAGGCGGCCCTCGCGCTCGATGGGAGTGAAAGGGTCGGGCATATCGCCCGCGCCGACAGTGTCGATGTGCGCAACGATGAGCAGCGCCGGGCACGCGCCGGCAGCACTGCCGCTTGCACCACCGATCGTCGCCACCACGTTGGGCCGGCCCGGTGCGGCGAATTGCAAATCCGCGGCAATTCCCTGCCCCCGCAACCAATCACGCAGAAATTCCGAGGCGGCTTGCTCTCCGCGCGCTCCCGCCACCAGCGAGGGATTCACCGAATCAATGGCCACAAGATCGCGCAATAGATCGGAGGCTAGCTTTTCGTCAACCATGAATTGCGAATATCCTTTCACGCGCGCTCAGAATACAACACCGCCGCCCCAAAGCATCCCAGGACCGACCGCAGCCAGAAATATCGGCCCCTGCTCTGCACGTGCCTGAGCATCCTGTGCGCTCAGAGCCATGCACAGCGCGACCCCGCACGTGGAGCATCCCAAGTTTCCATACACTTTCGCAACAACGGGGAATTTGTCGAGCGGTATGCCTGCCTGCCGTGCAAGCATTTCCACGAGGCGCGGGTTAGGCTGGTGAGTGGCAAAGCTGTACGCCTCTTCGCGACGATGGCCGGACTGTACTTCGAGATCTGAAATGATTTTCTCCAGCCGATTCACCGCGGCGCGGGCTAGTGCTTCTCCATCAAACTTGAGCAGCATGGTTCCATCCGGATTCGGGCGAATAGCCAGCGCAGAAGAAAACGTGCCCGCACAGCCAAATTGGAATTCACCGAGGCGGAATCGAGAGGAATCACTGCCCTCCTTCGGGCGTCGGAGCACAAACGCGCTCGCACCGTCGCCAAACAGTCCTCCGAATTCACCCGCAATGCGCCCGGGCTGCAAACATTGACTGTGGACATCGGAAGTGACAACGAGGATGTGTCGTGCCACGCCGGAGGTCAACAGCGATTGAGCAATTGCCAGGGCGTTCAGCAAGCCAACGCAGGCGCCGCCCACATCCAGGACGGCGCAAGAATCTCGCAGCAGCAGGCGCGAATGCAGTAGTGAGCCGAGGGACGGCAATTCTGTGAAAGTTTCACTGGTGGTGAGTAGCCAGTCCAGGTCGCTTGCATCCATCGTTGCTCGCTTGAGAGCTGCATTAGCAGCAGCGATGGCCAGACTTAGCTCAGAGTGATCTGCACCTGCGCGCGCGACGGACTCAATCCCGGCCCGCTCGCTAATGGTGCCGGGCGGCATGCCGAATTCGCGCTCCACGCTTGCGGCCTCCACGCGCTGTGGGCCCACCATGAATCCCCAGCCCACTATTTCTGCGGCAGCGGCAAAACTATCCTGCAAGCGTTTTGCTTGCAGTTGATGACTAGGGGTTTCTTGGTTCACGGCAGCTTGCAGAGCGGCGAGGACCTTTTCCGTTGTTGTGGGGGGAGAGGATTCGACACGGCTGAAAAAATCGGTGAGCCCTGCCGCTTTTTCAATGCACAGGAGCACATCGACATGGCCCATGGAATCCAGCAACCCACTTGCAATCCAATCCACATCATCCGCCGGAAACACCTGATCCGGCCGTAGGGTGCGTTGCAGGCAGTCCTTTACAATCTGGCGCAAGCCGCTTTCGGATCGATCACGATTCCCTTCCATCCGGCACTCCTATGTCCGAGCCTTGCTCTCGCGCTTAGTGGAGATCATTCAGCCAGTTCGTTTGTGGCAGAGGAATCAAAGTGTCGAGCATCAGCCAATGGCGGTCATTGTGAATACGAGTGAGGCCGATGCGTGCGAAAGGGTCCGTGGTGCTCAACAATATTTCGGCAATCTTGCTGTTCAAGAAACGCTGAACGCGCTGAAGCCGGTTGGCTCCAGCCATTTGCTGAATTGCGAGATCGATGAAGTTCCTCCAGTCGCGATCCACCAGGGGAAAGTCACGCAGGACTACACCTGAGGGCAACAAAATCATGGCCCGCACTTCGTCCGGAAAAATCTCGAATCGAACATTGTTTATTTCGCATCCACAGATGGACCGTTGCCCTTGCCCTGGCAGCACGAAGATACCGCTTCCTCTGACATTCTCGTGGACGTCGCAGCCGAACAAGCCGTTCAATATTGCACTGCATTCGGCCTGGCGAAGAAATTTCACAAGCTCATTTTCGGAAACCCGCCGCAAGACTCTGGGCTGCCCTTGCGAGCGCCTGTCCTCGATATGTGGCCGGGTCACTGGAACGGGGTACAGATCAAACTGAATTACATCTCCGCGATGAAAAGGAAATGGAGCAGGCCACGAATCCGCAAAGGGCGGTAGAGGACGAACCGAACGATAGCCGTTTTCGGCTCGCTCCAATCCGATTACGCAGAAGCCGTGCCCCATCCGTGTGATGTCACTGAGGATTAGCTCCGTGATTGCCACCGGATCGCTTCCTCCTCTTTTTTGGTGCGACAGGTTGCACAGAAACGAGGTGTTTGATTTCCACGGAATGGCCCAGAGATTGCCAGTGCTGCGAAAGCAGATCTGCCAACAGCCGTCGGTGACACTTTTCCGGTCCCGGCTCGGAACACAGCAGAGCAATCATGCCGTCGAAGCTGGCCGGCTCGATGGCTTCAGGAATGCCACGCTCACGCATGAGCGCTAGAAAAGCTGGCTCGTAAACGGCCCAGTCCTTTCCTTTCTGGTACGCCTTGCGGATTTCGGGGCTGGGGGCGAGAAGCGGCTGGTGAGAATAACTCATTCCCCCGATGGCTTTCAGAAAAAACTCGATGTCCGGGTATTTCGCGTAGCCGGAGAGCTGCCCGACGCGGTTTTCGCGGACGTCAATCACTTTCTGCACTCCGGCTTCGCGCAGCAGGCGAAAGAATTCTTCCGCGGACTTGCCCGCAAAACCGATGGTACAGAGCGTGATCTTCATCCGGCCGCTACCAAACATCCACGGTCTGGGGATCCACACGGAAGGCGCACTTTTGCGCCTGTGCAGCGTAGGCGTCATCCAACGCGGCGGCGCGGCCTGCCGGGAAAAGCGACTCGGTGGTCACATCGCTAAAATGATGAGCGTCCAGCAGCCGGTCCTCCGCTTCCCGCTGCGTTTCGAGAACGCCGCCTTTGCGGATGTGTTGCGGCGCAACTTCTCGCGCCACCAATTCCTGACACACCATGAGAAATCGGTGGCAACTTAGAGGGTCTTCCTCAGCGCACAAGAGCGCGAGAGTGCGCTGCTGCATTTCAGCCAGTACTCGATCGACTCCGCGCTGAAAGTCGTGCGCACGGCGACGCACTGAATAGTTCACTACGCCATTCGAGCCGTAGGCTTTCGGATCCTCCGGACGCCCTCCCAACTCTTCACCAAGAAACAGATAGAGGTAACCGGCCTCGCGAAGCGCGCCTTCAAATTCCGGCTGGCTGAATTGGGGAAAGCGGGAGCTGTGCGGGCGGCTGCGCACATCCACCAGGAGCTCAATTCCAAAAGAGAGAAGAGTCTGTGCGAATGTCGGCCACTCCAGGTTCGAGTGTCCGATCGTGAAGAGTTGGCGGGAGCTTGGCGTGCTATTCATCTCTCCGTTCCGGATCCGAGCTTGCGGCCATTCTGCTACAAAGAACGGTCAGCGGCAAGCAACAGCAAATCAATGCCGCGGGTTGTCCTCAGCTCCGCGCGAGATGTTCGAGCTCGGAGACTTCGCTATCCAGCTCGTCTACCAGGCGCGACATCTCGGGCGAGGCGGGGCCCGCGCGGAAGGCGTCCACGAGCGCGCGGTAATACCAGAGCGAGCCGTCGCGGCCGCCGTGGAATCGCCGCCAGACCTGCTCGCCGATCATGCGATAATCAGAAAGAATTTCGCGGACGTTGTAGAGCTTGTCCGAAGCGGAGACAAGCTGCACCTCGGCAGGCGCAGAGCGCACGTGCGCGATGTAACTCTCTTTGCGCGCGCGCCATGGCGGCTTCGGCGTCTGGTCGCTATCGGTGCAGCCCTCGACGATGCGCGCGACGCGCTCGCCAAACTGCGCACGGATTTTCTCGAGCGTGGGCGCGCCACCGGAGTCCTCCACCGCGTCGTGAAGCAGCGCGGCAATGGCTTGGTCCTCGTCGCCGCCGTGCGTGAGAACGATAGCCGTGACGCCCATGAGGTGCGCGATATACGGCCGCGTGGTGCCCTTGCGTCCCTGCGTGCCATGCAGCGCGTGTGCGAGCAGGAACGCGTCGTCAAAACGTTTGGTCAAATATGGCGATTCTCTGCGCGGAGTCATCTGCGAACTTTCGGTTTCTGATCGGAGATCATTTCTTTTTGCGCGAGCGTTTGCGCGGACTCTTGCGCGCGCGAAACGCGTTTCTTTGCCGACGGAGCGGCGCGCTCGTAGGCGCGGCCGAACCAGCGCACGGCTTCTTCGAGCATTTTGCGCGAGTCGAGCGGAATTTCCACCCAGCCGGCAAATTCCAAGCGGCACTGCTTGAGCCAGGGCACCTTCATGGCGCGCGCCGCGTCGTCGGGACGCAGGCGCACCCAGACAAAAGTGGACTCATCGGGGCGGTTTACCCATTCGGGCTTTTTCTTCGGCAGATTGCGGTTGACGTAGGCGCCGAGAAAATTCTTTTTGTGGAAAAACGCGAGGCAGCCCATCATCGGCCGCGACTTCACCTCTGGCCAGGCGAGCAGTTCGGCGCGCAGGGCTTCGCCAAGTTCGTCGTCGAGGGGCCGCAGGGTCCAGTCGGTCTCGCGCATACGCCTATTTTGCCAGAATTCGCATTGGGCGTCCGCTTTTGCACTGGGCGGAAAAAGAAATGGAACCGCAGCTGAACGCGGATAAACACAAATGTAGCAAGGAGGAGGTAGCTTATCAGTCGTCAGAAGTGCGGGAACTTGGTAGCGCTAGCGGGAATCGAACCCGCATTTCGGCCTTGAAAGGGCCGCGTGCTAACCGTTGCACCATAGCGCCATTGTTCGCAGCAAACTGCGATTGTCTTTAGTGTAGAGGAAGCGCCGCAAAACGACAAGCCAGCTTTGCGGGCACGAAAATCGAAACGCGAAAATCGGTGATGACAAACCGGCAAACAGCAGATTCTTCGCTTCGCTCAGAATAACAAGGGCGCGGGAGGTAACGCGAGTTTCGAGTTTCGAAGCTAGTGCTTCACTTCGTCGCCCCAGGTGGCGTGGAGGAAGCCGGCGCGGCCGGAGCCGACCTTGTAGCGATTGTACTCGCCCGGACTTTTCAGGTAGTACTTCTGGTGATGTTCCTCGGCCGGCCAGAACGTGGACGCAGGCAGAATCTCCGTCACGATGGGCTTCTTGAATTTGCCGGATTTTCCCAGCCGCTCTTTGGACTGCTCGGCGATGCGCTTCTGCTCTTCGTTGTGAAAGAAAATCGCGGCGCGATACTGCGGACCGATGTCGGCGAATTGCCCGTCAGCTTGCGTCGGATTGAAACTTTTCCAGAAAATATCGAGCAACTGGTCGTAGGAGATCTGCGCGGGGTCGAAGGTGACCTGCACGGATTCGCGGTGCCCGGTTTGCCGGTTGGAAACCTCAGAGTAGGTGGGATTCTTCTCCTTGCCGCCGGTGTAGCCGACGACGGTGGAGACGACGCCCTTCGCGTAGTCGAACGGAGGCTGCATGCACCAGAAGCAGCCACCGGCAAAGGTGGCGATTTCGTACTTCAATTTGGCAGGTGGCGCGGGCGGTTTCTTTTGGGTGTTTTGTGCGGATGACGGCACGGCGCCGACCAGCGCGAACAGAACTAAGAACAGCAGAGACTTTTTCATCGGTGACGTATCCTT
>CAZIWR010000080.1:0-10924 GCA_964542805.1 uncultured Acidobacteriaceae bacterium
CATGCGATTCCACCATCACCCCGGACTTGCTCATCTTTTCTTCATGCGCTTTCAGAATTTTGCGCAGGTGTTCGATCTCGCCGCCCATGCGATCCAGCATGTGCCGCACCGCGTTCACTTTCACCTCGCCACGCTCGTACCGCTTCATCGCCACGCGGATGGCCATGTGCTCGGCGAGCTTCAGCAGCGTCGTGCTGTCCGCCTTCCCGGTTGCCGGCAGGTTGGCCAGCGCCTGACGCAGCATTTCCTGCGAACTCGTCGGCAGTTCCTGAAACTTCTTTTTTAGCTCACCCTGTTCTTGCGCCGTGGCCGTTTGGTCGCTCGCCTTTTGAACGCCCGTCAGCAAGCGCACCACGTTCACGACGTCATCTTCCTTCACCTCGCCGCCTGCTCCGGAGCCCGTCCCATGAGCATCGCCGGCGTTTCCGGCGCCCGGGCCTGCCTTTCCCTCGCCTTCTGCCGCAACGATCAATTGCAGCAGCTTTTGCGGATCGTTCATCAACTCCCGCACTTGTGTCGCGTTGGCTCCCAGCGACTGCGCCGCAAGCTCCGCCGTCATTGCGGCGCGCGGGTTGGACGGATCCTCAGCCACGAATCGAATTTCATTCACTTTGATCCCGCAACGCGTGCTGTCTCCAAGCGCCGCCTTGAGCCGCGCCCCAACCTCCGCCGCCTTGTTGCCCGCCAATGCAATTGCCTTTACCAGTTCCGTGAATTCTTCCTTGGTTACTTTCGATGTGAAGGAAATGCTGGCCAGCCCCGCCTGCGTCAATAATTCCGCGAAGCTCCGTTCGGCTGGTGAAGCCTCCATAGGCACCCCGTCCAGCAAGAGCTTCGACTCCGATACCCCGAGCAGGAGCCCGCCTTCCATATCGTTGGCGATCGCGCTCATCAACTCGACCCACGCGGTTTTGAATTGCACCGCGGTGCGGACGTGTTCGAACCCGTAGAGTCGCGTGAACTTAAGCAGAATGTTCAGGCTGCGCAAAAAGGCGCGGCTGGCAGCCTTTTTCAACTCGCCGCTTCCATTGACACTCATATGTTTCGAAGTTCCTCCATGCGGTCTTTTTCCATTAGTCCTATAAGTACTAGAACTTGATTGCCAACGGCAATGGTACCCCCGTACCACTGGCTCCTTTTCCTCCACCCCCAGCTATTCCGCGGCGAAGCTCGGGCGAACGCTTTTCCTCTTCGGTCCGCGCTCTACGACTCCCTCCTTTTAACCGTTAAACCTTCAACCCTTTACCTTCGGTTTTGATTGACGCCTTTCCCGTCTCCTCGTATAATTTGAGTTTGTCTTTGGCATTCGGAGGCAGCATGTACGCCGTCATTCGTAGTGGGGGAAAACAGTATCGCGTGGCCCCCGGAGAAACGATCAAGGTCGAGACCCTGGCCGGAAAGGTCGGCGGCAAAATCACCTTTGACGACGTTCTCGCCGTCCGCACCGACGACGACAAGATGCTCGCGGGCAAAACCCTGACCGGCGCCACGGTGACCGGCAAGATTGTGGAGCACGGCCGCCACGCCAAAGAAATGGTCATGAAGTACAAGAAGACCAACCAGTACAAGATCACCCGCGGCCACCGGCAGAACTACACCGCCGTCGAGGTCAAAGATATCAACCTGTAGCCCGCCTCTTCAGAAGCGGGGATTTTAGCTTTTCGAGGTTTCAGCCATGGCACACAAAAAAGGTGGCGGTTCATCTACCAACGGGCGCGACTCCCAGGGTCAGCGCCTCGGCACCAAGCGTTTCGGCGGACAGCTCGTCAACGCCGGCACCATTCTCCTCCGCCAGCGCGGCACGAAGCGCAAGCCCGGCCTCAACGTCGGCCGCGGCAAAGACGACACTCTCTTCGCTCTCATCAACGGCATCGTGCACTTCGAAGACAAGGGCCGCATGGGCCGTTTCATCAGTGTCCTCCCTGCTGAAAGCGCCGCCAAGGCGTAACACTTACTGCGATCTGTCATCCTCAGCGAGCTTGTCATCCTGAGTCCGCCGTAGGCGGACGAAGGATCTCTCTTCTTTTTGAGTACTTTCCGGCGTCCATTGGGGCGCCGATTTTCTTGTAGCGCGCGGCTTCAGCCGGGCATATTCTTCCTCGCGAATTCTCCGCCATGCGCTGTCCTGTTCACAAATCGCGCTGGGCATCTTTTCTGGCTGCACTGCTCGTGGTTTCTTTCGTCGCGCCCCCTGCGCTTCCCCGCAGCCCCGCATCCCGCGAATACCTCGACGCCGCCCTCGCCGCCGAGCGTTGGATCCGCGCCTCCGCGCAGCGCACCGGCGCCGGCACGCTATGGCCCTCCGACCCCCGCGACCCCAAATCCCTCAGCTACAACCTCTACACAGGCATGCCCGGCATCGTTCTGTTCTATCTCGAGGCCTATCACGCCACGGGTGACGCGGCTTTTCTCGACGCCGCCCGCTCCGGCGCAAACTCCCTTCTCGCGCGCATCGAAAATGAAAATGACCCCGGCCTCTACACCGGCCTGGCCGGCATTACCTTCGCGATCATCGAGACCTACAAGGCCACGAAGAATCCCGCTTTCCGTCAGGGCGCGCTCCGCTGCCTTGAACTCTTCCGCCAGCGCGCGCACAAGGCGGGCTCCGGCATCGAGTGGAGCGATAAGACCGACATCATCTTCGGTTCCGCCGGCATCGGCCTCTTTCTGCTCTACGCCGCGCGCGTGCTCAACGACAACTCCGCTAAAGACCTCGCCGTGCAAGCCGGCCTGCGCCTCATCGAGCTCGGCCGTCCGGAAAATGGCGGCCTCAAGTGGGCCATGGACCCCACGTTCGCCCGCCTGATGCCCAATTTCTCCCACGGCACTGCCGGCGTCGCCTATTTCCTGGCCACGCTCTATCAACAAACCCGGCAGAAGAAATTTCTCGACGCGGCTCTCGCCGGCGCGCGCTACCTGCTCTCCATCGCCGTCACCGACGGCGGCATCTGTCTCATCTTTCAAAACGAGCCTTTCGCCAAGGACATCCACTATCTCGGTTGGTGCCACGGCCCCGCCGGCACCGCGCGGCTCTTCTACCGCCTCTTTCAGGTCACCGGCGACCGCAAATGGATGGAGTTGGTGAAGCAAGGTGCTCACGGCATCCTCTCGAGCGGCATCCCGGAGAAACCCACGCCCGGCTTTTGGAATAACGTCGGTCAGTGTTGCGGCTCTGCCGGCGTGGTCGAGTTTTTTCTTACGCTCCACCGCCTCACTCGCGACCCCGAGTATCTCGTCTTCGCCCGCCGCGTCGCTGCCGATGTGCTCTCCCGTGCCACTCGCGAAGGCAGCGGCGCAACACTTACGCTGAAGTGGATTCAGGCCGAGCATCGCCTTGCCCCCAAGCAGCTCGTCGCTCAGACCGGCTACATGCAGGGCGCCGCCGGCATTGCCATGTGCCTCCTCCATCTCGACGCCGTCGACCGCGCCCGCCGCCCCGCCATCACCCTCCCCGACTCTCCCTTTTGAGCCGCCACCTTCTCGCCGTCATCCCGAGCGCAGCGAGGGATCTCTCTTCCGTTTCTCCGTCCGCCTTTGTCTCTCTGCCTTCCTTAGCGTATCCTCTTACTGTTAACTGTCTCGTTGTTTTGGTCTCCGCTAGTCACTAGCCACTAGTCACTAGCCACTAATCACTGATGTTTGTCGACGAAGCCAAAATCATCGTCAAGGCCGGCGACGGCGGCAACGGTTGCGTTGCCTTCCGCCGGGAGAAGTACGTTCCCCGCGGCGGCCCCAGCGGCGGGGACGGCGGCGATGGCGGCAGCGTCATTCTCGAAGCCAATCCCAACGACAACACGCTTCTGCGCTTTCGCTACAACCCCGAATATCGCGCCGAGCTCGGGCGTCCCGGCCAGGGCTCCAACAAGCACGGCCGCGCCGGCAAGGACATGCTCGTCACCGTGCCGGTCGGCACGGTTGTCTACGATCAAGAATCCGGTGAACAACTCGTGGACCTCGCCGCTCGCGGCCAGAGTTTCGTGATCGCCCGCGGCGGGCACGGCGGCCGCGGCAACGGCCACTTTGCCAAACCCTGGCATCAGGCTCCGCGCGAATTCGAAGAAGGCCATCCCGGAGAAGAGCGCCACCTGCGTCTCGAGCTCAAGCTCCTCGCCGACGTCGGCCTGATCGGTTTTCCCAACGCCGGAAAGTCCACGCTCATTTCGCGCATTTCCGCCGCGCGTCCCAAGATCGCCGACTATCCTTTCACCACACTCGAGCCGCAGCTCGGCGTCGTCTCGGCCGACGCCGGCCGCACCTTCGTCGTCGCCGATCTCCCCGGCCTGATCGAAGGCGCCCATGACGGTGCCGGCCTCGGCATTCGTTTCCTCCGCCACATCGAGCGCACCCGCCTGCTCGCGCACCTCGTGGACACCAGCGATTTCAACGACCGCGATCCCCTGCGCGACTTCGAAATCATTCGCGGCGAGCTCCGCGCCTCCAGCGACGCCCTCGCCGAAAAACCTTTTCTCGTGGTCGCCACTAAGCTCGATGCCACTTCCGACCGCGCGCGCCTCGAAGCGCTGGAAGAATTTTGCGCCGCAAACTCCTTCGCGTTCTTCGCCATCTCCGCCGCCACCGGCGACGGCGTGGACGCGCTCGTTCGCGCCATGGCCGACGCGCTTGCTCTCCTGGCCCCCGCCGCGGAGCCTGCGGATACGGAAGCTGCGTCCGCCCCTTCGGAGGATCGTTGACCTCCTCCGCCGCCCGTCGCGCTTCCTTACGCACGCGCAACATCGCCCTCTACGGCGGCTCGTTCGATCCCATTCACGCCGGCCATTTGGCGGTGGCCCGCGCCGCGCAGCGCCGTTTTCATCTCGACGAGATTCACTTCGTCGTCGCCGGCCGTCCGCCGCACAAGCTCAAGCAAGGAGCTGCGCCCTTCGCGCATCGTTTCGCCATGACCGCGCTGGCATGCTCCGGCCACGCTCACTTCGTTCCCTCGCTCGCGGAAGCCGGCGACGATTTCTCGGGGCGCAGCATCCACTATTCGCTCGACACTGTCCGCCGTTTCCGCCACCGCCTGGCACATCGCGGCGACCGCCTTTTTTTCCTCCTCGGCGTGGACTCTTTTCTCGAAATCCCTTTGTGGCGCAACCACGAAGCGCTGCTCGCCGCTTGCGACTTTATCGTTGCCAGCCGCCCGGGCTACCGCATGGAGCCGCTTCGCCGGTTGATTCCGCCGGAATTGCTCAAGCCCTCCGCGCCGCGGTCCTCGCGCGTTATTCATCTCCGCAAGACGGACGTGCATCTGCTCGATAGCGTCGCGAGCCGCGTCTCCTCTTCCGAGGTTCGCCGTCGCCGCCGTCTCCACCGGCCCATTCATGGGCTTGTGCCCGTGGCCGTGGAGGAATACATTCTCAGCCAGGGCCTTTACCTGTGATCGCACACTCTCTGCGTCCTGAACTCCTCTGCGCCGTGGAGGCCGCTCGCAGCAAGCAAGCCCAGGACGTCGCTCTCTTCGACCTCCGCAAGCTCGGCGCCTTCACCGACTACTTCCTCATCTGCACCGGTTTCAGCCATCCGCAGATTCGCGCCATCGGCGACGCTATTGAAGAGCAGCTCGCCATGATGGGAATTCGCCACGCCCGCCGCGAAGGCGACCGCCGCTCCGCCGATTGGGTTCTGCTCGACTACGGTTCTTTCGTCGTACACGTCTTTGCCGAGCGCGCGCGCCTCCATTACGACCTCGAGCGTCTGTGGCGCGCCGCCCCGCGCGTGCAACTGTCGGACTCCGGAGCCGCCGCCTCGTCATGAGCACGCCGCCGCGCATCGTCTGGCTGGCCCGCGACGCTGCTTCTCGCCGCGTCCTCGACCTCGCCACCAAAGTCGCCGCCACGTCCACCACCGTTCTCGTCACCGGCGAAAGCGGCAGTGGCAAGGACCAGCTCGCGCGCCTCATTCACGAGTCCAGTCCGCGCCGCGATGCTCCCTATCTCAAAATCGACTGCGCCAGTCTTCCGCCGGAGCTGGTCGAGTCCGAGCTCTTCGGCCACGAGAAGGGCGCCTTCACCGGCGCGGTCGAGCGCAAGCTCGGCCGCCTCGAGCTCGCCCGCGGCGGCACCATCGTCCTCGACGAAGTCGCCGCACTTGTTCCGTCCATCCAGTCCAAGCTCCTTCGCGTGATCGAGGAGCGCACCTTCGAGCGCCTCGGCGGCACCGACACGCTGCGCATCGACGCGCGCCTCATCGCTCTTACCAACGCCGATCTCCAGCGCCTCGTCGCCGCCGGATGCTTCCGCGAAGACCTCTTCCACCGCCTGAACGTTTTCACCATCGCCGTGCCGCCGCTTCGCCAGCGCCCCGCGGACATTCTCCCGCTGGCCGATGAATTGCTCGGTCGCTTCGCCGCGGTGCACGCCCGCGTGGGCATAGCCTTCGACGCTGCTGCCCGTCGCATGCTGGAAACTTATTCCTGGCCCGGCAACGTACGCGAACTAAAAAATTCTATCGAGCGGGCTTTAGTTTTTTCCTCGGACTCCATCCTCCGCCCGGAACATTTTTCCGACCATATCCGCGCCGCCGGGCCTTCTGGAGCCGTCGTCGCCGCCCTGCGTTCCCTCGAAGACATCGAGCGCCAGGCCATCGCCGCCACTCTCGAAGCCACTCATTTCAAAATTTCCAAGTCCGCCGAAATCCTCGGCATCTCCCGCAAAACCCTCCTCGAAAAACGCAAGAAATACGGGTTGGGCTGAATGACGAAACGTATCGTCATCCTGCTTGCCCCGATCCCGCAACGGCGGGACGAGGGGAGCGAAGCGAAGGATCTCTCTGTGACTCCCCCACTGCGCTCGCGGCAACGCTGGATCGTTTTTCCTATTTTCTATTTTCTATTTTCTATTTTCGCTTTTCTCCCATGAAAATTCGTCTCCTCATGCTCGGCAAAACTCGCCGCCCCGAAATCCGGGCTCTGCTCGACGACTATCTTTTCCGCATCCGCCACTATTGCGCCGTCAACACCACGGAGCTCCGCGACGCCTCTCCTGCCGCGCTCCGCAATCTCAAGCTCGACCCTGCCGCCACGCTCATCCTCCTCGACGCCGCCGGCAAGCAGCTCTCCTCCGCGCAATTTGCTCGCTGGCTCGGCGACCTCCGCGACCGCGGCGCCAAGGAACTTGTCTTCCTCTGCGGCGACGCCGAAGGTTTTCCCGACGACCTCCGCAGCCAGGCGCACCTGAAACTTTCGCTCTCCACTCTCACCATGCCGCACGAATTCGCCCGCGTCGTCCTCGCCGAGCAGCTCTACCGCGCCTTCACCATCCTCTTCGGCCATCCGTATTCCAAATGAGCACACCTGCTTCTTCGACTCGCGCGCGGATGCCACGCATCAGTTAGAATGGAGCTTCCAGCCCCGCCCGATTTCGAGCGCGCCGCAGTTTTGCCTGCATTGTCGCCGTGCGCTGCGAGGAGAATCCGTATGTCAAAAATCGCCCGCTTGACCGTGGTCGCTCTTGCACTTTGTATTTGGCTGGCGCCCGAAGCTGTCTGCGCGCAGGCCCAGAAGGCCGCTCCGCCTTCTCCCACGCTGCAGGCGGTTGAAGTGAAAGAGCCCGGCGGTCAGATCCTGGGCTTCCGCCATCTTTCCGGCTCCACCGAGGTCGAAATGCGCGGCACGAAGCTCATGCCGCAGGCCGCCACGCAGATGAAGATCGGCAGCCGTCCCGGCTTTTCCGAAATCGACATCAACCGCGGCGCCATCCGCGGCCTCGAGCCAGCGCGCCGCTTCGGCAAGGATTTCCTCACCTACGTCCTGTGGGCCGTCACCGTGGACGGCGCGGCGATGAATCTCGGCGAGATTACCTTCGACGCCACAGGCCCCGTCAGCATCAACGTCACCACGCCCTTCCAGACTTTCTGGCTGATGGTCACCGCCGAGCCCGATTACGCCGTCAACGATCCCAGCCCGGTGGTCGTGCTCTACAGCATCAACCAGGAAAACGCCGCCACCAGCAACAAGGCTCTGCCCGTCCCCGGCAAGCTGCTCTACTACACCTACTACTCGCAGTACGACACTTCCCCCGCCGCCATCGATACGTCCACGCCCAATGAATTGTTGCAGGCCCGCAAAGCCGTCGAGCTGGCTGCAAAGTCCGGCATCCTGGCCGAGCCCACGCCGCCAGGCGGCGCCTTGCTGCCTGATGAAGAGCGCACCCGCCAGACGCTCGCGCAGGCCCGCAAATTCCTGCAGGAGTCGGAGGCCGCAATGAAAGAGCCTGCGCGGCGAGGCGAGACCGTACAGTTCGCGCGCACTGCCGCGCAGATTGCGGAAAACGCTCGCGCCCTCGCGCTCGGTGCCGTCGGCGGGCTTCACGTCCGCCAGCTCGAGCGCGACCTTGAAGCCCTGCGCGCCGAAGCCGAATCTCTGCGCCAGCAGGTGGCGCGCCTCACCGCGGAAAATGCCGCATTAAAAGAAGATTGCGCCAAGCAGCTTGCCGACCTCCGCAATCGCCTGCAGCAGCTCGAAGCGGAGCTGGCACGCGAACGCAGCGCCGCCAGCGACGCGCAAGCCAAGATCCTCGAACTCAACCGTCGCATCGGCGAACTCGAGCAAGCCCTCAAGCAGGCCGGCGAGCAGAATGCCCGCCTCCGCGAAGACCGCGAAAAAATTTGCGGCGAACTCCGCCGCCAGTTGGGCGCCCTCGGCTCGCTCACGCAGCAGGGCGGCAATCTGGTCCTGACCCTCTCCTCGGACATACTCTTCGACTTCGGCAGTTTCGAGCTTCACCCCGCCGCGCGCGAGAACCTCTCCAAGCTCGCTGTGCTCCGCTTGCTGCTTTTTGCTGAAGCTAATGTGCGCTACGAGGGCCACACCGACCGCGTCGGCGACGACAACTACAATCAGTGGCTCTCCGAGCAGCGCGCACTTGCCGTGTACCGCTATTTCATCGAGGAGGCTTCGCTCCACACGCAGGATCCCGCCGCGCGCGACATCCTCCAGGCTCGGCTGGCCGCCGTGCGCCAACTCCTGGAAGCCAAACAGCCGCCCACCGGCCGCGCCGCGGCCGCTCGACAGGACGCCATGGGAAAACTCGGCGACGCCGTCATCGGCAAAGGCGAGCGCGAACCGGTGGAAGATACGCAGGCCGCCAGCGAGCGCAATCGCCGCGTCGTTTTGCTCTTCCCGCCCTCGCAAGCGGGCCAGATCACTTCCCTCTGCGAAGCGCCGCCAAATCCGTGAAGCAGATAGCGCGGAGCACAGGGACACTTCTACAAAGAAAAGCCTCTGGTCATTGTGTTTTTGGCAGCCCGCCAGTGATGCGCAGCACGAACTTGAAGCATTTGTGCGCAATATCCACTGGCGGCACGTACATCATCGGGCAGGCGCCCGCGATCACCGCGATGTCGTTCTGCCTTGCCAATTCGGCCGCCGCCGGTGAGACACTCCCGGTTCCCATCGAGCGGTGCATCCAGAACCGCCGGATCCCCAACTGCGCGCACTCGCGGACAACTTCCTCGGCCGCGCCGGGCGGCGCCGCAAACACGACGCCGTCCACACCGGACGGAATCGCACGCAGGCTCCGGTGGCAGCGTTGCCCGTCGATTTCATCCGCCTGCGGATTCACCGCAAAAACTTCGTAACTTGCGCCGCTCAGCTTCTTCCAGATCGCGTTCGCCGGCGACGCTCGGTCCGAGCGCGAAACTCCCACTATGGCGATCCGTTTCTGCGCCAGAAAATCCTCCACCAACTCTTGTAGTGTGGCCATGCATCTCCCCCGTGCGGACGCGGCGCACGGCCTTCATTTTCTCACGTCTTGCCTTTGCCGCACGATTCTTGCGCCGCTTCGACTCTTCGGCCCTTCGACTCTGCACTTGTTTGCTGTACTTGACCTTTCCTTCTCCCGCCTTCACTATTCTGGTTCTCGCTAGTCACTAGTCACTGGCCACTGCTCTTATGCCCGAAGGAAAAGGCCTTCTCATCATCTACACCGGCCCCGGCAAGGGCAAAACCACTTGCGCCCTGGGCACCGCCTTCCGCGCTGTGGGACAGGGCCTGCGCGTGCTCATGGTGCAATTCATCAAAGGCTCCTGGCACTACGGCGAACTGGACACCGCCAAGCTGCTCGGCGATGACAAGTTTGAAATTCGCGTCATGGGCCGCGGCTTCGTCAAGGTCGGCGGCGCGGACACGGATCCTGAAGACGTCCGCCTTGCCGAAGAGGCCTGGGAATTTGCCTGCGCGCAGATCGTGAGTGATAAGTACGACCTCGTGATTCTCGACGAGATAAATTACGTCATCAGCTATAAAATGCTGGATGCGGAGAAGGTGGCCGCGGCGCTGGCCGCACGCCCCGAGCGCGTTCACGTCATCTGTACCGGGCGCAACGCGCATCCCCGGCTGGTCGAGATCGCCGACCTCGTCACGGAAATGAAAGAGGTCAAGCACCCGTACACGAAAGGCATCCTCGCCCAGCGCGGCATCGACTACTAGGCGGCAAAGGACAGGTTTTGGGTTTCCCTATTTTCTTTTTTCTATTTTCTGAACTCATATGGCCTGGTTCAAGCGCGAGAAAAAATCGATCGACTCCGCCGTCCCGCCCGACGAGCGCCGCGTGCGCACCGAGGGCATGTGGCTCAAGTGCGAAGCCTGTGGCGCGA
The DNA here is from genome assembly GCA_964542805.1 of uncultured Acidobacteriaceae bacterium. GTDB lineage: Bacteria > Acidobacteriota > Terriglobia > Acidiferrales > UBA7541 > JACQDE01. Next base: position 10,594 of record CAZIWR010000080.1, read on the forward strand.
TTCTCTGGAAAAAAGACCTCGAGTCCAATTGGCAGGTTTGCCCCAAGTGTGAGCATCACTTCAGGCTCAACGCCTTCCACCGCCTCGAATTGCTCCTCGACGATGCGGCCTGGACCGAGCACGACGCCGCCCTCGCTTCCAACGACCCGCTCAGCTTCGTGGACACCAAGCCCTACAAGCTTCGCCTCAAGGACACGCAGAAAAAACTCGGCATGGCCGACGCCATTCTTACCGCCGAAGGCCGCCTCAACGGCCGCGACATCATCTGTTGCTCGATGGAGTTCGGTTTCATCGGCGGCTCGATGGGCGCCGTCGTCGGCGAGAAGGTCAC
>CAZIWR010000081.1:0-10922 GCA_964542805.1 uncultured Acidobacteriaceae bacterium
AAGATTCTGTGCCCGGTGGATTTTTCGGCGACGTCGGGGCACGCGTTTGTCTATGCCGCGGCGATCGCCCAGCAGTTCAGCGCGGAGCTGATCCTGCTGCACGTGATCGAAGAAGTGCCGCTGTTCACAGCGTACAGCGGCGCGCCGGTGGTGGACACATCCGCGGAAATGGAAAAATTCGCGCGCGCAGAGATGGCCCGGCTCGCGGCCAGCGCCACGAGCGCAGCAAAAATCCGCACGGAAATCGTCCGCGGCAAGAGCCACACCGCCATCCTGCAATTCGCCGCCGCCAACCACGTGGATCTGATGGTGATCGGAAAGCACGGGCGCAGCCAGCTGGATTATTTCCTGTTCGGGTCGGTGACGGAGCGGGTGATCCGGCGGGCGGCCTGCCCGGTGATGGTGGTGCAGAGCCCGGACATCATCAAAGAAACTCAGCGCGCCACGAAATAACTCTTCAGCATGAATGCGAAGCTTGCGATCACAATGAGGGCAGCGAGCCAGCCCAGCGCGTAGGCGCGTTTGCGTTCCGCGCCGGCGATGGGCTCGCGGTCGGCAAACACTTTGCCGAGAAGGAAGCCGGAGGCGAGACCGCCGGCGTGGGCGGCGTTGTCGGCATTGACGAACAGCCCCAAAACGAAGATATAGAGGATCCACTTGAGAAGCTGTGAGCGGACCATCTGCATCATGGCGCCGCCGCGGCGCGTGGTGATCGCCAGCATGAGGCCGATAAGCCCCATCAGCGAGCCCGACGCGCCAATGCTGATGCCCCAGCCTCCGCGGAACAGGATGCTCCAGGCGGTGCTGGCCACGTTGCCGAAGATTCCCGTCAACAAATAAAGGTAGAGATAGCGCGGCGAGCCGTAGGTCTCCTCCATTTGCGGCCCGAGGTCCATCAGCACAAACGTATTGAAGCCGATGTGGATCAGGTTGCCGTGGAGGAAAATGGGCATCACCAGCCGCCAGAACTCACCCTCGAAAATGGCGTGGCTCTCGCGCGCGCCGAGGCGGAAGAGCACCTGGCCGGAAATATTACCCATCCCCGAGAAGCCTCCCGTCAGTTGCATCGAGAGCACCAGGCTGAAGATGAACAAGATGACGTTGATGCCGAGGAACAAGTAGGTGACCGGCGTCTCCGACGGAATCAGGCTGGAGAGCGTGCGGCTGGCCGCGGCGAGAGAAAATGTCATGCTGGCGCCGCATTCGTGACACTTGGTGGCCGTCGCGCCCACCAGCGTGCCACACGCTGGACACAAGCGCGGGCGCGAAGGCTTCTCCGGCGCGCCGAACAGCGCGGCGGCGCGCTCGCGCAAGCGGTCGAGTTTCCATTTCCAGCGAAGGGGCAGAGGCACTGTGCTTCCTTGCGGTAAACTAAAACGGTTCCTATAATACACAAAACTGCGCGGAGCGCGACGATGGCAAACTTTGAAGAGTTCGGCCGGACCGTGGACGAGGAAATGAAGAAGCTGAAGGCGTTCTTCGAAACGGAAGTGAAGCCCGGCGCGAAACGCGGGACCCTCGATGCGCTGCGCGCGGCATCCGCTCGACTCGCCGAGCTGGCCAACGACCTGGAACGCCGCTTCAAGGATTCCGCGGAGAAGCCGGAATGACGCGGAGCGCGGCGTGAGGATTGCCACCCGGCCCGCCCTGCTCGTGCTGCTGGCTCTAATTTCCGCCGGAGGCTGCGGGCACCGCCGCGGGGGAATTCCCACATCGGCCCCGCCCGCGCCGCCAAGCACTTCACCGTTTCCCGAGCCCAAACCGATTCCGACCACGCCGGGCGCGCCGCTGCGTCTGATTGAAGAGGGCAACGCCTCGTGGTACGGGGTGCCCTATCACGGGCGGAAGGCTGCGAACGGCGAAGTCTACGACATGTACAAGCTCACCGCGGCGCACCGCACGCTGCCGTTCCAGACGATGGTGCGGGTGACGAATTTGCGGAACGGAAAGCAGACGGAGGTGCGCATCACCGACCGCGGGCCGTTCGTGGAAGGACGCATCATCGATTTGTCGCTGGCCGCCGCGCGGGAAATTGACATGGTGGCCACCGGCGTAGCGCGCGTGCGGCTGGAATTCGTGAACGGCCCGCCGCCCATGGAGGGCGCGTTTACCGTGCAGGTGGGCGCTTTTCTGCAACAGGAAAACGCCGTCAAACTACGGCAGCGGCTCGAGCGGCGTTACCAGCCGGTGTTCGTCCGCGAATACGACTCGCCGAAGGGACTCTTTTACCGCGTGAAAGTGGGGCGCGTGGCTGATGAAGCCGCGGCAAACCGTCTGGCGGAAAAGCTTCGCACGCAGGAACAGCTCACGACATTTGTGGTGCGGCTGGACGAGAAATAGTCGAAGAGTTCAATAGTCGAAGAGTCCACAGCATCCCATGCGGCATGACCAAAAGGCGCAAGTATTTGCGCAGAAGCTGTAGTTCAACTTTGCTCTTTCCTCGCCAGGATTTCCTTTAACACCTTCTGTCCTTGACCCCGGGTAACTGCATCCAACAGTTCTTCCGTCTGGCGCAATTTCTTTCCGGCCTCTTGGCGATTCAGTGGAGGCAATTCGATATGGTCTTTTTCGTATCTCCCGAGCAGCGTGCGTTCATGTTCCTTCGCATCGGTGTGCGACTCAAAGGGCTTCCACGAAACCTCCAGCGGGCCCACTTCCTGCTGCACGCGGTGCAAGCGATAGCCTGTGTTTCTTCTAAGCGGCTGGACGGCAAGGTGATCTTTCAGTCTGTCTCGGATGGTGCGTTTGCCCCTTGTAGTGCAGCCAATGTAAATCAGATCCGAACGGCCCTTCAGTCTCTCCAAAGGGCGCCCACTGACCAGCCTGAAAACGTAAACACCTGGCTTATTCGGAGCATGCTCAGAGGAGTTCCTACACCACTTTTCCCAAGACGCAAAGCCAAGGAGTTCACTGGAGTTCATAGGACGTTGCCGTGAAGGCGCACCCAATCACGCAGGGAAAGAGGTCAACGTGCTTCGCGGCCGATTATGAATTTGAGAGCATCCTCGAAGACGTCTCGAGTTGGCTTGCTCCAAATCCACTTTCCCACATGCTTAGAGTAATAAACCGGCGCGGAAACAAGCTGTCCACCATCCGGAAGAGGTTTTCCGTCAGTCGCAAACACGAACAACGACGCGTGCTCGTAACTCCGCGTCTCAGTACGATTCTCAGTCCACACCGCGGTGGATGTTGCTGTTGCAGTGCCAACGGGCGCTGGAGAAATTTGCCTCCCGCCCTGCATAGCAGGCGTTCCCACAACCGCCGGAACTTGTGTGGTCGTGATTGCGCTCTGGACTTTGGGGACATCTACTTCGACCGACTCTGTTTCGCTAGTCCACACAATCCAGTAGGTGGCCTTTGCGAGATCAAGGCATGCGGACTGGTACTTCTTGGACCCCTTCTTCTGCCACCACTCTCCCTGTTCCTCGCTGAGGCGCGCCATAAAACCGCCCGGTATTTTTTCGCTTTGCCAAATGACTCCAAAATACTGTTTGCAGGGTGATCTTAAAGTCTGTGAAGTTGAGGACATTTGGGAGAATACGCACAAAGGCAGGACGAGATAGCCAAGAATCCCAACGGGAATTTTCATGGCGACCGCCTTCCAGCTTCCTGTCCTCAATAGCGTAGCTAAGGTTCGCATCTTGTCATATCTAGGAAGTTACAGCCGATGCTAACGCATGAGGCGCTGCAGTTCAAGCTATGTTGAGGAATGCTGGCAAGCTCGAATCGCTGCTGAATTGCACTTTTCGCAGAGTTCTTTTCACCAGGTCACGGTGTTTTCCAGCGACTGGATTCCCTCGTCCCGAGCGATGCCGCAGGCCGAGGTGAAGGGCGGTGGCCGCGATGATGCGGTCGCGCAAGCCGGGAACGGATCTAGCTTAGCTTCAAGCTAGCCGTGGGAAGGGATTCCGTTTCGAGCGTCTCCAAGTCCAGGACTTGAGAGGCGTGCTGGATGTCGATACCGACAATTTGGCCGTGCGCATCGAGGTCGATCACCAGGCCGTCCTGAATCTCGCGGGAATCCACGCTCGGACGCGCGTTCAGGTCAATGTACAGCGAATCAGTTTCGCGGTCGTAAAGAAGCTTCATGGTTATTTGTGTTTCATGACGTAGACGCCGTCCCAATCGGAGGCGGGGTCTTCGAGCAGGTATTCCTCGCAACGCTGGTAGAACACTTTGGAGGGGCCGTCGTCGGGCCAGCGCTGGAGAATTTTTTCGAAGTGGCCCTGGGCTTGGCGCCAGTCGCGGCGCTTGTAACAGGCGCGGCCCTTGCCAAAAAGTTCAATCAGGTCGAAGGCGTCGCGGGCGCCTTCGCGGAAGGCGACGAGCTCAAAAATAGTCACCGGCTGGAGCTTGCCTTTCACGCGGATCAGGTCCAGCTCGCGGAAAAGAAAATCCGGCGCGCGGGAACCGTTGTAGGCGGACTCGCTCAGGATGATGTGCGTTCCGTATTCCTTGTTGAGGCCTTCGAGGCGGGAAGCGAGGTTCACGGAGTCGCCCATGGCCGTATAGCCGTAACGCAGGTCGGAGCCCATGTTGCCCACGGAAGCAATCCCGGTGTTGATGCCAATGCCGATATCGAGGCGCGGGTATCCCTTCGCTTTCCATTCTTTCTGCATTTCACCGAGGCGCTGCATCATCTGCAGAGCGGAACGGCAGGCCCTGACGCCGTGCCCGGGTTCTTCGAACGGCGCACCCCAGAAGGCCATCACCGCGTCGCCGATATACTTGTCGAGCGTGCCCTGATTGCGAAAGACAATGCGGGTCATGTCGCCGAGATAAACGTTGAGCAGGTTGGCGAGTTCCTGCGCGTCGAGCTGTTCGGAGATGGTAGTGAACCCGCGGATGTCACTGAACATCACGCTGAGTTCGGTCTTGCGCGGCTTCACCAGCTCGGGATTTTCCAGCAAACGGCGGATGACTTCCGGGCTCAAGTACTGTTGGAAGGCGCCGCGCACCTTGCGCTTCTCGCGCTCCTCGACCAGCACGCGGTAGAGAGCAACGAGGCCCGTGTTGGAAACCAGGGCAAAGCCGGGCACCACAAAATTCAGCCACGAGCCGTGCGTGAAGGAATATTGCACCAGGCCCATGAATGGCACTAGCAGCACCAGGCCCGACGCCATCCATTTGGGCTGCGTCAGCGCCAGCCACATCCCCAGCGGAATGCCGAACAGAAAGATCAGAGCGAAGTCGATGAGGAACTGATTGGCGTCGCGTTTCAGGAATTTCTGGTTCAGGATGTTGTCAATCACGTTGGCGTGAATTTCCACTCCGGGGTAGTCGAGTTGGCCGAAGGGCGTGGTGCGCAGGTCGCCGATGCCGGTAGCGGTGGCGCCGACGAGCACGATCTTGTCCTTGAAAGTGCCCGGCGGAAAGTTCTTGTTCACGACGTCGGCGATGGAGAAGTACTTGTAGCTGCCGGTGGGCCCCTGGTAGTTGATCATCATGCGGCCGATTTCGTCGGGTACGACGACATTGGAGGCGCCGAACTCCAGGCTTTCGACGCCCGTTTCGCCCCAATTGAGCGCAATCTTTTCCAGCGGCAAATCCAGGAAGAAGCGGATGGTCTGCACGTCAATGGAAGCGTAGAGGTCCCATTCCAAGCGGTTCTTCGAACGGCCGTAGGGGATGGCCAGCGGCGCGCGGCGCACCACGCCGTCGGGATCGGGAAAGACGTTGAAGAAGCCGGTGGCCTTGTTGCCGCCGCGGAGCGCGTCCGTAAAGAGCGGCATGTTGGCCTGCGCACCCTCCGGGAGCAGCCCCAGAACCTCGAATTGTTTGATCAGGTTGAGCAGGCTCTCGTCGCCGCGCGCGGATTTGGTCGCGCGGGCCTGTGGATAGGTGAAGTAGGCCAGCAGGTGCGCGTAGAGGTCCAGCGTCGCAGCGTCCAACCCCGTCATGTCGTTTTGATACAGAAAGAAATTGCCGAGGACGACTTTGGGGAAGCGCTCGATGGCTTCGGCGAATTTCTTGTCGTGGTCGAACTCTTGCTCGAAGCGCGAAACCTCCGCGATTAACTTGGGATCGATCCGTTCGCCCTGCTTCTGCTGCTCTTCCAGTTGAGCGCGCAGGCGGCGAATGGGCTCGGAGGATTCATCGGGCTTCGAGTACGTGATGTCGAAGGTGACCACGCGGGCGCCATCCTCGCGTAGCACGTCGAGCGTCTTAGCGAAGTTGGAGCGAGGAAAAGGCCAGCGGCCGAGGACTTCCTGGGAGCGCTGGTCGATGGCGACGACGACGATGCGCGGGTCGGGGCTGGCCTTGCCGCGCAGGCGGAAGCGCGTGTCCAGCGTGGCCAGTTCCATGCGGCTGATGAATTCGGCGATCGGCCCGCGGCTTTCGCCGACGAACACGTATTGATACGCACCCAGGGAAAAAAGAGTGATGACCAGGCTGATGGCCAGCGAGCCCTTGTGTTTCCACCAGTCGCGGAACACACCGAGGAATTTGCGGATGAACTTGGCGGCCATACCAGGGAATGCCTCCGGGCGCGGGCTGCGTCAGTCTTTGAAGACAAAGTTCATCTTCACGCCGGCGACCACGATGAGGTCCCCTTCATTCAGCTTGGTGGGCCCGTGGATGGGCTGGCCGTTGACAGTGGGGACCTTGTCGGCGGGGCCGATGAAGTAGCCATCATCGCGCTTGTTGATTTGCGCGGCTACCTTGGGCTTGAACCAACCCTTCAACTTGATGGTGGCCATGTCCGATTTCCCGATCACGGTGAGCTTGCTGGAGAGAAGGTACTCGCGCTGGTCCGTGCTTCCTTCTGAGATGACCAGAGTGGCCACGCGGGCGCGCGGTGGCGGCGCGGCTGGAGGCACGGGCTGCGTCTTATCATGCAGGCTGCCCGGGGCTGCAGCGGCTGCGGGTACGGCCGGAGCCGGGCTGAGGCCCTGCTGGAGCATTTCCTTGCGCTTCTTGGTGTCCAGCACCATGGTCTCTTCGACTTTGGGCGCAACAATTTTCTTGGCGTCGGGGATGGCGGGAGCGTCGATGGCGCCGCCCATGTCGATGACCACGTGGTGCTTGCCGATGAGGATTTGGTCGGCCTGTTTCAAATTGACGCGCTGAATCTTTTGATTGTTGACGAACGTGCCGTTCAGGCTGTTGAGGTCCTCGAGCACCAGCCGGCTTTCTTCCATGAAGACGCGGGCATGGTGGCTGGAGACGGCAAGGTTGTCGATCTGAATGTCGTTGTCGGGAGCGCGGCCGATGGTAACCGGCCGCGGGCCGACGGTGACTTCCTTGAGCACAGCCGCCTCGAACTTCAGGATCAACTTCGGCATCTCAATTCCCTCCCGCAGAGGTAGTAGGTTGCAGCGGTTCGTTCAGCCAGTGCCACGCCCGCATCAGCAGGCCTTCCGGGCGCGGCTCCACCCGGACCAGGACAACGGACACATTATCCTCGCCGCCGTACTCGTTGGCTAGCTCGATTAAGCGGTCGGCGGTCGATTGCATACCCGTCCGGCTGAGAAGCGTGCTGGCAATCTCCAAGTCGGAAACCATACGCGAAAGCCCATCGGAACATAGCACAAGAGTGTCGCCTTCCATCAACAAATGCTCATCGGCGTCCACCTGGACCTCGGGCTCAATGCCCAGGGCGCGGATCAGAACGCTCTGCATGTCGGAGGATTCGGCCTGTTCCCTGGTGAGAATACCGCGCCGCACCTGTTCGGCAACCAGGGAATGGTCATCGGTAATCTGCTGGAGCTCTCCGGCTCGGAGCAGGTACACGCGGCTATCTCCCACGTGGGCCACGCTGAGGCGCTGGTCGTTAATCCAGACGGCCACCACGGTGGCGCCCATGCCGCGCTGCGCGGCATGCTGCTGCGCCGACTCGAAGATCATGCGGTTGGCCAGTTGCACGGCGCTGGCCAGGCGGTTGGTCTTCTCGTCGAGCTCCGCGCGGGGATCCACCAGATAAGGCAGGTCGGGCTTCTGCCCGCTTTCCAGGCAGTGCGCAGCAATGGCCTCCACCGCGAGATTGCTGGCCACCTCGCCGTGGGCTTCACCGCCCATTCCGTCGGAGAGAATAAACAGGTTCAGCTCCGGCACCAGCTTAAAGCTGTCTTCGTTGTTGCTGCGGACGCGCCCCAAGTCAGTGCGCGCCCCCACTTGAATTCGCAAGGCCGGGTCCTCGAACTAGTCGGCCGGAGCAGCAGCCGAGAGCTTTGCCAGGGCCGCGCGAAGATCCGCGGCCATCTGCGACGCGCGCTGGTAGCGCTTCGCCGGGTCCTTCTCCAGAGCCTTATCAATGACCGTCACCACCCCGTCAGGAAGGTCCTGATTGATGGTCTTCGGCGAGGCGTGCTGCGCGCTGCTGATCTGATAGACCAGCGTGGCCACCGATTCCCCGGTGAACGGCTTCTCCCCGGTGAGGAACTCGTAGAGAGCCACGCCGAGAGAGAAGAGGTCGGAGCGGCCGTCTACCTTTTTGCCGGCCAGTTGTTCGGGCGACATGTAGCTGGGCGTGCCCATCACCGTGCCGGTGGCGGTCTTCGACTGGTCGGTGATACGGGCGATGCCGAAGTCGGTGATCTTCACCACGCCGTTCTTGAGCATCATGATGTTGGCGGGCTTGATGTCGCGGTGCACGATGCCCTGCGTGTGCGCGTAGTCCAGCCCGTCGGCCACCTTGGCCGCGGTATCCAGCACGTCCTTGATGGGGCGCATTTTGCCCTTGCCGCACCACTCCTTCAAGTCGTAGCCGTCGAGCAACTCCATGGCGATGAAGCAGATGTCCTGGTCCTCGCCGGCGTCGAAAATGTTGACGATGTTCGGATGCGTCAGCCGCCCGGCGGACTCCGCCTCGCGGAAGAAGCGCTCGCGCAGAGCCTTCTTGTCTTCTGGTTCGAGGTCCTCGTCGTCAAAGCGCAGAGTCTTGATGGCCACCTGGCGGTTGATCTTGGGATCCTTGCCCAGAAACACGGTGCCCATGGCGCCCTTGCCGAGTTCCTTGATTACTTCGTAACGGCCCAGCGTGGTTTTCACTTCGGGACCGCCCGCCATGATGGTGGCTTCCACGCCGCCGCGCTTCAGCCCGGCGGTGCCCAGCATGATCGTGTCGCCGACGGCGATCAGTTTGGGAATGCGCTCGGTAATGTCCTTAAAGCTCTTGTCCGCGGCGGAGATGTGTTGGTAGACCGCGACCGCCTTGTTGAATTGGCGCTTGCGCTCAAAGTCGAGGCCGAGGTTGTAGAGTGTGTCCTTCATGCCGGAGTCCACCGGCACGCGGCGGAATTTTTCCCAGGCCATGTCCAGCATGCCCTGGCCCTGGAAGGAGAGGCCGAGCATCTTGGTGGTTTCCACCGATTCCGTCTCCAGCACCTCCTTGGCTTTTTCCGTCACCAGGTAGCGCTTGGAGACCACCACCACGTAGCCCATCACCAGCATGATCGAAGGATAGAACACTTGAATCCAATTGCCTTTGGAGCCGAACATCCAGAACGAGCCCGCGCCAAAAATCAGCAGGCATGCCGCGGCGATGATGGCGCTGACGCTCGCCGAGAGCAGCGGAATCCCCAGCATGACGAACAGCGCGAACACCACCATCGTGCCTAGCTCGACCTTGGGCGCCCACGCCGGCCGCACGATGAACTTGCCGTGCAGAATGTTTTCCACCACGTTGGCGATGTACTCCACGGTGGGCAGCGTGTCGGAAACGGGTGTGGCGCGCTGCTCGCCCAGGCCGGTGGCGGTGACGCCGAGGATGACGATCTTGTCCTTGAAGTTTTCCGCGCCGATTTTCTTGGTCACCACATCCACAAAGCTGAAGTGCGGGAAAGTCCACTTCGGGCCGTTGAAGTGCACCAGCATCTCGTAATGCGCGGAGCTGGGAACCTGCCGCTGGCCGATCTGCAGCATATTCGGTTTCAGGACGATTTCGCCGAGGTCCAGATTCAGCGCCAGCCGCGCCGTTTGCAGCGCAAACGAGGGGTACAACTTGCCATCGTATTGCACCACGAGCGGCTGCTGGCGGATAGTGCCGTCCACGTCGGGCATCCAGTTGATGTGGCCGATGGCCTTGGCTTCCTTGGCGAACTGCTCGATGGGCGGCACGATCATCAATGCGTCCAGCGCCGTGCCCTTCAGCTTTCCTTCCGTGGCGCCGGGCAGTGAATTTTTGGTGATGGTTTCAGGAGGCTTGTTCGGATTGCCCGGCGGCGGGCCGGGCAAACCAAAATGCATCGCCAGCACGGTGTTGCCGGCCAGCGCGATGGAGTCGGCCAGACGCGTGTCGTTGTCCAGCAGCTTGATCTTGTCTTCAAAAATCTTGTCCAGCGCGGCGAAGAGCGCGGCGGATTGTGCGCGCTCGCGCTGCGCTTCCTTGCCGAAAGTGAGCTGCCTTTGCGCACCCGCAAACTGCTGGCGCATCTCCTTCACCTGGTCGAGACCCTGGTTTACTTCGCGGTCGGAGTACACCAAATCTACGGCCAGCACTTTCGCGCCGGCTTCGGAAAGAAAATCGAGCAGCTCCGCGGTGTACGCGCGCGGCCAGGGCCAGCGGCCCAGTTGCTGAACGGATGGGTCGTCCACTTCTACAATCACGATGTCGTTGCCCACCTGCTTGTCGGCGCGCAGCTTGGCCCGCAGGTCGTACATCTTGAGTTCCATGGACTCCAGCGGGCTCCAGTGCAGGAAGAAAGCGAGGAAGACAATGGCAACGACCAGCGCACCCAGGCCGATATCCCAGACCGGAAGTTTTCGATCCCCCATGATCGCCTCCTCGCGGCCGGAATCTCCGGCCCTGCGGGTTCGCCACCCGCACGAGCATACTGCGCCGCAATATCGTGTCGAGAAAAGCTAAACTTCGCAAGAGGCTAGCAAAACCATCCAGCCAATGCAAGGCATTAACCTGCACACAGTTAGGCCCACTGGCGTGCCTTCCACGGCGGTTTTCAACTGGAACGCAAAGGGTTTGA
>CAZIWR010000082.1:0-1610 GCA_964542805.1 uncultured Acidobacteriaceae bacterium
CCGAAGGTGTTGCGGATCAGGGCCGGGCGCGGCTGGCCGTTGCGGTTATTGAAAAACGTGTTGGCGGTGAAGCCGGTGCCACGGTAATACTCAAAGGCCGCGCCGTGCCAATTGTTCGTCCCGCTCTTGGTCACCAGGCTGATCTGCGCGCCGGAAGAGCGGCCCTGGCTTGAATTCGCGTTGAAGGTGTTCACGCGGAATTCCTCGATGGCCTCGGAGTTCAAGCGCAGAACCGGCTTTCTGTCCGGCTGTGTTTGACTGCCGGTGAGCTGCCCGGTTTGGGCTTCGTTGATGTCGATGCCGTCGAGCGTGATATTGGATTGGTCGCTCCGCGCGCCGGCCACATAGCCCTGCGCATCGGGGGAACCGGTCACGCCGGCTTGCAGCGTGAGCAAGTTGAGTACGTTGCGCGACTCCAGCGGCAGCTGATTGATCTGTTGCGCCACGAAGTTATTGCCCAGCGTGGCGTCCATCGTGTTGACTGCCACCACGGTGGACGTGGCTTCCACCATGACCACCGCGGTCAGTTCTCCGACGGCCAGCTTTACCGGGACTTCCGCGACGCCGCCTACCAGCGCATGCACCGGGCTTACCACCTGCTTTTTGAAGCCCTGGGCCTGCACTTCGAGCTTGTAGTCGCCAATCGGAATCAGCTCAAAGCCAAAGGTGCCAAGGGAGGTCGACTTTTGCGTTCGAGTTAAGTTGGTCTGCAAATTCGTGATCGTCACCGTGGCATTCGGCACAACAGCATCCGACGCGTCCGTCACCGTGCCTCGAATCGACGACGCTCCTGTTTGTGCCCAAACCGATCCTGCGCACAACAGAATCGCCAGAGAGAAAACGACTGCCACCCACAAGCCTTTTAACGAAAACTTCACAATTCACCTCCTGGGAATTCTCGCCCACGCCCAACTACGGTTTTGCTGCACGGAAAGTGCCAGTCTTGGGGCCAAATGTCAAGAGTCTAAAGTGCCTATTTTCAGGAAGTCGTGCCGGTACCAAGTGAAAGGTGTCAGAGCAGTATTTCAAAAGTTGGAGAAGACTGCTGGATTTAATAGGCGGACACTAAGAATTGTAAAAAACTCGGAATTCTCGCGCCGGTACTTGGAAAGCACGAAATGGGGTACTCCGAGCTCTCAGGCGATACATCACTGGGTGAATTCGGCAATCACTTGCCCGGTGCGCTTGTCGAGCAGTTTGAGAGTTGCGCGCTGGGCCGGGAGGCGGAAGCGCAACTCTGCGCCCGTTGTCTTGTCCCGAAGGTCGATATCTTCATCCGCCGCGCTTTCCGAAACAAACAAATAGAGGACGCTCTCCCGCATCACCACCGGGCGCACCAGAACGCCCGGCGAGGGCAGTTTTCCGCTAAAAGGAGAATCAATGCCAGTACGGTGCAGAACCCAGGAATAAAGCGCGGCCGCGGCGTCCAAGCCTTCAGCCAACTCCACCGGATAGCTGGCAAGAAAGATTCTTCCCTTCCCCCGGCTGATTTCACGAAAAGTTTTGCCGTCGGCGACGGCGAGCGCCTCGATAAATTGCTGCTTTTCGAACGCGAAGGAGAGCGCCACCTTTTCCGTGCCCAGGTCCAGCTCCGCCTGGCGGAAAGTGAG
>CAZIWR010000082.1:1710-10918 GCA_964542805.1 uncultured Acidobacteriaceae bacterium
AGGAGAGCGCCACCTTTTCCGTGCCCAGGTCCAGCTCCGCCTGGCGGAAAGTGAGTGGCTGCGGCGCGGCGTCGAGGCCGAGCGCCGCCAGGCGCTGCGTGACGCGCCATTGCGCGTCGCGCTCAGGTGAGCCGGTGATGAGCAGTGTGCCGCCGCCCTCCACATATTTGACCAGAGCTTGCCAGCTTGCTTCGTTGAGCGCGTGTGGAGAAGGAAGAATCACCATCTGGGGATTCCCAAGCTTCGCGAGTTGATTTTCCGCCAGCACCGCGCCGGGTACGCGGCAGTACGAATGCAGCGCGCGCACGGCTTTTGTCTGCGCCTCCAGTGCCAGCCAGTTCAGCGCCGAGTATTGAAACGCTTGCGAGGTGACGATGGTGACCGCCGGGGCTTCCGGCTGCGAGAGCGAGCCGCTGGCCTTGGCGGCGAAGGCGGCGAATTTTCGCAATACTTCCGCTTCGGGCTTTTCGGTGCCGTCGGCGCGGACGGCGCCGATGGCCACCTCGTTGTCGTCGCGCATGTAGGAATTGATGTGCCACAGCCAGTGAATCGCGCCGGCGCTGGTGCCCAGCGCGATCGCCAGCTTGCGCTCCAGCAGATGCGCGTCTTCTTGGGGACTGCGCCGCGCGCTCGCGTCCAACCGCAACTGCCGGCTGATGCCGGTCTCCTGAATCAACAGCGGCTTGCCCGGCTGCTTGGCCGCGAGCGAATCCCAGAGCAGATCGTCGAGCAGCCACCAGGTGTGGTTGGTGGTGAAGTCCACGGCGTCGCCGAAGAAAGCGGGTGAGGGACGGTCGCGCACGCCGCCTTCATCTTGACCGACGGTGATGAGTTGCTTGCTGCCCGTGGCGCGGATAGCGTCGCGCAGTTGCTCCACCCAGCCGCGGAATTTCCCCTGCGCGAATAGATAGTAGTCATAGACCTTCAGCGCGTTCGAGCCGCGCGCCGTGCGATAGGCCGCCTGCGTGGAAAATTCTTCTTCCGCTGGCAGCGGCACAGGCTCCGATTCCGGCGGCAGGACCATGTGCCACGCCTCGGCCAGCGCGGCGCGGCTCGCGTAGCGCGCGCGCAGCCACTCGTTCCAGGCGGCCAGCTCGAACCGGTCGCGGTTTGGCCGCGTCATCCACAGTTGATTCGCATTCGCGAAGCTGGGCTCGTTGATCAGGTCCCAGGATAGATACGGAACATCTTTGAAGCGCTCGAGCACAACGAGCAGCAATTCTTTCTGCCGGCGCAGGGCTTCCGGATCGAGATACGCATTGGCGCCGCCGAGCACTTCGGGAATGAACGAGAAAAATGTGAACTGCACCGGCAAGTCGTGTTTGCGCGCCGTCAGCAGAAAGGCTTCGAGCGCGCGTAGCATTTCTTCGTGGATGGCGCCGTCCTTGATCACCTGGTCCCAGGCCGACCACCAGCCGGTGCGTAGCATGTTGAAGCCGGCGGCGCGCAGCTCGGCGAGGTCGCGGTCCCAAACGTAAGCATTGGGACGCAGGAAGAATTCGCGCTGGACGTCGCTGGCCATGTACGTGGTGCCGAGAATGGCCTGCGTGTGGCCGTCAAACTGGAAGAAGTTTTCGTTGACGGAGACGTGCGGGCCGGACCGCAGCAGCGCATCGTCACGCATCCAGAATCCGGTGCGATAAAAGCCGCGCAGCGTGTCGCCTTCATAGAGGCGAGCGTTGACAATGTGCAGGCCCTTGCCGCCGCTCGCCGGAAGCGTGACTTGCGTGGTGAATGGAAATTGTCCGGGCGCAAACGTGAAACTCTCGCGATGCGGTGTGCCGCCGTCCGCCGCAAATTCCAAATCCAGCCGGACCGGCGAGGGACTCGCACCGAAGCGCTGCCAGCGCACATGAAAAGTCAGCGGCTCGCCTGGCAGAAACAGCGGCCACGCCGGACGCACAACGAAATCTTCAGCGCCTCCGAGTGCCTGCGAGATGAGAAGCGGAATCATCTGCCGACCGGCGGAGGCAAAAAAGCTGGCGGGCAATTCGCAGGTGAGAAAAATCCAGCGCCCGCCCACAAAGTTATTCTGCAAATGATCAATTTGAACGGCGGGCGCACTCAGGCGGCGCCCTGAGGAGGTTCCCCAAGCAAGAGGCGAGAGTCGCGCATCCAGGCTGCCCGCGGAGCCGCCGCGGGGATAGAGCTCTTCGTCGCTCAGGCGAATCGTCAGGCTGAACGCGCGCGCCCAATCGAATGCGGGCAGACGAAGCGGAGCTGCGTCTTCGTTCGACTGAAACTGCAGCCCGCGCGAGCCGGGCGTGGATTGATATTCGTTGATAAAGAGTTTCTTGGAGTAGGCCAGCGTGGACGGGCGCAGCTTCCAGGCTTTTTCCGCGCGGTAAGCCGGGCGCGTGAAAGGCTGCCCCCCAAGCACCAGCAGATTTCCGCCGCGCTCCAGGAACGCAGAAATGCTCTGCCAGTTTTCTTCAGGGAACGCCGAGCCAAAGGGGAGCACCAGCAGGCGCGTCTCCGCGCGCGCCAGCGCGTCGGCAAGCTGCTCGCTGCTCGCGAAGGAAGAACCCGGTATGGCCGCCGCAAGATCCGCGCGAACGGGCGCAGCCGTGTCTGCGGTTGGAAAACCAGCGTCCCAAAACACGACCACCGGCGCCTGCGCCTTCTGCTGCGCGGATAGGCGCACCGCGCAGAAACACAGGAGGCAAACGATGAACGCAGTCTTGCGCATCAAGAAGCCTTTTGACTGAGAACTGCGCGAAACTCATTTTTCGGGCGGCGCGAACGTTACCTTCACCGTCTTAATTTCGTAAGCGCGTGCGGGAATCAGGATGCGCGCGTTGCTTCCGATTGCCAGCACCTTTTCTTCCTTTTCCATCAGGTTGGTTTCCACGGCGCGCGCAGCGCCGGGCGGAAGGCCCAGCGACACTTGTGTTTCGCGTCCGGCGAACTCATAGAAGCGGATGATCAGGCCGTCGTCATCTTCCGCTTTCTTAATCGCGGTCACAACGACGTTTCCCGGCTCGATGGAGACAAACGAGTGCTCCGGCGGCAGCGAACCCGTGTGCGCTTGCGTCGCGATCGCCAGCAGCGGGGTATTCAGCTCGTAGCCACGGCGGACGGTGCCGGCCTCGCGCCACGTGCCCGCGTGCGGATAAATCGAGTAAGTGAACTCGTGGTGACCCATGTCCGCCTGCGGGTCGGGCCACTTGGGCGAGCGCAGCAGCGAAATGCGCAGCACGTTGCCCTTCGCGTCGTGGCCGTACTTGCTGTCGTTGAGCAGGCTGACGCCGCCATTCGCGTCGGAAATATCCGCCCAGCGCAGCGCGGGCACTTCGAACATGGCTTTCTCCGCGGGAGTGTTGCGCGTGGTGGGCCGCTCGATGGAACCATACGGAATTTCAAACGTGGCGAAGTCACTCTTCGCCGCCACCGTTACGGCCGCTTTGATGAGGATGTGCTCCTCGTGCCAGTCAACTTCCATGCGCAAGTCGACGCGGGGGATGCCCGCCGTGAGTGTGATGTTCTGCACGAACCGGGAATTCTGGAATTTGCGCACCACGCGAATCACTGCGCGGACCGGACCTGTTTCCATAAGTTTCACTTCTTCGGCGTCCGTCAAATCCCATTTCTGATTTTCAAAGTCGGCGTCGATGTTCCAGGCGTCCCAGTCTTTCGGCTTGTCGCGGAACGCTTGCAGCAGATTCCCGCACGAACCTGCGGCCAGATATTCGCGTTGGAATTTCTTGTCGAAGATGCTGGTGATGCAGCCGGATTGGGTGTCCACGCGCACGCGCCAGAAATCATTTTCCAGTAAATCCGCGCGGGCCACAACCGGCCGAAACAGCATGCGCGAACGAGTCGCCGGAGCTTTCGTTTCCGCCGCGAGAGCGGGGGAGACGTGGAAGACCTTGTAGCCGAGCGAGGGCACGCCCTCCGCCAGGAAACGCACGCGAACGGTTTGCGCTTTTTCGTCGCGCGACACGACTTCGGCAAGCATGGTTTTTCCGGCAGGATCACGCACGGTAACCGACGCCGGGGCACCCGCCAGCGGCACGTCCGCTTCCACGACGTCGTTGCGGTCCCACGCCAGCGAATTAAAGACGACAACCGGTGTGCCCGCGCCTGCCGTGCGCATGCGCGCCGCGAGGCCTTGCATCGCGCCGGAGAGAACTCCGCCGGCGGCGCGGCGCACTTCGGCGTGGTCGCGCGCTGCGTCCACATAAACCGGTGTGATGCTGGAGCCCGGCAAAATGTCGTGGAATTGGTTGAAGAGCACTTTCCGCCAATTGTCGTTCAATTCCGTTTGCGGATAAGCACGGCCGAACAGTGAAGCAAGCGAAGAAAACTTTTCCGCGTTGAGCATCAGCGTTTCGTTGCGGCGATTGTTCTGCTTCGTTTTGGCCTGCGTGGTGTATGTGCCGCGGTGGTATTCGAGGTAGAGCTCGTTCTTCCACACGGGCACGGTGAGCGTGTCGAGCCTCTTGCTGATGTCGTCGAAGAAACTCTGCGCCGTGCTGAAGCGCAGGCGCGGATAGAGCGCCGCAGGCGACTGCCAGCGGCGCGCGGTGTCCAACATCTCGCGCGTGGGCCCGCCACCGTGGTCGCCCACGCCGTAGAGATGCATCAGCGTGGGGAATTTGGATTTGGGGAGCTGATCGGCAAGGTCGCGGCCCATGCGCACGGGATCGATGGGGTTCACGTAGTCGTGCGGAAAATAGGTGAGCACGCGGCTGCCGTCCGGCGCTTCCCACCAGAACAGCTTGTGCGGGAACTTGTTCGTGTCGTTCCAGCCGATTTTCTGCGTGACAAAATAATCGATGCCCGATTTTTTGTAAATCTGCGGGAGCTGCCAGTTGTAACCGAAGGAGTCCGGCGTCCAGCCGGTGCGCACGTCCACGCCGAACTTTTCCTTGAAATATCGTTTGCCGTGGAGGAGCTGGCGCGTGAACGATTCGCCGTCGGGCAAATTCTGGTCCGACTCCACCCACATTCCGCCGATCACTTCCCAGCGGCCTTCTTTCACGCGGCGTCGGATCTGCTCGAAGAGAGACGGATATTTTTCCTCCATCCAGGCGTAATTCGAAGGCGAGCCGTGCGTGAACGTGAAGTCGGGATATTCCTGCATCAGGTTCAACACGCTGGAAAACGTATTGCGCGTTACTTCGACAGTTTCGGTCCACGGCCACAGCCAGGCCATATCAATGTGCGCGTTGCCCACGGCGCGAATGGAGAAACTTTCCAGCCAGCCGCGCAGGGGTTCGAGTTTTTCCTGTGCGCGGCGGAGCGAATCGTCAAAGGCCTGCTGGTCATTGCGCATGAGCGCAGTCCAATCGATGGCGCCGTCCACGGAACTAATCTGCTTGGCGCGCTGTTCTTTTCCTTCGCCGCTGACCGCGTTGAGCAGTTCCGCCGTCCGGCAGGATTCCAGCAGCATGCGCGCGTCCGGACGCCCGGGCGCCGCGTCGAACTCAAGCTGCGCGCCGTGGAGCCGGACCTTGCCGGCCGGTGCGTCCGCTTTCAAAGCAATCAGGATTTTCTGTCCGGGCTCGACGAAGCCGGTCAATAGCAGCGGATCGAGCTCGTAACCTTGTGCGCGCATGACGCCGTTCACATAGACAGTGAGAAAAACGGGATAGTCTCCTCCCACGTTCACGCGGAAACGCAGAGGGGAATTGCTCAAGTCGTAGCCGCCTCCGGATGCGGGCACTTCCACCCAGCGGCGGAACCACGATGTGCCGGCCTCCTTCGGCCACGTCCACATCTTCACGCTTTCCCACGAAGAGTCGTCCTGCTCGGGTGCCGCGCCGCGCACGGCTTCAAACGGGTGCACGCGCCATTCCGGCAGAGGCACCACGGCGATTCCCTTCCAGCGATCGAGCATGGCGGCGCAGCCGGTGGGCGGAGTGGCTGCCGTTTGCCCAAAGAGCGCGGCAGGAATCACTAGAAGAAAAAGCGCGAGCAGCGCAGCCTTGATTCCGCTGCGACAAAAGGAAGAAATCGTCACGGTGTCCTCTCTTGAGCCGGGCGCGGCCTCCCGCCCACTATTGCGGAGGTTTCTGCGAAAAATGGCGGTAGAGCATCCAGGTGAGCACGAAGGAAGCCACGAAGACCACCGCCGGAATAATCCATCCCAGCGCGGGATGGCCGATGCGAGCGGGTGCGTCAACCAGGGCGATCATGGCTTGCGTTTCTCCGGGGGCGGCTTTGCGCCGGGCTTGCGCTTGCGGTAGTTCAAGTACGCCAGCAGCATGCCCGCGAATCCCAGCGCGTAGGAGAGCAGCATGGCAAAGACCAGCCCCTGCGGCGGCACCTCTTGCAAAATCAGCGACACATTCGGCAGCGCGAGCATTATTGTTTCTCCCAGCGCGTAATACTTTCCAGCCGCTTGAGGTGTTCCTTTTGTTTCGCTTCGTAGTCCGCGGAAACGGCGCGCAGCTTGGGATCAATCACCCAGTACATGAATGCGCTCGCCGCGATCCCCAACGCTAGCGTGATGTACCCTTTCATACTGCCGAGGAGCGAAAGCGTTCCCCCGACGATGATGAACAAATACCCGAGCGCGGAAAATATCGCGGCGATCAAGTCTTCGCGGCTCCATCGATTGGCGGCATCGGGTGTCCACTTCCGGCGAATGAATCCCGCGGCGGGGTCGCGCTTCGGTTTCGGCTCCAGCAACCCGCGGCGCTCCGCTTCGCGGCGCACCGGGCCCCACCAGCCCACCGGCCGCGTCATGACGTAAAACTTCACCAGGTGATCCATGTTCTCCGGCGGCGTCAGCAAAGTGATTGGCAAAAAAACGATGGTGCCCAGCCCCATCAGCAGCCAAAACTGCTGATAATCGGGAAGCTGTGGCAGCACGCCATACGCGGGCAGCACCCAGACCACCAGCCAGCTTGTGCCGAGGTTGGCAATCCACGCCGATAAAAATCCCCACGCGTTGAATCGCCACCAGATCACTTGCAGAAGATTCGGCAGCCACACGCCCGCCGCCATCAGCCACAGCGCGAAAATCAGCCACTTGGTGATCTCCTGCATCATGGACCCCATCAGGAAAGATCCCAGCAGCAATCCCAGCGTGCTGAGGCGGCCCACCCAGACCAGCCGCTTTTCGCTGGCCTGCGGATTCACGTAGTGCTGGTAGAGGTCGCGCGTAGCGTAGAGCGCGCCCAGGTTCAAGTGGGAGGAGATGGTTGAGAAATGGATGGCCAAAATGGTCGCGAAGAAAAAGCCCACCATCCCCGCGGGCAGAAAATCAAACCCCATTTTGAACCAGCCCATTTCGTATTCGCTGCGGTTTTGGATGTTGGGATAGAGGGTGAAAAATCCGAGGATGGCAATGGCCCATAGCGAATCGCGGACCAGGATCAGCGCCGTGCCGCTCCACAAGCCGTAGCTGGCGTCGCGCACCGTCTTCGCCGACTGGATGCGCTGCGCCTCAGCGTACCAATCAATGGTCGTCGCCATGCCCACGCCGCCGAGCACCGCGAACAGCAGCATAGTCACAAACCACGCCACCGGAAACTCCCCGGTAAACGCGCCGGTGAAATGGAAAATGTCCAGCCGCCACGATTGCCCCATCGCGTTTAGCTTCGCGATGATTTGTGCCGGTCCGCCCGCGGCCACGATTCCCCAGATGGACACCATCACAATCGAAGCAAACGCAATCACACCCTGCTGAAAATCCGTGACAATGACGCCCCAGTAGCCCGCTGCGAGCACGTAAATCGCGCACACGGAAGAGAAAAACACCAGTCCCCACCATACCGGCCAGCCGAAGGCCAGGTTGCAGACCTTTCCCATGGCCATGCCCACCCAGCCGAGGATGAACATGTTAAGGAAGATGGCCCAGCCGGTCATCCAGCCGCGCATCAACTCGCTGCCCAGCTCGCTGAAGCGCAGGCTCTGCCACTCGGCTTGCGAGTAGGCCAGCGAACGCCGGAAAATGCGCGCGGAAACAATCGCGCTGATGGCGCACCACGCGGAAAACAGCGTCACGAACCAGATGCCGCGCAGCCCTTGCATGTAGATCACGCCGGCGACCCACATCGGCGTGTCCGTGGCCGTATGCGTCGCGAAAACGGACGCCGCCGGGAGCCACCAGGGCAGGCCGCGTCCGGCAAGAAAAAAATCTGCCTGCGAGCGCTTGCCCAGGCGGTAGAACAACACTCCGCACCCGACCATCAAAATAATGAAGGCCAGAATCCAGAACCAGTCGAGTGGTGTGAGCGTGACCATGAGTGATGGACAATCCGGCCGCCGCACGTCCGGATTTGCTCGCGGATGCTATGGCAATGCGCGAGAGATGTAAAGACGATTGCGCGGCACCACAACACTTGGGACGCGGCGCGCATTCCGGTAAGATGCAGCCCATCGGATTCCTTGTGAACGCCGGCTCGCCCTGAGCTTCGCGAACGGGCCCACCGGGGCGAAGTGGAGGCAGCCATGAAATGCAGCGCAGCGAAATCCATGACGGCAGCGATGCTGGTAGTGACCTTCGTGTGCGGGCCGATCGTACATTCGGCTGCGCTGGCGGGCGACGAAGCCAAGCCGCGCGCCGCGGCGAGCGCGTCGTCGTACGTGCCCGACCTGCCGCCGCTGATGAATTCCACAACGAGCGAGCTGCGCGAAGTGGTGGAGCGCTACTCCGCCGACCGCGCGGCGCTGCTGCGGCGCTATGGCGTGGAGTACTCGCCTGCCCGCCGCGCGCAACTCCGCGAGTTCAACGCCGCGTGGCAGTCGCGCGTGCAGGCCGTGGATTTCGACAAGCTGAGCGCGGATGCGCGCATCGATTACGTGCTCCTGATGAACCGGCTGCGGCAGGAGCTGGTGCTGCTCCAGCGCGAAGAGAAAATCTGGAACGAGACGCAGCCTCTGCTGCCGTTTGCAGGCACCATAATCGCATTGCAGGAAACGCGGCGGCGCATGGAGACGATTGACTCCGCGGCGGCCGCGGCCACTCTCGCCAAGCTGACCGAGGCCATTGAGAAAACCCGCAAAGCCGTTGAGGCCGGGCTGAAGCCAGAAGCGAAGCCCGAAGTGAAGCCTGAAGCGAAGGAAGAAGTAAAAGCTCCGGGAAAAGCTGACAGTAAACCAGCCGCGCCGGTCGAGGCAAAACCCGCGCCAAAACCGGAAACCAAGCCCGCGGAGAAGCCGGCGAAGGAACCAGAAGCCATTAAAACAACGAAGACCGCGGGCTACCGCGCGGCGCTGATGCTCAACACCTTTCGCCTGACGCTCGAGCAGTGGT
>CAZIWR010000083.1:0-10915 GCA_964542805.1 uncultured Acidobacteriaceae bacterium
CCCATTTCTTCGGCAATGGTGCCGTCGCGATCGAGAAACACAGCATGGCGTGATGCGGTTTCAGGCAAGGTTGGTGTGTCCCTTCTTGATCCACTCGCGCGCGGCGGCGTAGACCGCGTCCACTTCCACGCGGGTCATGCAGCGGTGGTCGATCGGGCAGTGCCGCAGAAAACACGGACTGCACTCCACGCGCTGCTGCACGATCGTGCGCCGCGGAGTCATCGGCGCGGTGCCTTCGGGGTCCGTAGGACCGAACACAGCCACCACCGGCAGCCCCACGGCCGCCGCCACGTGCATGGCCCCTGAATCGTTTCCGATAAACAGGTCGCACGAAGCAAGCAGCGCGGGCAGATCCGCAATGCTCGTCTCCCCCGCGAGCTGCACGGCGGTCCGTTTCATTGCCGCGGCAATTTTCCCCGTGACTTCGCGCTCGGAAGAGGAGCCGAAAAGTATAACATCCGCTCCAAACTCGGCAATCAGACGGTCGGCAAGCGCTGCATACCGCTCCACCGGCCAGCACTTTGCCGTTCCATACGCCGCACCCGGAGCTATCGCCACGCGCAACACGCGCGGCGCTCCCGGAACTCCTGCGCGCTCGAGAATTTCCTCCGCGCGTTCCATCGCCTGCGCAGGCACGTCCAGCCGAATCCATCTCAGCGTGGGAAGCTTTTCGATCCATCCCGCGCGTCGCAGCAGCTCTAAATAGTAGTAGCTCTCATGCGCAGGAGTTTCTCCCGGCTTGGGAACCGCGACTCCGTTCGTTAACAGCCAGGAGCGCGCATCGCGCGCGTAGCCGATTCGCTGCGGCACGCCGGATCGCCAGGCCAGCCACGCCGCTTGAAACGCATTCTGCAACAGCAAGGCTGTATCGAACCGTTCTTTGCGAATTTCCCGGGCCAGCCGCTCGAAACCAAAAAAACCTTTGTGACGTCCCGTATGGTCAAAAACAAGAACTCGATTGGCCCACGCCTGCCCTTGAAAAAGTCCGCTCACCCACTCGCGTCCCAGCAGCGCAATCTCCGCCTCGGGCCAGCGCGCGCGAATGGCTTCCAGCGCCGGAATGCACATTACGGCGTCGCCCACCCAGTTTGGTACTCGGACCAGAATCTTCATCGTTCGCTTTCCTGCCGCTTTCGCGTGGCGATTGCGAGGATCGTTTCCCAAAGTCGGTCCGGCTCAGAAATGCGCATGTTGATCTGACAACTATAGAGTGGAAGGTTCCGAAAACAAACGTCCCGGAGATTGTAGATGTCCTTCTGTGTGCATACGAGGGCCTCCGCGCCGGCCGCACACGCATCGCTTTCAATTTTCGTTGCGTCCTCCGAAGTATACCGATGGTGATCGGGAAACTCCCGCCGCCCGGCAAGCTCCATTCCCCAATGGCGCACATCTTCAAAAAAAGCTGCGGAGTTGCCAATGGCGCAGAACGCGAACACCTTGCGCCCAAGCCACTGCGCCGGAGCGCCCGGCACGGCAGTGTTCTCCGCGATGCGGACCTCATCCAGTTGCGTCTGCGCATAAAAAATGGGGGCTGTGGAGTACCGTTGCACAGTCGCTTCGATCGCGGGCGCATGTTCGCTGCGGGTGATCACGATCACGTCCGCTCGCGCTAATGCAGACAGCGGCTCTCTTAAGCGGCCGGCAGGAAGCAATCGCCCACCGCCAAAAGGATTTGTCGCATCAATGAGCACGACGTCAACGTCCCGGGCAAGCTGCAAATGCTGAAAGCCATCATCGAGCACAAAACATTCAATACCCATCCCCTCAAGTGCCAGGCCGTGCGCATAGCGGTCCGCCCCCACGCCAAGCCGGGCGTTCTCTCCAAGCCTTTGCCCGAGCAACCACACTTCATCGCTCAGCCTCTTTTGAGGGGCGTTACCCTCTTTCTGCAACGGAACGGAGTCCGATCGCACGGTGCCGCGATACCCGCGGCTGAGGATGCCGACCCGCTTGCCGCTGTCAAAAAGCCGCTGCGCAATCCACTGCACCATCGGCGTCTTGCCCGTGCCGCCGACAGTCAGATTGCCGACGCTGATTACTACACCCTTTAAGCGCTTCTGACGGAAAATTCCGGCGCGATAGAAAAACGCGCGCAGCCGAACGACAGCTTCAAACACAAATGAGAAAGGCCACAGCAGCGCACGAAGAATGGGATGCAAGCTCACGCGCCGCTCCGATGGGCATTTAGGATCGCCGCGATGCGTTCCACCGATTTCCCCGTCGCGCCGCGGTTGTCCTCCACCAGCGCTTTCGCGGCTTCACCCATGCGCCGGCGCTTCTCTTCTCCGCGGATGAGTTCCACCCACGTTGCGCCCAGCTCGCGCTCATTCGCCACCTGAACGGCAGCGCGGGCGGCCAGAAAGTCTAAAGCCATCTCCTGAAAATTTTCCATGTGCGGCCCGAACACGGGCGGCTGGGCAAACGCCGCGGGCTCCAGGATGTTGTGCCCGCCTCGCGGCACCAGCGAGCCGCCCACAAAGACGGCATCCGCGAGGCGGTAGAGTCCGGCCAGCTCGCCCAACGTGTCCAGCAGAAGCAGATCCGCTTCCTCGTCCAGCGGCGAATCCAATGAGAGCCGGCTGCGTCGCGCCACTTTCCAGCCGCGTTCCTCGGCGATGCGCGCCGCCGCGTCGAAGCGTTCCGGCTTGCGCGGAGCCAGCACCAGCAGCGCACGCCGCCATGCTCGCTCCACAATATCAAAGGCCGCCAGCACCGGCTCTTCCTCGTCTTCGACCACGCTTCCGGCCACCACCACCGGCCAGCGCTCCTGCTCCGCCATCTGTTTTTCCAGCCAATCACCGATGGCGCTCGCTTGCGGCGGCGCGAAATCGTACTTGAGGTTGCCGGTCACCTCCACGCGCTCTTCGGCCGCGCCCAGTTCGAGCAAGCGTTGCGCATCCTTCTCGCTCTGCATCAGAAACAGAGCCGCATCGTTCAGTACCCATCTTAGAAATTCGCCGAATATTCCGGTCAGCGCGTTGTACCTCTTGAAAGACTTTGCCGAGATTCGCCCGTTGACGAAAATCACCGGTACGCCGGCGCGCCGTGCCTCGCGCAGAAAGTTTGGCCAGATTTCCGTTTCCAGAATAACGATCAGCCCGGGCTGCAGCACGCGCATCACCCGGCGGACGGAGAATGCCCAGTCCATCGGAAAATAGAAAATGCCGTCGGCAAACTTCATTCGCTCGCGCGCCAGCTCCTGTCCGGTTCGCGTCGTCGTGGAAACGAACAGTTTGCGCCCCGGAAAGCGTACTTTCAGCGCGCGGGCCAGTGGCAGGCCGGCCAGCACTTCGCCAACCGACACCGCATGAATCCAGACCGAGCCTTGCGCACCGCTGGCCGCGGAAAGAACGGCGTACGGCAGCGTGCCCAATCGTTCGCCGAGGTTGTGAAAATATTTTCCGCTGCCCAGCCCGCGCACGAGAAAGTACGGCAGCAGCAGGATCATTCCGATGGCGGTCAGCAGGCTGTAAAGAAGATACATTCGCTCCCGCGGCGCGGGACGCCTATTATAGTGGACGCGCGGCCGGATGCAGCAGGCAACCGGCCCCACTGGCTGGCATCTTACCAACCGGCAAATCGGTTATCCTGCGGCAAACATGAACAGCAGATACCCAGCCATCGCGATGCTTTTGCTCTTGGCCGCGGCCGGCTCCGCGGCGCAGCAAACGGATCCGGCGACGCTCCCCGCGCGCGACGCTCACGAAGGTCTGCTCATCGCTGCCGATCCCTTTGATGACGCCGCGCGCTCCAAAGAGCGCTTTGGAAAAAAGTCTCCACACTCCGTGGGAATTCTTGCGCTCGAAGTTTATTTCAAGAACGACACGAGCAAAGCCATTCGCGTGGACCTCGATCGCATTCGGCTCGCCATCGAGGCTCCGGGACAAGTCCGCCAGCAGTTGCGGCCCATGCTTCTCGAAGTTGTCGTCAATGCCATCGTCTATCCCGAAGGCCTCAACCCCACCGCCCCGCGCAAGCCGCGCCCCTTCCCGGGCAGCGGTACCGGCAGCAAGACCAAGGACGTCAAGCAAGTGGACGAAGTGCTCCGCCCTCTGGCCATGGAAATGGACGTCCTGCCGCCGCGCGCCACCGTGCGCGGGCTGCTCTTCTTCGACCTCGACCGCAACTTTGAAAAACTCCAGTACGCGCAGCTCTACATTCCCGAGCTTTCCTTCGTCGCGGGCGGAAAACCCCTGATGTTTTTCGAAGTGGATTTGTCCAAGGCCGTTCACAAATAGCATTTCAACTTTCCTTTTTTCCCCCCGTTTGCCGAAATTCAGCCGCTCAGCTAGAATCTTTTTGGGCCAATGTGTACGGCTGCGTAGTGTGCGGCCAATTGATCTCTTCCGTTGCGCCTCCTTTCATGGGACTTCTTGACGAACTAAATCCGCGGCAACGCGCATGTGTCGAAGCAGCGGAAGGACCAGTGCTGGTGCTGGCCGGCGCCGGCAGCGGCAAGACGCGCGTCATCACCTACCGCGTGGCGCACCTCATCGCGCAAGGGATCCCCGGGGACTCCATTCTTGCCGTTACCTTCACCAACAAAGCCGCGGACCAAATGAAACAGCGCGTGTTGGACCTCCTTTCGCGCAGCGGCCTGCACGCCGGCGAGCCGTGGGTTTCGACGTTTCATTCCTTCTGCGCCCGTCTGCTCCGCCGCGAAGCTGCAAAACTTGGTTTGCGCCGCGACTTCGCCATCTACGACGACGATGACCAGCTCGCCGCCGTAAAGATGGCCCTACGCCAGATTGGCAGCGAAGAAAAAAGCCTCACGCCACGCAACCTGCTCGACAAAATCAGCGATGCGAAGAATCGCGCCGCCACTCCCGAGCAGATGGCCGCGGAAGCCTTTGACAACCGCTCCCGCTTTGTGGCCGACGTGTATCGCCGCTACGAAGAAATCCTGCGCCGCTCCGGCGGCCTCGATTTCGACGACTTGCTGCTTCGCGCCGTTGCGGCCCTCCGCGATGACGACGACATCCGCCGGCGCTGGACCGAGCGCTTCCGCTACCTGCAAGTGGATGAATACCAGGACACCAACCGCGTGCAATATGAGCTTGTGCATCTCCTCGCCGGCAACCGCCGAAATCTCTGCGTCGTCGGTGACGAGGATCAAGCCATCTACGGCTGGCGCGGCGCCGACGTCGGCAACATTCTGCGCTTCTCCGAGGATTTCCCCGGCGCGCAGGTAATTCGCCTGGAGGAAAACTATCGCTCGACGCAGAGCATTCTCGACGCCGCGCTCGGCGTGGTGGGGAAAAACGTCAAGCGCCTCGGTAAGACGCTCACTGCAACGCGCGGCAAGGGTCCGGCCCTGCGCTATTTCGAATCCCGGGACGCCGCTGCCGAAGCGGAATACGTGGCCGGGGAAATCTTCAATATCCAGCGCCGCGAGCTCGACGCGCATTGCGCTGTGCTGTACCGCACCAACGCGCAGTCCCGCGCCTTTGAGGAAGCCATGCGCCGCGTGGGGATTCGCTATCGTGTGGTCGGCGGCTTCAGTTTTTACCAGCGCGCCGAAGTGAAGGACGCTCTTTCCTATCTGCGCCTGGTGCTCAATCCGGATGACGATCTCGCATTGCTGCGCATTCTCAACACTCCTCCGCGCGGCATTGGCAAGACCACGGAAGAAGCGTTGCGCGAACTGGCCACCCGCCGCAACTCTTCACTTTGGAATGCGCTGGAGGAAATGGCCGCAGCGAAGGCCATGCTGCGCGAATTCCGCGCGCTGATCGTCGAACTCCGCTCCGAGTCCGAGAAGCATCCTCCCGCGGAATTGCTCCGCCACATCCTCGACCGCACAGGCTACATTGATTTGCTCGAGCAGCGCGACAACGTGGAAGACACTGCGCGCGCCGAAAATCTTCAGGAGTTGGTGAACGCACTGGCTGAGCACACGGAGCGCGGCGAAGAACTCTCCGATTTTCTCGACCAGGCTTCGCTGGTCAGCGATGCCGACGACTACGACGAAAACGCTCAGGTCACTCTGATGACGCTGCATAGCGCCAAGGGACTCGAGTTTGAGCATGTATATCTCGCGGGAATGGAAGAGGGCCTTTTCCCGCACAGCCGGTCCAAGCAGGACGCCGACCAACTCGAAGAGGAACGCCGCCTGTGCTACGTGGGCATGACCCGCGCCAAAGAGACGTTGACGCTGACCCGCGCCGTGTACCGCCGCATTTACGGAAACGAAGAGATGGCGCGCTCTGAGCCATCGCGCTTTCTGAGTGAAATTCCCGGCGAGCTGATTGAGTCGGCCCCCGGCTCGCTGGCCGCGCCCGGCGAGACGCGTCGCTACGAGCCTGACCCCGAATACGATGCCGAGGAATTCCGCCGCCGCCGTGTGTACTCCCAGCCCGCGCGGCGAGCGCCCGCCGCGCCGCGCCGTCCGCGCAAGGACGACAATCCGCTCATTGGCGCGCGCGTCCGCCACCCCACCTACGGCATGGGCACGATTGTGGGCGTGGAAGGCGACGAGGGCGACCGCAAGTTCACGGTCAGCTTCACCGATCACGGCGTAAAGAAGCTGATGGAACGTTTCGCGAACCTGCAACTCGCATGACGCTGGGCCGGTTCCGTTTCCGCATTGGCTTATCGGAGCGGTTGCACATCGGATTGGGGCCATGTAAAGTTTCCCCACTTTGACGACGGGGGCACTGTGGGCTCACAACTCTTTCGCACGAAAAGCATCGACCGGCTGATCGCGGACTCGGAAGATCCGCAGCGCCGGTTAAGAAAGACGCTTGGAGTGCTGACGCTGACGGCTCTCGGCGTCGGCGCCATCATTGGCACCGGCATCTTCATTCTCACGGGCACCGCCGCCGCCGGCGAAGTGGTGCAAGAAGCTTCTTGGATCAAAGCGCCGTTGCTCGACGTGCTGCTCCACGGCAAGAACACGGTGAACGTAATGGGCCGCCCGGGAGCGGGACCGGCGATTGCCCTGTCCTTTCTTGGCGTGGCCATGGTTTGCGCGCTCGCCGGGCTCTGTTATGCCGAGCTCGCCTCCATGATTCCCATTGCCGGCAGCGCCTACACCTACACCTACGCCACACTCGGCGAACTGGTCGCCTGGATCATCGGCTGGGACCTCATCCTCGAATACGCTGTCTCCAACATGGCGGTCGCCGTGGGCTTCTCCGCCTACGTGGATAGTTTGCTGCAAAGTTTCGGCATCCATCTCCCCGCTTCTCTGGCCACTCCGGCCTACACCCCGCAGGCGGGATGGCATCTCAACTTCAACCTGCCCGGATTCATTGTGGTCATGCTGCTCACATGGCTCCTGGTCAAAGGCATCAAAGAATCCGCCAGTGCCAATAGCATCATGGTCGGCGTGAAACTGGTCGCCATCTGCATTTTCATTTTCGCTGCCGCAAAATACATCCAGCCGGCAAACTGGAAGCCCTTCATGCCCAACGGCTGGCAGGGAGTGCTCACGGGCGGCTCGATTGTGTTCTTCACCTATATCGGCTTCGATTCCGTTTCCACGGCCGCCGAGGAATGCAAAAATCCCAAACGCGATCTCCCATTAGGCATTCTGTTCTCGCTGCTCATTTGCGCGTTTTTTTACGTTGCGGTAGCCATCGTGCTCACCGGCATTCAGCCCTACAAGATTTTCCTCGGCGATGCCGCGCCCGTGGCCACAGCTCTGAAGAACATCGGCCTCGGCTCCATCCAGCGCATCGTCACGGTTGGCGCGCTCACCGGCATGATCTCTTCCCTGCTCGTTTTCCAGTATGGCCAGGCCCGCGTGTGGTTCGCCATGTCACGCGATGGCCTGCTGCCCAAAATGTTCTCCAACGTGCATCCAACGCATCGCACGCCCTATGTGGCCACCTGGGTGGCTGGGGTCTTCGTGGGAATCCCCGCGGGCATTTTCGACATCGGCACGCTGGCCGACCTTTCCAACATCGGCACGCTGTTCGCGTTTGTGCTGGTTTCGATTTCCGTGCTGGTGCTGCGCCGCACGCAGCCGGACCGCCCGCGAGCGTTTCGTGTGCCCATGGTCTGGCTGATTGCTCCCCTTTCTGTGTTTTTCTGTTTTATCCTTATGGCAGGGCTGCCCGTGGAGAATTGGATCCGCTTTATCGTGTGGCTGGCCATTGGGCTGGTGATTTATTTCACGTATAGCCGCAAGCGCAGCCAGTTGCGGGATGTGGAGGCTTCGCAAAGCCGTTGAGCATGCGCAGGCAAATTCGGTTATGGGGCCGCTCGGCTGCCGCGGCGGCGATTGCCGCGTGCGCTCTGCTGGTTGTGCCTCAATCCGCGTTCGGCTGGGGCGCCAACGCGCAAAAGCTGATCACCAATAAGGCGGTGGATACCCTGCCGCCGGACATGCGCCCGTTCTTCGATGCCAAGCGCAACCTGCTCGTCGATAGTTCTGCCGAGCCGCTGGAAGCCTTTCTTAAAAACCCCGCCGGGGAGCGCCGCAACCGCTACATCTATCTCGACCGCTACGGACGCTTCCCCTTTGACAATCTCCCGCGCGACTACAAAGCCGCCGTCTATAAGTTTTCGAAATCGAAGCTGGAAGCCAACGGCGTGCTGCCCTGGCAGATTGGTCTCTATAGCCTAAAACTCACCAACGCCTTCAAGGCCCGCAACTGGGACGACGTGCGCCAATTCGCCGCCATCCTCGCGCACTACGTCGCGCAGGCCCACGATCCCTTTGCCACCACCGAGAATTTCGATGGGCATCTCTCCAATCAACTCGGCGCGGACCAGCGCTTCAACACCCGCCTCGTAGATCGTTTCTCGCTCTTTTTTTTCATTCTGCCCAACGAGGCGGTGCAGATCAGCGATCCCACCGACCATGCCTTTGAGAGCTGCCTGAACGCGCATAGCTGGCTCGAACAAGTCCTGCTCGCCGATCGGCGCGCCCGCCGCGGCCTCCCCGACTACACCGACGAATTTTACGACCGCCTGTACAACCAGGCCGGCGCCATTCTGATTCGCGGCGTTTCCGACGCGGCCACCGATGTCGGCTCGTACTGGCTGACGGCATGGATTAATGCCGGGCGCCCGCAACTTCCTGGAAGATGACACGGCTTCTTCGCGTTTCGCGCGCAGTGAACACATGACCCCGCTCGAACCCCAGTCAGCACTGCACGCCCTTCCGAAGGCCGAGCTTCATCTGCACCTCGAGGGCACGATTGAGCCCGCCACCGTTGTCGAGCTGGCCGCGCGCCACGGCGATGCGCTGACGGAAGCCGAAGCCCTGTCGCGTTACCGCTATGCAGATTTTCTCGGCTTCCTGGATGCTTTCAAATGGGTCACTTCCTACCTCCGCGAACCGGCGGACTTTGCCCTCATTACCCGGCGCATGGCCGAAAAGCTGATTTCGCAAAACGTGGTGTATGCGGAGGTGTTTGTTGCCGTCGGTATTTTGCTCCTTCGCCGCCAGGACGTTGAGGCAAGCTTGCGCGCAATTCATGAAGCCGGCGAGGAAGCACAGAAGAACGGCCTGCGCCTGCGGTGGATTTTCGACGCCACGCGGCAGTTCGGCCCGGACGCGGCCATGGATGTTGCGCGCTGGGCGGCGCGACTCAAAGACTATGGCGTCGTGGCCTTCGGGATTGGCGGCGACGAATTGTCCGTCCCAGCCAGGGAATTTCGTGCCGTGTATGAATATGTCGCCTCGCAGGGGCTCCACCGCCACATCCATGCCGGCGAAGTCGGCGGCCCGCAATCCATTCGCGACGCCATCGATTTTCTGCACGTCGAACGCATCGGGCACGGCATCGGCGTCATGCACGACCCCGCGCTCATCGAGTCCCTCGCCTCGGCCCAGCTCCCTCTCGAAATCTGTCCGACCAGCAACCTGTGTACCGGCGCGCTGGCTCGCCAGCGCAACCAGCCGGGCGCGCAGCTCGAGGATCATCCTCTGCGCGAGCTGTACCGGCGCGGCCTGATGATTACGCTGGCCTCCGACGACCCCGCGATGTTCCACACCAGCCTCGACGCCGAATACGATGCCGGCTTGCGCCTCGGTCTGACGCTCGATGAAATGGTGCACATCGCCGCCTGGGGATTTGTTGCCGCCTTCCTGCCGTCGGAAGAAAAGACGGCCCTGCTCCACGCATTCCATTCCAAACGTGAGGCGCTCGGTCTATAATTTCGCCCATGAAAGCACACGTTTGGGTCATGTTGAAGTCGACCGTATTGGATCCCCAGGGACAGACCATCCAGCACGCGCTTGCGTCGCTCGGCTACGCGCAGGTGAAGGATGTCCGTCAGGGTAAATTTTTCGTGCTCGAACTGAACGGGCTCACCCGCGAGGACGCACAAAAACAAGTCGAGAAAATTGCCAAAGAAGTGCTGACCAATCCGGTGATTGAACAATTCCGCTTCGAAATTCTTGAATAGGCCTTTTTCCTGCTGCTAACCCTTCGGCAACCGCTTGTGGCGCAAGGCGCGGCGCTACCGCCCGCTGTGTTATCCTGAACGAGATCGGTGTCTGCCTTCACCCTCGCGCCGAGCTTCCCAGGAGGCGCAGCCGCCGAATCACCCGAGAGGAGCCAGCCACCGTGTGCGGGATCGTCGGTTATATCGGACCCAAAAAAGTTGTGCCGCTGATTCTGGATGGCCTGAAGCGGCTGGAATACCGCGGCTATGATTCCGCCGGCATCGCCGTGGTCGATAAAAACGGCAAAATGGAAATTCGCCGCGCTTCCGGAAAGCTGCGCAACCTGGAAGAAGCCATCCGCCTCTCCCCCATCGACGGCGTGTACGGCATCGGCCACACCCGCTGGGCTACCCACGGCCGCCCCACGGAAGAAAACGCTCACCCGCACCGCGATTGCACCGGGCAAATCGTCGTCGTCCACAACGGAATTATCGAAAACTATTTGGACCTGAAGCACGAACTGGAAAAAGAAGGCCACAAGTTCGTCACCGAGACGGACACGGAAGTTGTCGC
>CAZIWR010000084.1:0-10850 GCA_964542805.1 uncultured Acidobacteriaceae bacterium
TGGAAATGTAGAAATGAGGAAGTGAGGAAGAGAGGAAAGAGGAAGGTTCAAGAGTTACAGAGTTACAGAGTTGCAGAGTACTCGAGCTGAAGCGACGAAGGTGACGGTGTGGACGCGGGAAAGCGGCGTCAAGCCGCCGCACTCCATAGGCAGGGCGAAGAGAAGAGGCGGGGAGGCGGGAAATAAAACTGAGGGGGAGATGATGGCGCAGAAGGATACGAGCAACCGGGTTTCGTTCAGCGAAGAAGCGCACAACGGCGCGAAGATTAAAGTGATCGGCGTGGGCGGAGGCGGCTGCAACGCCGTGAACCGCATGATCCGCGCCAAGGTGGAGGGCGTGGAGTTTATCGCCGCGAACACCGACGCGCAGGCGCTGAAAGACACGCTGACGCCGAATAAATTGCAGCTCGGCGCGAAGCTGACCAAAGGACTCGGCGCGGGCGCCAACCCCGACATCGGGCGCAAGGCGGCGCTCGAAGATACGGACCGCATCATTGATTCGCTGGAAGGCGCGGACATGGTGTTTGTGACCGCAGGCCTCGGCGGCGGCACCGGTTCGGGAGCAGCGCCGGTGGTAGCGAGTCTGGCGACGGAATTGGGCGCGCTGACGGTGGCCGTGGTGACCAAGCCATTCGCGTTTGAAGGCAAGCGGCGCATGGTGCAGGCGGAGCACGCGCTTTCCGAGCTGATTGGCTGCGTGGATACGGTGATCGTTATCCCCAACGAGCGGCTGATGGGCTACGTGGAAAAAGGCACGAGTTTCTTTGAGGCGTTTCGCATCGCCGACGACATCCTGCGGCAAGCGGTGCAGGGCATCAGCGACATCATCACCATTCCGGGGATCATCAACCGCGACTTTGCCGATGTGAACACCATCATGCGCGGGATGGGCTACGCGGTGATGGGCACGGCGGTGGCGTCGGGCTCGAACCGCGCCACGGATGCCGCGGAACGCGCGATTAATTCGCCGCTGCTGGAAGAGAATTCAATTCAGGGCGCGCAGGGGATTTTGATTAACGTGACCGGGTCGTCGAGCTTGACGCTGCATGAGGTGCATGAAGCGTCGAGCATCATCCAGAAAGCGGCGCACGAAAACGCCAATATAATTTTTGGCGCAGTGCAGGATGAGGCCATGAAGGAGCAGATCAAAATTACGGTGATTGCCACCGGGTTCAAGGAAGCCGGCGTGAAACGTCCGGGACACATGAAGCCGACGTTTCTGCCGAAGACGTGGAAGGCGGCGCGGGAACAGCAACAACACCCGGAAAACGTGGTGCAGGAAGTGGCGCGAAATGTGAGCAGCGTGATTCAGGAAGTGGCGGCGGATGATTTGGATGTGCCGACGTTTTTGAGAAGACAAGCCCAAAAAGCGTAAGAGCAGTGACTAGTGACTAGTGATTAGTGACTAGTGGCTAGTAAGAAAGAAGGGGCGACCCGATGGGTCGCCCCTTTTTGTTTAGTGGAGCGCGGGAAATTGCGGAATGGAATTCGAAAAACGAAAATCGAAAACCGAAAAGCGGAAATGCAGAATTTGAAATTTGAGATTTGAAATTTGAAATCGAAAGCTGGAAATACACCAAGTATTGGAAACTGTGCCGAGCAGGCTGTCCCGAGGGGTCGGGAGCCTGTCCCACAAGTGCGCGGCCGGGCGCCCTCGGCTAACGAGAACCGAGAACCTTTTCGGCCGCTTCGCGCATGGAATCGCTGAGCACATTCTCGGATTCTTCGCGGTCGATGTCGCTGACCATCTGAAGGCCGCTGACGTGGGCGGCTTCGGGAGTGAGAGCGGCGATGTCGTCGCGGGTGATGTGCTTGACGGCGAACTTGCGCGCGCCGGCCATGAGTTGGCGCAAGCCCTGGGCCACGCGCTGGTAGTAGGTGTAGTAGCCGATGGCGCCGACAGGGAGTTTGTTGAAACGGTCGCCGAGCATGTGGCGCAGCTCGGGGGCGGTGACGAAGACGTCGTCCACGGTGAGGCCGAAGCGCTGCACGTAGATGGGCAGGTTGCGCTCCTCGATGCTCTTGCCGATGGTCTTGGCGACCATGGCCGCCGCCAGCGGACCGCGGGCCCAAGCGATGAGCTTGACATAGGGCGCGCAGAGCGCGAAGCCCTTGAACATCTGGTCTTCGAAAGTGAAGCCGCCAGCCAGAGCGATGGGCGGAATGTATTCGCCCTGCGCGGAGAGACGGTCGAGGTAGTTGCGCAGCAGCGAGTGCAGCTCGATGCCCGGGACGCCCCACTCGTTCATCATGCGCCAGGGGCTCATGCCCGTGCCGCCGCCAGCGGCGTCCACGGTGAGCAGATCGAGATCGGCGAGAGAGGCGAATTTGACGGCGCGGGCCAGA
Organism: uncultured Acidobacteriaceae bacterium; assembly: GCA_964542805.1. Classification (GTDB taxonomy): domain Bacteria; phylum Acidobacteriota; class Terriglobia; order Acidiferrales; family UBA7541; genus JACQDE01. Next base: position 2,347 of record CAZIWR010000084.1, read on the forward strand.
TCCACGGGGCGATACGCGCCGGTCTTCAGCGTGATGTACTTCGCGCCAGCCTTGCGGAGCTCGTCCACGCGGCGGAGGAAGGAATCCTTGGCCACCATGCCGACGCGGGAGTGGCGCTCGAATTCGTGGAAGCTGCCGCGCTCGAAGGCTTCGACGACGCGCGGGTCGGTGGGATTAGGCAGGACGACGTAGCCGCGCTTTTGGAGCTCTTGCGCTTTCTTGAGGTCCTTGATTTTGACTTCGCCGCCGATGTCCTTGGCGCCCTGTCCCCACTTCAATTCGACGGCGGTGACGCCGAGCTTCTTGATGGCGTACTCCTGTACGCCGAGGCGAGTGTCTTCGACGTTGGCCTGGATGAAGACTTCGCCGTAGCCGTCCATCTGCCAGTCGCGGAAGAGCTTCACGCGATCTTCGAGCTCGCCGCTGGAAATGACGCGGCCGCCCTCGAACTTGGAGCCCATGTCCATGCCCACGACGTTTTCGCCGACAGCGATGGCGGTGCCGGTGATGGCCGCGCCGGCGGCGAGGCCGGGCCAATTATTCTTGGCGATGTTGGTGGAGCCCATGGCGGCGAGAGTAAAGGGCAGCTTGTAGCGGATGCCCGGGGCGTGGCCAATGGTGGTCTCGAGGTCCACGTTGGGGAAGATGGCGCGGTCGCTATCCTCCTCGATGCCCCACACGCCGGCGGCGCGGCCGAGGATGGTGAAGTGCGAGAGGTCCACCGGATAGTCCTTCTGCGAGGCGGTGGTGATCTGCCCGAACGGCTGCGGGTAAATCATCTCCGCGCCGCGATAGGCGGACTTGCCGATTTCGCACATGCCGATACAGCCGTCCACGCAGGTGGTGCACATCCCGCTGAACGGGCTGACGGAATCCTCAGTGCGATTTTTGGAGAGTGTTGCGGCGGACGAGTTCAGACGGGAATAGGTCATTTCATTTCTCCTGCTGTGCGGATTTGACCGCGGAAAATTTGATAGCGCTATCCCCGAGGCGGGGGCCTCGGGGCTCAGTGAGAGCTTCTGGGTTCGGCAAGATCTGACGAACGGGAACATCGGAGCGAAGCGGGCCACCAATTTCACAGGCGTGGCACGGGTCGAGGAAACACATGGCATCGTCGTAACTCTGCATGCAGACGGTGGCGAAATTGAGGCAGCCGTTGCAGAGCGTGGATTCGGCGGAAGCGCCGTGGCAGCGCAACTCGCAGACGGGGCAGATGTACATGCAAGCGCCGCACTGGCGGCAGAGCGAGCTGGTCATGTCGAAGGGACGAGAGACGCGACGCTTGGCGCCGCGTCCGGCAAAGCCGATGGCTCCGGCCATCATCTGCTCTGCGCACATGCGCACGCAGAGGCCGCACTGGATGCAGTTGTCGTGCTTGGGCGCGAGGCGCTCCTGGCGCATGCCGTACTTGCTGGCGAGATCTTGAATAGTTTTGGATTGCGGGCAGGTGGCCACGTACATCTCGAGGAGCAGACGACGAGCCTTTTCCACTTTGGCGGAGTGCGTTTGCACAAGGAGGCCGTCTTCGGCGGGGAGGGTGCACGCGCTCAACATTTTCGTGCGGCCGTTGCCGTTGGCGCTGGCGACTTCGACGACGCACAGGCGGCAAGCGCCGTAGGGCGTGAGGCCGTCGTCGTGGCACAGCGTGGGAATGGGAATGCCGAGGAAGCGCGCGGCGTCGAGGACGGTGGTGCCGCGTTCGACTTCGACCGAGATGCCATTGATCTTTAGAGTGGGCATCGAGTAACTCCGAAAAGCGAAAACCGAAAAACGAAAAACACGTTCCTTCAATGCAACGTTCTAACTGACCAGCACGGCCTTGGGCTGGCAGACTTCCAGGCAGGCGCCGCACTTGATGCACTTTCCGCTATCAATCTGGTGAGATTTCTTTTTCTCACCGAGAATGGCGTCGGTGGCGCAGACTGCCACGCAGGCGTGGCAGCCGTCGCAGACCGTCGGCTCGATGCTGTACACGATCAATTCTTTGCAAACTTTTGCCGGGCAGCGGTGCTCGCGGATGTGCGCGAGATATTCGTCCTTGAAATAACGCAGCGTGGTGAGGACAGGGTTCGCGGCGGTTTGACCCAGGCCGCAGAGAGAAGTTTCCTTCATCACCCAAGCCAGGTCGGTGAGCACTTCGAGGTCTTCTTCTTTACCCTTGCCGGCGCAGATACGCTCGAGAATTTCGCGGAGGCGCTGGGTGCCTTCGCGGCAGGGGAAACATTTGCCGCAGGATTCTTCTTCGAGGAATTCCATGAAGTAGCGGGCGATGTCCACCATGCAGGTGGTTTCGTCCATCACCACCATGCCGCCGGAGCCCATCATGGAGCCGGCCTTGGTGAGCTCTTCGTAATCAATCGGAAGATCGATGAGGCTCGCGGGGATGCATCCGCCGCTGGGGCCGCCGATTTGCACGGCTTTGAGTTCCTTGCCCTTGGGAATTCCGCCGCCGATGATGTAAATCATCTCGCGCAGGGTGATGCCCATGGGGACTTCGACGAGGCCGGTGTTGTTGATTTTGCCGACGAGCGAAAAAACCATGGTGCCCTTGCTGCGCTCGGTGCCGATTCCGGCGTACCAGTCGGCGCCGCGGTTGATGATGTGCGGCACGCTGGCCCACGTCTTCACGTTGTTGATGATGGTCGGCTTGCCCCAAAGGCCGCGCTGCACAGGGAAGGGAGGCCGCGGCGTGGGTTCGCCCACGCGGCCTTCGATGCTGGCGATGAGAGCGGTTTCTTCGCCGCAGACAAACGCGCCGGCGCCCTGGACAACCTTGATGCGGAAGCCGAAGCCGCTGCCGAGGATGTTCTGGCCAAGCAGGCCGAACTCTTCGGCCTGGCGCAGCGCGACGCGCAGATGTTCGACGGCGAGCGGATATTCGGCGCGGACGTAGACGTAGCCGGTGGTCGCACCCAGCGCGTAGGCGCCGATAATCATGCCCTCAATGATGCTGTGCGGATTGCCTTCGAGCAGCGAGCGGTCCATGAACGCGCCCGGGTCACCTTCGTCGGCGTTGCAGATGATGTACTTGGGCGTGGCCGGGTTGGACTTGAGCGCGGCCCACTTTACGCCGGTAGGAAAACCCGCGCCGCCGCGGCCGCGCAGGCCGGATTTCCTGATTTCTTCGACGATGCTTTCGCCGGGCGTTTTGTTGCGCAGCACCTTGGCCAGCGCCCGGTATCCGCCGACGCGGAGGTAGTCTTCGATTTGTCGGGGATCGATGCGGCCGTTATTGCCGAAGAGAATGCGCTGCTGGCGGGCGTAGAAGGGCACATCGTTTTCGTGGAGTACGCGCTCGCCGGTCTGGGGATCCTGGTAGAGCAGCTTTTCGACGGGTTTGCGCCCATTCGACACGCTAGCCACAATGTCCTTTGCATCCCGCGGGGTCACGGAGGTGTAGAAAATGGCATCCGGCCAAACGATGATGGTTGTTTCCTTTTCGCAAAAGCCGTGGCAGCCGGTAGCCTTCAACTCAACCGACTCTTCCATCCCCCGCAACTTCAGCTCCTTCCGAAGCGCTCGCAACACCTCCGGGGCGCCAGCGGCGATGCCGCAAGTGCCCGCCGCACACACGGAAAGAGTCGGTTTATCAGGAGGCAAAACCCTGTGGCATTCCTGGCGGAACTCCTCAAGCTGTTCGACGGACTGTAGGCGGGACATCAGAAACCTCACTCGGCGGTTTCAGGCACCTGTGCTTTGGATCCGTTGCCCTTCGCGTATTTCTTCAGGATGCCGCGCACCTTGGCTTGGGTCATGCGCGCATGCGTATTGGCGTTCACGCGCAGCGCGGGGGCCAGGCCGCAGCAGCCCACGCAGCGCACCGAGCGCACTGTGAACTGCATGTCTTCCGTGGTGCCCGGGGCGGCGAGCTTGAGGTCGCGCAACATGCGGTCGAGCACGCGCGGGGCGCCGCGGACGTGACACGCGGTCCCCAGGCAGACCTGCACGACATGCTTGCCCACCGGCTCCAGGCTGAAGCAGCTATAAAAGGTGGCCACCTGATAAACGTCGGTGACGGAGATGTTCAGCTTGGAGGCGACACGACGCAGGGCGAACTCCGGCAAGTAGTGGAATTGCGTCTGGATTTCCTGAAGCAGAGGGATGAGACGGTCGCGGGTCTCTTCACAATTGGAGAGTAGGACTTCGAGCTGATCGGATTCTGTTTCGGATGCGGCTACATGCGTTAGCGCCACGAACGCACCTACTCACGGGCTGCGGATGAACGGCGTACTCCGATACTTGGAGAAGCAAACTGGCGGCCAAATGCGAGGGGTGCTCGGGCATGCTGGAAGGCATGTAAGTTGTTGATTCTGCTTGGAGTGCAAGTTGAGGTGAGCAAGTGCGCAGCGCAAATTGGCACAAATCGCGGCGAAATGCTCCGGATCATAGCGCCCAATGGCGGAATAAGGGGCGGACATCTGGAGTAGCGCTCCAGATGTCGGGGGGAGGGAATCGAGGTTTGGTTGGTAGGGGAAGCGAGGAAAGAGGAACGAGGAAGGAGGAAGGTGTAGGGGACGAGTGGCGTGGAGTAATACACTTTGGATATGGCGAAAGAGGTGAGGATCCGGAAAGCGATTTTGGGACGAATGGCGGAGGAGGCGAGGCGCGATCCTGCGGAGGAATGCTGCGGGCTGCTGGCGGGACAAGAGGGCGTGATTACGGAGATTTTTCCGGCGACCAATGCCTTGGCGGGCGCGACGGAATTTGAAATTGCACCGGCGGAGTTGTTTCGAATATTTCGAGCGATGCGAGAGGCGGGGATGGAACATCTGGGGATTTATCATTCACACCCGAGAGGGCCGGCGACGCCGTCGGCGCGGGACGTGGAGCGGGCGTTTTATCCGGAGGCGGCGTATTTCGTGATTGCGAGAGAGGTGAAGGCGTTTGTGATACGGGAAGGCAAAGTCGACGAGTTGGAAATCAAAGTTGAATGAGGAAGGAGGAAAGAGGAAAGAGGAAGGAGGAAAGAGAAAAGCGAAAATAGAAAATAGAAAATAGAAAAAAGAAAAGAGAAAAGCGGGCGGACACTGGGGTTCGCCCCCACGAAACTATTCGGCGGTGATTTTTTGGACGGCGAGGTCAATGACGCGGGCGAATTCGCGCGCGCGGGAGTTGCCGCGGCCGCCGGCCAGGGCTTTTTTGGCGGCGGGCGGAGCGAACCAGCGGGGCTTGCGGTGCGTTTCCGGAGGCGGCTGGGCGGTGCGGACTTCGAGCAGAAAGGCGGAGACGCGAACTTCACCGGCCGATGATTTTTTTGTGGCGTGGAGGTAGGCGGTGAAGGGCTTCGCTGCAATCGCGCCGCGCGCGCCGGCCTCTTCCCAGGCTTCGGCCTCGGCGGCCTGCGTTTCGGTCATGCCGGGATCGATCATTCCTTTTGGAAACGTCCAGGCGCCGTCCCAGGTGCGGACAAGCAGGAATTCCGGGCCGTCGGGTGTGCGACGGTAACAGACCGCGGCGACGCGAAGATGTAATTGGTGGTTGTGCTGTGGCATCGGGAAATCCCCAAATGCGAAAAGCGAAAAGCGAAAAGCGAAAAGCGAAAAGCGAAAAGCGAAAGACACTCCAAGTATCGGGAATTGTGCCGGACAGGCTAAAAGCCTGTCCTACGACTACGCATCGAGCCGCCCCCAAAACGCGAAAAACGAAAAGCGAAAATCGAAAAACGGGCGGGGCTAAAGCCCGCCCCTACATTTTTCCGTTGACGACGGATTGATAGACGGCGCGGACTTTTTCGGCGGCCTTCGGCCAGGAATACTTGCGCACCTGTTCATGCCCGCGCGCGATCAACTGCTTTCTCAATTCCTCGTCGGTAAGGATTTGCCGTATGCCGCGGGCGATATCGAAAACATTTTCGGGATGCACGAGCAGCGCGGCCTCGCCGAACACCTCGGGCATCGAGGACACGTCGGAGGTGAGCACGGGCGTGCCGTGGGCCATGGCCTCCAGCGGCGGCAGCCCGAAGCCTTCGTAGAGAGAAGGGAAGAGAAAGGCGCGGGCGCGAGCGTAAAACACGCGCAGCACCGGCAGCGGCACGAAGCCGAGGAAACGCACGTCCTCGCGGAGGCGAGTGCGCACGACGGCGCGGCGCAAGTCAGGATGCTTGGTAAGCTCGTCGCCAATGACCAGCAGCTTGAGCTGCGATAGTTCGGGATGCTCGCGCAACTCAGCCTTGGCCACGGCAAAGGCTTCGATGAGGCGCGGGAGATTTTTCTGCGGCTTAATGTTTCCGGCGTAGAGCACGAAGGGATAGTTGACCGCGTGGCGCTCGAGGATGCGGTCGGCGTCGGCGGGCAGCGGATCGCGTGTGAAGCGCTCGTCCACGGCGTTGTAAATCACTTCGATGCGCGATTCGGGGATGTTGAAGGAGCGCGCCATCTCGCGCTTGGAGGCTTGCGAAACGGTGAGGATGCGCCGGGCGCGGGCGAAGAGGCGTCGCGCGAGGTGGAGACGCACGGCATGGCGCATACCCGTGTACTTGGGCGCGAAGAGAATGGTGGTGAGGTCGTGTATGGTCACCACCACCGGGCAGGGCATTAGCACAAGCGGCTGGAACCACGGCAGGTGCAGCAGGTCCACGCCGCGACGGCGCAGAGCCAGCGGCAGGCGCAGGCGATCCGCCGCGCTGCCGAGGTCGGGCACGTTGGGAAGCAATTCGAAATTTTCGGGAAGCTTGTCGAGCTCGTCGAGATGCCTGGGCTGGCCGATGAGCAGGTACTGCGTGGCGTGGTCCTGGCGCGCGAGCTGATTGACGATGTTGCGGATGTAGGTGCCGATGCCGAAGTCGCCTGCGCGGCGGATATCAATGGCAATACGCATGTTTGCGGGCCTATTGTAGCGCGGAAAAGATTGAAACGCAGATCAAGGCGGAACGCAGATGAACGGAGGTGAATAAATTGATTTCTTGCAAGAGAGGTCAGGTGCGCGTGAGAGCGCCCTGGTAGCGATAAGGGACTCCGTCGGGGCCCTGCGCGCGACGCTCGTAGAGCGGGAAACGCGCGGCCAGAGCAGCGACTTCAGCACGCACGCGCTGCTGAAGTGCGGCGTCGGTTACGTGCTGCAGCACTTCGGCAATCCATCCGGCAATGTTGACCATTTCCGATTCGCGCATGCCGCGCGTGGTCACCGCCGGACTGCCGATGCGCACGCCGCCGGCTTTCATCGGCGGCAGCGGGTCGAAGGGGATGGCATTTTTGTTGACGGTGATGCCGGAGTGCTCGAGAGCGAGTTCAGCGTCGCGGCCGGTAAGGCCGCGGGAGTGCACGTCGATAAGAAACATGTGGTTGTCCGTGCCGCCGCTGACGATGCGGAAACCGTGCGTGGCGAGCGCCGCGGCGAGCGCTTTGGCGTTGGCAAGGATTTGCGCCTGATACGCGCGGAACTCCGGCTCGAGGGCTTCCTTGAGGCACACCGCTTTCGCCGCGATGATATGCACCAGCGGCCCACCCTGCGTGCCGGGAAACGTGAGGCGGTCCAAATCCTTGGCGTATTTTTCCCTGCAGAGCACCATGCCGCCGCGCGGCCCGCGCAGCGTCTTGTGCGTGGTGGTAGAAACAAAATCCGCGTGCGGCACGGGACTGGGATGCAGCCCGGCGGCGACGAGGCCGGCGATGTGGGCCATGTCCACGAAGAGAATTGCTTCCACGCTCTGCGCGATTTTGGCGAGGCGCTCGAAATCGATGATGCGCGCGTAGGCGCTGGCGCCGGCGACGATCATCTTGGGCTTGTTTTCGAGCGAGAGGCGCTCCACCTCGTCGTAGTCAATCGTTTCGGTTTCTTTGCTGACGCCGTAGGGCACGAACTTGTACATACGGCCGGAAAAATTCAGCGGGTGGCCGTGCGTGAGGTGGCCGCCGTGAGCGAGGTTCATGCCCAGCACGGTGTCGCCGGGCTGGAGGACGGACATGTACACGGCAATGTTGGCGGAGGTGCCGGAGTGCGCCTGCACGTTGGCGTGGTCGGCGCCGAAAAGCTGCCTGGCACGGTCGATGGCCAACTGCTCGGCGCGGTCAGCGAATTCGCAGCCGCCGTAATAACGCTTGCCGGGATAGCCTTCCGCGTACTTGTTGGTGAAAACGGAGCCCATGGCTTCGAGCACCGCTTCGGAAACAAAATTTTCCGAGGCGATCAGCTCCAGGCCGGAGGCCTGACGGCGCGCCTCGGAACGGAGGATTTCCGCGATGTCCGGGTCAGTCTCGGCGAGAGGGCGGTTCAAGCGACTGGTAATTTCATTCACTGAAGTCATAGGAGATCCGTGAGACTAAAAAGACGAATTCGAAAACCGAAAACCGAAAACCGAAAACCGGAAGAGAGATGCTTCGTCCCGAGTAACAGCATCGGGACTCAGCATGACAGATCAAAGCATCAATGGCCCCCCGCGACTTTGTGCTTGTCCATCTCCACAATTTTGTCCACGCGGCGCTGATGGCGGCCGCCGGCGAAGGCGGTGTTCAGGAACTCGCGGACGATGGCAATGGCCTGCTCGTCGGGCACGATGCGCGCGCCGA
>CAZIWR010000085.1:0-10825 GCA_964542805.1 uncultured Acidobacteriaceae bacterium
ACCGAGCCGGCCGCCGCAGAGACCGTTCCCTCGGGCGAACCCGAAGCCGAACGCTAGCACGACCCTTCCCGCTTTGCGGGATGGATTGGCCCTGTGACGCCTCGTCCAGGTTGCGCAGGGCTCTTTTCTTAGCTAGGCGCTTTAGATTTCAGTTGGGCGGGCATGGGGCCTGCCAGTGAATCGAAACAGGCCGATGGCCAGAAAACGAAAGCGAGCAAAAGGCAAGCGGAAAGCAAAACGGCGGAGCAAGTCCAGAAGTAAGGGGCGAGCCGATTCAAAACGAAAGCCCAAAGAATCAGAAAAAGTGGATGACCACAAAAAGGACGCAAGCGATCCCATGAGCACTCCATCTCAACAGACTAATGTTCCCGCTCAGCTTGTGAAGGAACTGCGCGAACGCACCAACGCCGGCTTCAGCGACTGCCGCGCCGCTCTGGTCGAATCCGGCGGCGACATCGAGAAGGCCATTGATATTCTCCGCAAGAAGGGCCAGGCCGCCGCGCAGAAGAAATCCGCCCGCGCGGCCAGCGAAGGCCTGGTGGGCCACTACGTCCACGCCGGCGGGAAAATTGGCGTGCTCGTGGAGATTAACTGCGAGTCCGAATTCGTTGCTCGCACCGAGCAGTTCCAGCATCTCTGCCACGAAATCGCCATGCACATCGCCGCGCTCGACCCGCGCTTCGTCCGCCGCGAGGAAGTCACGCCGGAAATTCTCGATCGCGAGCGCGAAATTTACCGCGCGCAGGCTCGCGCCACCGGCAAGCCCGACCCGGTCATCGAAAAAATCGTCACCGGCAAAATGGAGAAGTTCTACGAGGAAAACTGCCTCTACGAACAGCACTTCATCAAGGACGAGTCCGTCACCATCAAGGACCTCATCGCCCAGCGCATTGCTGTCATCGGGGAGAACATCTCTGTCCGCCGCTTCGTCCGCTTCAAGGTCGGCGAAAGCACTTCATCGGCTGGCGCAGGCGCCACATCAAGCGGCCCGGATGCGGCGGGAACGCCGGTCGCTGTCTAATCTTCGCCGTACCTCAAGACCCTAACACCTATCACCTAGCACCTAGCACCTCTCCCTGCTAGAATGCCTTCCGACCGGCGCGCAAGGGGGCGCGCACGAATGGCCATCGTGGATACGCCTGCAAGAGATATGCAGAAACCTGCATGCGCTTACGAGCGCGTGGTCCTGAAGCTTTCCGGCGAATCCCTCCAGGGCCCGCAGGGCTACGGCATTCACGCGGAAACGGTCCACGCCATTGCCAAGGAAGTGAAGGCGGCCTATGAGCTCGGCGTGCAGTTGGCCATAGTGGTTGGCGGCGGCAACATCTTCCGCGGCACGCGCCAGAAATCGCTGGCCATAGACCGCGCCACCGGCGACCACATGGGCATGCTGGCCACGGTCATCAACGGCCTGGCGCTGATGGACGCACTGGAAAAGCAAGGCTGCTTCACGCGACTGATGAGCGCCATCGAAATGCATCAAGTGGCCGAGCCGTTCATCCGCCGCCGCGCCATGCGCCACCTGGAAAAAGGGCGCATCGTCATCTTCGCCGCCGGCACCGGCAATCCTTATTTTTCCACGGACACCGCCGCCGCCCTGCGCGCCATGGAACTCCATGCCCAGGTGATCATCAAGGCCACGCGCGTGGACGGGATCTACGACGCCGACCCGGAAAAAGTCCCCGGCGCCAAAAAATTCGAGACCATCAGCCACATGGACGTCATTCAGAAGGGCCTTTCGGTGATGGACTCCACCGCCATTTCGCTGTGCATGGACAATAAGCTGCCCATCATTATTTTTGCCCTGTCCGTGCCGGGCAATATCAAGCGCGTGGTGCTGGGCGAAAAAGTCGGCTCCACCGTGCGCACATAATGCCGCTCATTTTGTAGCTGTAGCCCGCCTCTTCCGAGGCGGGGCCGTTTGGAGAATCACTCGCGATGACCACTATCAACAACACTAAAGAGGCCATGGCCCAGTCCAAGACGCGCATGGAAAAGGCCGTGGAAGATTTTCGTAAAGAGCTTGCCGGCCTGCGCACAGGGCGCGCCAACGTGAGCTTGCTCGACCAAATTCGCGTGGACTACCACGGCACACCCATGCCGCTCAACCAGCTCGGCACGCTTTCCGTTCCTGAGCCGACCATGATCGTCATTGCACCCTGGGATCCCAGCGTGGTGCCGCTGGTGGACAAGGCCATTCGCACCGCCGACCTCGGCCTCAATCCCGCCAATGACGGAAAAATTGTCCGCGTGCCCATCCCCTCGCTCAACGAGGAACGCCGCAAGGAACTCGTCAAGCACCTGCACAAAGTTCTGGAGAACCATCGCACCGCGGTCCGCAATATTCGCCGCGACGTCAAGGAAGCCGTCGAAAAGCTCGAGAAAGAAAAGAAAATTAGCGAGGACGACAAGAAGCGCACGCTGGACGAACTCGAAAAAGTCACTCACGCCGAAATCAAGAAACTCGAGGACCTCTCTGCCACTAAGGAAAAAGAAGTCATGTCTGTTTAGCGCCGTGCGTTTTCTTCCCTGCAGCCCTTCATGCCACATCGGCATGAGTACCGATTTCCTCCGTTTCTAATCACCCCGCCGCGTCCCAACTTCTCACCAACTTGCCTAAACTACCCATAACCATAAGAAATTAAATTACTTACGAATGTCCCAAAATAGTGGGAGTACTAGAGCTTCCAGCGTGCGTGCGCAGTACGGATGCCCCATTCATTTGCGCAATGGCCGCCCGCAAAACGACAGGTGCGTTAGAGCTGCACACAAAAGAGGACAAGGCTCTGATGAAACTCCGCAAAGTTTGGCTGCTTCTGCCTATTCTGTTGATCGCCACCGCCATTCACGCGGACTCGGTCACCATGCAATTCACCGGCGTCAACGGCGCCATTAACGGCCACTATTACGTGAGCCCTTACTACGGCACCTTGAACGGCTCGCCGGTCACTCTCTACTGCGTGGACATCGCCAACACGGTCCATTTCAATCAAGTTTGGGAAGCCAACCTGAGCACGATCACTAACGGATCGAACCTGCGCAACACTCGCTACGGCGGCTTGCCCAATGGGCTGGCGCTTTACCAGCAGGCCGCCTGGTTGATCGATCAGTTCCCAACTCACACGTCGGACTATGTGAATCTGCAATACGCTCTCTGGAACCTCTTCAACCCGTCGCTTGCGCCCGACTCCGCTGGATCCAATTCCTGGCTCGCGCTGGCCGCCGCCAATTTCGGCTCCATGAACTTCGGCAATTTCCGCGTGATCACCAACATTGGTCCCGTCTACCTCACCGGCCAGGTGCAGGAGTTGATCATCATCGTTCCGCCTTCTCCGGTCCCTGAGCCGGCTACGCTGGCTCTCTTTGGTTCGGGCTTGATCGCTATCGCCAACGTCGTTCGCCGTCGCACCCGCCGCACCGACACCACGACCGCTCAGAAATAACGCCCGTCCATATCCACACACTTCCTTCCGGGGCACGGTCTTTCATGCCCCGTTTGTTTTTTCAGGCTGTTTTGGATTTTCTTTTCGACGCCGTTCGCTCGTTACCAGGCGCTATGCACTCGCCGATTCTTCAGTTCACTGCCGGCACATGATCCGGTGGCAGCATCACAAAAATACAGCCGCCGTCAGGCTGGCACTTGAGCGTGCCGCGGCGCACGATGCGCGTCGGCGTCTCGTCCGGAAACACCATCTCATACTTTGAGGCGCGCAGCGTCTCCGCCAGTGGCCGCAGTTTTTCGCTTCCGCGAATGAACTTTACTTCTTCCGGGGTGCTGCCGCTCGCCGGGCTGAAGACCACGAAAAAATCAGCCTCCGCTTTTTCCTTCAGCAGTTTTCCGAACTGCACGGCGCGCATTTCGGAAAGTTCCTCGCCGCCTTTTTGCTGGAGACCCTCCACCTTTTCCTCGCCTTCAGCCAGCGCGGCCAAATGTGCTTTTGTTTCCGGCACCGGGCGCGTGGCGGCCATCGCCTGCGCATACGTTTTGATGGCCTCCGCTTTGCGCCCCTGCTTCTCGTAAATTTGACCCAGGTGGTCGCCCACTTCTCCGTGCTGTCCCAGCAGCCACGCCGCGCGCACAAATTTCTCCGCTTTTTCGACGTTTCCGTTTTGGAAGTACACCCACCCCAGCGTGTCCCAGTAGGTGGCCAGCGCTGAAACTTGCTGGAGGTCGGTGAGCGAAACACGCTCCATCTGGATGTTGCGCAGGTACGCCGCGGTCGCTGCCACGGCCGATTCGGCATACTGTTGCGCGCGCTCCAGGCGCACCTTGCGCAGCGACAGTTCGTAGGCCACGTTGTTCCACACCGGCGGCGCCGGCGCCAGTTCCACTCCCTTGTCGAATGCCTCCATGGCCTTTTCCACCTGGTTCAAGTTGAGGTAGCACTGTCCCAGGCTCACGTGCAGCAGCGGATTATTGGGCGTCAGCGTGGTGGCTTTTTCCAGTTCGGGCACGGCCTCCGCGTATTTTTTCTGCTCGCGGTAGAGCATCCCCAAGTTGCCGTGGGCATACTTGTCCAGCGGCACCAGTTCGATTTGCTTCTGGAACGCGCCTGCTGCCTCGTCCTTTTTCTGCTGCTGCCACAGGGCAAGTCCCAGGTTGTTGTAAGCGAACTCGTCGAAGGGGCTCACTTCAATCTGCTTGCGGAATGCCGCCACGGCTTCGTCGCGCTGCTGGAGTTCGAGGTAGGCGCGCCCCAGGTTGTTCCATGCGGATTTGTGCTTGGGCTCGAGCAGGGTCACGCGCTTCAGCAGCTCCACCGCCACGCTGAAATTCCCGTTGTTGAGCGCCGCCGCTGCGGATTCATAGAGCTCCGGCGCCTTGGCACTTTCGGGAATCGCCGGCGCGCCCGCCGCGACGGTGCTCTCCACCCACAGGTCCTGTCCTTCGTCATTGCGCACGGCGCGCTGGAAGGCGCGGTAATCGCCGTTGCGCTCGCTGGGGAGTTCCCGCAGCCGAAATTTCATCACGCGCTCGGCGCGCAACACGTTCTGCTCCATCTTGTACGTGGCGCGGTACTCCGCGTAATCCCGCATCACCGCCACCGGCGCCCGCGCGGTGAAATTCGCCGGCAACTCCAGCGACAATTTCGTCACCGCATCCATCGGCGTGCCCAGCTCCACTTTTTCGGTCACGCCTTCTTTTTCTTCTGGCGCGTTGGGCAGACCCATCGACGGCAGCGGCACATTCATCTGCGATTTCTTGTTCGACCAGTCCAAATAGTTTGGCTGCGTCAGCGCATACTCAAATTGAAATGGCTCGCGCGTCGCCGCGGGATCGCTCACTTTGATCTCGCCCACCTCGCCGCGAAAGCCGTCGCTCATGGCCGCCCACTGCGCGATCTGCTTCCACTGGTTTTGTGGCGTGCGGCGGAACGCCACGCGCAGCCCCAGCTCGGCGTCGCCGCGCAGCGTGTACTTGATGCGCGCCGTCAGTTTTCCCAGCTCGCTGAGCTTGCCTTCGATTTCCACGGACTGCATGGACGCAAACGGCGGGTCCTGCGGCGTCTCCACCAAGCCGGGCGGCGTGTCACGCGAAATCCGCAGCGCCTTTTTCCCGCGCAGGTTCGCGCTCAGCAGCCGGAACGGCGCTACTTCCGGCGTGGTGTCCATCCACAGGATGTCCGTCTCTTTCGCTGCGGCCGCCTTGTCGCCTTCCGCCTTCGCGCGCACCGTCGTGATCATGTGGTCGAACTGGGACGGCGAAGGCATCTCCTCATCCAGTTTTCTTTGCGACGCGATGAGCACCGCTTCCGCATGGATTCCCGTGGCTTCGAGCAGCGAGGCCAGCAGCGTGTGCTTGTCCTTGCAGTCGCCGTACTGGTTGGCCAGCACCTCACCTGCGGCGTGCGGTTGGTAGCGGCCCACGCCGAACGAAAGGCTCACGTAGCGGAAATTCTTGGCCACAAAATCGTAGAGCGCTTCAATCTTCTCCATCTCCGTCGTGCGGCCTTCGATTAGCTTTGCCGCCTGCACGCGAATCTCCGCAGTGGAAGTGACGCGATCCTTTTCCAGCGTGGCGTACCACTGCCCCACTTCCGTCCAGCTCTGGAACGTGGTCAACTGCACCGCCGGCCCCTTCGGTTCCTCGCGCTTCGGTTTTTTCTCCGCGTCTTCCGCCGGACGTTCCAGGTTCCGGCTGGTCCACGTGTAGATTTTGCGGTCGCCCTGCTCGGTGATGGACGGTTCGCGGTCCGGATGCGTCTTCAGTTTGACGGCCCGCGATTTGGGCACATCCATCTCCAACCGCTCGTCGAGCACGATCGTGTTCTTCTCGAAGTCGTAGTCGAACCAGAAATGTCCCGGCGCCAGCGGCGTTTCCGTCAGCGTCACCACTTTGTATTCCAGCGTGTCGCCCGGCCGCAGCCCCGGCACGCTCACGTGCTTCACGCGGTAGTCGGTGTACACGGGCGCTTCGCGCGCAATGGACGTGCTCATGTCCTGCACGGCCTCTGCTCCGGCCGTCACCACGCTGCCGTCCGCTTTGCGCACGCGGATATATTCGATCTGCACCTTCTGGTTTGCGGAGTTGTAGCCGATGTTCTGCTCGCCCAGTTGCTGCACGCCGGCGTCGCTCTGCACTTTCACCCGCGCCTGCGATTCCTGCCGCGACGTGCCGTCCGCTTCGAACCGCACCCGCGTGTGCCACTGCTCAAAGACGAACGCCTCCTGCGAATAATTCGGCGCCTTCTTTTCCTCTGCCTTGGTTTGCGCCGCCGGCTGCACCGCTTTCTGATTCGGCGGGGTGGACTGCGCCAACAGCATTGCGGGGATCACCATCAGCCCCAGCAGTGTTTTTCCCATGCGCCCTCGCGGCATTCGCAAATCTCCTCTCAAACTCTGCCTCCGCAGTCTATTGAATGTTTCGCCAAGCGTAAAGCTCCGTTTCCGAACGGTGAGTCATCTTGTATCCAAGGAATCATTCCGATCCCAAGCAGAGAAACAAAGCAGACCGGCGACTAGTTCCAGCGGATGAACAAGTGCTTTTTTTACAATGCTATACGAGGAATCTCTCTTCTCAAGGCTCGTCCAAGGGCCCTTCGGAGTCCAGAGTCGAGGCTTTCTCGGTCCAGCCTTCCTTTGAACGCCGAACTCTAACTCTCTGCCAGGCGAACGCCCGGCGAAAGGTTTTCCACTCCTGCCATTTTTCCCCTCCTGTTTTCTGTTTGACAGCCATCCCTCTTTTCCTTATACTTAGCGTTTTGTCAGGGAGTTGTCGGCCCTGCTGGTGTTGTAGAAGGGTAGGTCTCCTCCTTCAGAACAAGTTCGATGGAATGAAGTGAGGAGAGCGGCCGGAATGGGGCGCCAGCCCCGCAAAGCCGAGTAAGCCTCTCCGTTCTGCCCAGTGTTGTTCGCTTGCCGAATACGCACGGGTGCGGAGTCTCTTAACGGTCCTGGTTGCAACTGACCTTTCTTGTCGGTTGATCCGACATTATGAGTCCGCGTACGTCTCGGCGCACGCGGGCGAGAAGAATTTTCGCTGGATTGAGGGAGAGCCGTGCCAACGTTTTCACAACTGGTTCGTTACGGTCGGGAGCAGGTGAAGGCCAAGACCAAGTCGCCCGCGCTGCAGGGCTGTCCGGAAAAACGCGGCGTGTGCATACGCGTGTACACGCAGACGCCGAAGAAACCCAATTCCGCGCTGCGCAAGGTTGCCCGTGCCCGCCTCACCAACAGCATTGAAGTCACGACGTACATTCCCGGCGTCGGTCACAATTTGCAGGAGCACTCCATCGTGCTCGTGCGCGGCGGCCGCGTGAAGGATCTGCCCGGCGTGCGCTATCACGTCATTCGCGGCACCCTCGACACCGCCGGCGTCGAGAACCGCAAGCAGGGGCGCAGCAAGTACGGCGCCAAGCGGCCTAAAGCCGCGCAGAAATAAGGGGGAAGGGAAATGCCTCGCAAAGGATTTGTTTCGCGCCGCGTGGTTCCGAACGATTCGGTGTACGGCAGCGACCTCGTGCAGAAGTTCATCAACTCCATGATGTGGCAGGGACGTCGCTCCAAGGCGCAGAAAATTTTTTACACCGCGATGGAAAACATCGCGCAGAAAACCAATGACGACCCGCTCAAGGTTTTCAAGAAGGCCGTCGAGAACGTGAAGCCGCTGGTGGAAGTGAAGAGCCGCCGCGTGGGTGGCGCCAACTACCAGGTGCCGGTGGAAGTGAATCAGTTCCGCAAGCAGTCGCTGGCGATTCGCTGGCTGCTGCAGTACTCCCGCGATCGCGCCGGCAAGACCATGATTGAACGCCTCACCGACGAGCTGATGGACGCTGCGAACGGCAAGGGCGGCGCGGTGAAGAAAAAGGAAGATGTGCACCGCATGGCCGAGGCCAACAAAGCCTTCGCCCATTATCGCTGGTAAAGAATTCGTAGGGGCGGACCTTTGTGTCCGCCCGTTTTGAAAAAAGAAACGCAATGCCACGCCAGACACAACTCGAGCACACGCGCAACATCGGCATCATGGCTCACATTGATGCCGGTAAGACCACGTGTACCGAACGCATCCTCTTCTACACCGGCGTGACGTACAAGATCGGCGAAGTCCATGAAGGCACCGCCACCATGGACTGGATGGAGCAGGAGCGCGAGCGCGGCATCACCATCACCTCTGCCGCCACCACCGCCTTCTGGAAGCGCTTCGGCATGGAGCACCGCGTCAACATCATCGACACCCCGGGCCACGTGGACTTCACCGTGGAAGTCGAGCGCTCGCTCCGCGTGCTCGATGGCGCCGTCGCTGTGTTTGACGCCGTGGCCGGCGTGCAGCCGCAGTCGGAAGCCGTGTGGCGCCAGGCCGACAAATATCGCGTTCCGCGCATCGCTTTTATCAATAAGATGGACCGCGTCGGCGCCGATTTTGATCATTGTATCCGCACGATGCGCCAGCGACTTTCCGCCCACCCCGTCCCCATCCAGTTTCCCATCGGCAAAGAAGACAACTTCATCGGCGTGATTGATTTCATCGAGCAGAAAGCCATCATCTGGCAGGAAGAAACTCTCGGCGCTAAGTTCGAGACTTTCGAAGTGGAAAAACTCTGGGATGCCGCGTTTGTGGCCTCCCGCCCTGAAATTGAGGCCGCCCTCAAAGCTTCCGCCATCAACAAGGAATTTTACGTCGAGCACCGCGCGAAAGTTGTTGAGTACATCGCCGAGCACGACGATCTCGTCCTCGCAAAATTTTTGGAAAACCACGACCTCTCGACGGAAGAGCTGCGCGCCTCCGTGCGCCGCTCCACCATTGCGCTCAAGCTCGTGCCAGTCGTTGCCGGTGCCGCCTTCAAGAACAAGGGCATCCAGCCGCTGCTCGATGCCGTCGTGGATTATCTCCCGTCGCCTCTGGACGTGCCGCCGGTAGAAGGCCTCACCAAGGACTCGGGCGAAGCCGTTCTGCGCCGCGCCAGTGATGAGCAGCCGTTTTCCGCCCTGGCCTTTAAGATTGCCACCGACCCCTTCGTGGGACACGTCACCTACATCCGCGTGTATTCTGGCGTACTGAATGCCGGCAGCTACATCTTCAATTCCACGAAAAGCACGCGCGAGCGCGTCGGCCGCCTGTTGCGCATGCACGCCAACAAGCGCGAAGAAATTGATTCCATTCAGTCCGGCGATATCGCCGCGTGCGTCGGCTTGAAGAGTGTCACCACCGGCGACACCTTGTGCGACGAAGCCAAGCCCATTCTTCTCGAAAACATCGATTTCCCCGCGCCGGTCATCTCCGTGGCCATCGAGCCCAAGACCAAGGCCGACCAGGACAAGATGACGCACGCCCTGGCCAAGCTCCAGCAGGAAGATCCCACGTTCCGCTGCCACACCGACCCGGACACCGGCCAGACGCTGATCTCCGGCATGGGCGAGCTGCATCTCGAAATCATCGTGGACCGCATGATGCGCGAGTTCAACGTTGAGGCCAATGTCGGGCGCCCGCAGGTGGCTTATCGCGAAACGATTCGCAAGGCTGCCGAGGCCGAAGGCCGCTACATCCGCCAGACCGGCGGCCGCGGCCAGTACGGCCATTGCAAGATTACGGTTCACCCGCTGCCCAGCTCCAATCACGAGGACATGCACGAAATGTCCACCGACGAGCTCGACGTTCTCGCCAAGCAGGTGGCCGGCGGCTCCGGCGGCAAGTGGCGCTTTGACAAGGAGCACCGCCTGCTCTTCATCGACAAACTTGTCGGCGGCTCCATCCCCAAGGAATACGTTGCGCCCATCGAGCACGGCATCCGCGAAGCCATGGAAACCGGCACGCTGGCCGGCTACGAAATGGTGGACGTCGCCGTGGTGCTCTACGACGGCAGCTACCACGAAGTGGACAGCTCGGAAATGGCGTTCAAGATCGCCGGTTCCATGGCTTTCAAGCAGGCCTGCGCTCGCGCCAAGCCTGTGCTGCTCGAGCCCATCATGCGCGTGGAAGTGGTCGTCCCCGAAGATTTCATGGGTCCGGTGAACGGAGACTTGCACGCCCGCCGCGGGCAGATTCAAGGCACCGAATCGCGCGCCGGCAGCCAGATTATCCGCTCCCAGGTGCCGCTGGCCGAAATGTTCGGCTACGCCACCGAGCTGCGCAGCCGCACCCAGGGCCGCGCCAGCTTTACCATGCACTTTTCGCATTACGAGGAAACGCCGAATTCGGTCTCGGAAGAAGTCATCGCCAAGGCCACGGGGCGCGTGGCGCGATAGGTTTTGTAGGGGCGACCGGAAGGTCGCCCGTTGAATTGAGTTGAGGGGGGTTTTGTACGACGCAGAAGGTGAGGAGCTAACGCACTTATGGCCAAGGAAAAATTCGAACGCACAAAGCCGCACGTGAACATCGGGACGATTG
>CAZIWR010000086.1:0-10701 GCA_964542805.1 uncultured Acidobacteriaceae bacterium
AAAGCGCGCGCAATGCTTCCCAAATCATGTCGTGGCTCGGCGCGATCAGAACGAACTCTTCGCCGGCGGCCACAGTAGCGCCCTCCAGAGCGATCCAACGCTCAACGCGCCCCGACACTTTGGAGCGCACTTCCCACTCCTGCTCCAGCGGGTTCCCCGGCGTCTTGAACTTGATGCGTGCCAGCAGCGTGCCCGGGTTTACTGCGTCACTTATCTTCAGGCGTGGCGCCATCGTGCCGGCTTGCGGCGCGGGCATGGCGTAGGGCCGCAGCATAGCGACGATGTCCGCACGGCCACTGGCATCTCCGAAGCGCACCAGGGAAAGCGCCGCGTTGTGCCGCACCATGGGGTTGGCATCGGCGAGCAGCGGCAACAGCGCCTGGTGAAAGTCGGCGCAGGTGTTGTCCTGTCCCATCACCCAGGCGGCGGTGATGCGCAGCTCGTCATTCTTGCTGCTGCCCAGCGCCAGCACCTGCGGATACCATCGCTTGGCCGATGCATCGCCACGCAAGATGTGCTCGGAGATTTGCGTCAACGCGTGCTGTGCCTTGCGCGGATTTTCTGCGTCCGCCAGATTTTCTTCAATTTGTTTGTCCGTCAGCGGCAGGCCGAACCACGTGGAGCGCCAGAACAGAAACGGCATCACCACAAACAGCAAGGCAATCACAATGATGCCGATTTTCCAGCGCGATCCCAGCCCGGCAGGCGCAGCCGCGGAGGCGGGCGTTGATTCGCTCGAAGCTTGTGGGTTCTCAGGTTCGGCCAATGGATTCTCGTGTATGCCGGCGGCTTATCCTGCCGCGTACACATGATACAGCAGGAAATAAATCACCACGCCGGTGACGGAAACGTACAGCCAAATCGGCAGGGTCCACCGCGCGATGCGCTTGTGGCGGTCAAACTGCTCGCGCAGCGCGCGGGAAACTGTCACCAGCGCCAGCGGCACAATCGCCGCGGCCAGCACAATGTGCGTGAACAAGATGAAAAAATATACCGGACGAATCCATCCCTGCCCCTGGAACGGAACCGACCCCACCCGCGCGTGATAGAGGAGATAGGAAATGAGAAAAGCAGTGGAAGTCAGAAACGCGGCCACCATGCACACGCGGTGCGCGGTCACCTGGCGCCGCCGGATGAACGTGTAGCCGGAGAGAAGCAGAACGGCTGCGGTGCCGTTCAGGGCGGCATTCAATGCTGGATGGGAGAGCACCGTGCCCTACTTCGCGTCCCCGGCGGGGACCTTTTCTGCCGCGGCCGATTTCTTGCGGCCCGGCAAGGGCAGTTTGTCGAGCCAGCCTGCGCTTTTGGCGTGCAGCAGCAGCGCAAACGAGAATACCGCGGCGAGTGAAAGGCTGATGGTCACCAGAAGCAATCCATCAATATCGAAGATCATGCCGCTCGCAACCGTCCAAATAATTGCGCCGAGGCAGATCAGCAGGACAAGCGCCTCTGTACCGGCGAGCAACATCGATTCACGATTGGGATTCATTGGTATTGATTCCTGGTCCGTGTTCACGGAACCCCTTCCGGGCGACCCGCCGGTCGCCCCTACCGCGCGATCTTATCCCACATCATCAGGCCGAGCAGGACGGGAAGGTACATCACCGTCGCGTGCATCAGCCAGCGCGCGCTGTCGTTGGTTTTCAGACGCGAAGCCCAGATCGCTACCTGGAGCTGCGCCAGTCCCAGCACCATGGCGCCGAAGAAGTAGAGAATTCCCGTGGTGCCCACCACGGTCGGCAGCATGCTCGCCGGCACCAGCACCCCGGCATAGGCCAGGATCTGGCGGAAGGTGCGCTCGCCAGAGACGTCCACAACCGGCAGCATGCGAATTCCCGCGCGCGCGTAGTCTTCGCGGTAAATCCACGCGATGGCAAAGAAGTGCGGGAACTGCCAAAGAAACAGAATGGCGTAGAGAATCCACGCCTCGCGGTTCAACCCGCCGCGCGCCGCCGCCCAGCCGATCAGCACGGGCACCGCTCCGGGGAACGCGCCCACCAACGTGGCCAGCGTGGTGCGCTTCTTGAGCGGCGTGTAAATCGACAGATAACTCAAGCAGGTGACCACGCCTAGTAGGCTAGCCAGCGGACTTACCAGCGCGGCCAGGTACACCGCGCCCAGCACCGCGAGACCAAGGCCAAAGGCCAGCGCTTCGGGCGGCTGAAGAATTCCCAGCGGAAGCGGGCGCCGCGCGGTGCGGCGCATCTGCGAGTCCTCGGCGCGCTCGAAATACTGGTTCAGCGTGGAAGCGCCCGCGCCGATTAGTGCGGTCCCGATGACGGCATGGGCCAAGAGCACGAAGTTCATCGCGCCGCGAGAGCCGAGGTAGAACCCCGCCAGAGTGGTGATGACCACAAGAAATGTGACGTCCGGCTTGGTGAGGACAAAGTAAGCCCAGGCGCGAGACACTTGCGGCAGAATCGCGGCGCGCGTGCTCACGATGCACCGCCTTCCTGGCCGGCCATCTGCGAATGCGAAGCGGTGACTTCGCCGGGCTGCATCGGGCCAAGTACGCGGAAGGATACAAGAACGAGCAGAACCGCCAGCGCCAGCGTAAGAGCACCCACCGCAGTATGCGCTACGGTGAAGAAGATCATGACGGGCATGGGTTGCGGAGCATGCTGCGTAGCCAAGCGCGACCACAGGGCGGCCCCGCCGAGCGCGAGTTGCAAGTACAGCACATGCTTCAGCATCGTGCCGCAGCGGACGAGTCCCGCGGCAGCATCAAAGGCGCGTGCACTTGCGCTGCCAACGGCGGACAGCACAAAAAATGGCACGATGAAGGCGCCAATCAGGTGCGGCAGGATGCCAAAGGCATGGTGCCGGTAGGCTGCACCCAGCAGCAGTTGAATGAAAATCGCGATAGCAGCCCGCACGGCGCGGTCCCGCACGGGCGGGTGCGCCGAATAGTGGACCACTTTCAAATCGCTCTGCCACCACGCCGAAGTAAATACGGCAATGGCCACGAGGCTGCAGAAAAATGCTTGCGCAAGCGCCGCGTGGGCCACAGAAACCCACGGCGGCAGGAAGAATTTGACGGTGATTCCCCCGAGGATTCCCTGCGCGACAACCGCGGCCAGCGCGGTCCAGCCCAGCTTGCGCATCCAGGCGCGAGGCTCGCGGCGCGAAATCCACACGGCGAGGATGATGGTCAGGATGCCCGCCACAGTGGCCACCATGCGGTGACCGTGCTCATAGAAAATTCCGCCGACCATCGGAGGCGTCAGCGAGCCGTAGGAAAGAGGCCAATCCGGCACGGCAAGGCCGGCGTCATTGCTGGTCACTAACGCACCGGCGACCAGCAGGAACAGCGTCCAGCACGCCGTAAAGACGGCGAACTTGTGCAGGCCCGAGTTGTTCGGCGAATTCATTATGGCAATCTCAAACTAAATGGCGAGAGCAAGCCTCTGCGCAAGAGAAGCCTGCCCTCACCAAGATCCATGCGCGTTGCGCGTTAGCAAACGACGACTACGGCTTGAAGGTGAACGCGATGGCCTTCGATTCCTTCGCGCCGATGGTGACCTTCTGGTCGGCCGAGGGCCCCAGCACGCCGTGCCAGGCTACCAGAGTGTAATCACCCGGAGGCAGATTCTTGATTTCAAACGCCCCGTCTTTGCCGGTGATCTTGAAATAAGGATGCTTGAGCACGGCGATGTAGCTCTTCATCCACGGGTGGACGTTGCACTTCACCAGGATGGCGATTTCTTCTCGGGCAAACTTTTCCACGATTTTCTCCGCCTTCGGAGGCTGCGACTTGTTCCACTCCTTGTTGTTGGCCGGCACGGGGTGAACGTTGTGGGTAGTGGGGTCGCTGTTGACGATTTCCACCGGCTGGTTCACCATCACCGCAATCACGTGCGGCACGTAGATGCAGCCGTTCTGGTCCAGCACCACGGCGTCCGTCGGCGTCGGGAAGGTCCGATTGCCCAACCCGTCCTTAACATAAACGACCACGTTGCCCAGACCACCTTTGTCGCCGACCACGTACTCTTCGCTCATGACCGGAGTGGTGTGCGTCTTGGCACAAGTGGGTTCTGCGTCCATGCGAATGCGCTGTGCCTTGGGCGCCGGGCCGTCGAGTTTCACGGTGCCGGTGATGGAACCGCCGGTGGCCGGATCGATTGGCGCGGAAGCTACGGCTGAGGGAGCGGCGGTCTCTTCCTTGGCGGCTTCTTTCTTGCCGCAGGCCGAGACAGAGAGTGCGAGTGCAATTACAAGTACTGCGTACAGAAAACGTGCTTTCATCTAAAAGTTCCTCCTATTGAACTTTGCAGAATTCCCGAACGCGGCCTGTTCATTTCCAGCGAACAAGCTCGCCGCGGTATTGCCTTGCTTCAAACCTGTTCACTTACACGAGCTTATTACTTTGAGCCGGACTTGGCGGCCGATGGCGAACGTCCCAACAACATGCGCTGCTCTTCCGGCGTAATCTGGAACATATATCGTACCAGCAAATCAGCGTGATCCTTCGAATAGCCTTGCAAGGAAGGCGGCAGAGGTCCGGAGAAGACCCAGCGCCCTCCCTCCTGCTTGAAGAGGCCCGAGGGCATGGCCGTGCCCGGGGAAATGCGCGAGGGATCGGTGAGCCAGCGGGCCGTCCACGCCGGTTGCAAGCGGTCCGGGGCCAGCAGGAAGTTGGGCGCGGAGGCGTTGGCGTCGTGCGCGGGCTGCCCGGTGGCATGACACTTGAGGCAGGGCGCCGCGGGATGGGTGAAGAGGTCGCGGGCCATGGAGCGCTCTTGCGCGGTGAGCGGTTCCAGCTTGGGCGGCAGGTAGGGCTGCGCTTGCGAAGCGATGGCCTGGAAGAACTTCACGATCTTGCGGATTTCGCCGTCGGAGAAGCTGAAGGTGGGCATGCGGACTGTCAAATAGTTGCGCACGCCGTTGCGGTTCACGTCGGTCTTGCTCAGGGCAGGATTTTCGAGGAAGCGTGCCAGCCAGTTGGGGTCCACGCGGGCGCCTTCGCTGAGCAGCGGCGGTGGGAGCTTAAACTTATTTTCGCCTTGATAGATGGGAAGCCCTTGCAGGTTTGACGGCTGGCCAACGGCAATCTGGTGGCAGCCCATGCAATTGTATTTGGTGACCAGCCACCAGCCCTCTTGCACATCGCGACGCTGGTCGGCGGGCTTGTAGAGGTAGTCCTTGGGCACCTGGGGATCCACGCTGCCCAGGAGGAACGTGGTCAGCGCGGTGATATCTTCCGGCGTGACGTTGGGCTGCGGCATCTTCAGCTGGGTGACGAAGCGGCCCTGGTCGAAGATGGCACTGTTGGTGAGCTTGCGCTCGAAGAAGCCTTTGTGGTCGTACCACTCTGCGTTCTTTTCGCCATCGCGGACATTGGGTTTGCCGTCGGGGAGGACGCCGCGCTTGGCGTGCTCGGTGAGCAGCGAGAAATCCAGGCGCTCGATGGGCTTGCTGCCTTCGGTGGTCAGCTCGGTGCCGATGCGTCCTTCTTCTTCCAGCGAGGCGATGTCATGGCAGCCGGCACAGCCGTAATTCTTGACCAGTGCGCGGCCCTGCTCGACCAGCTTGGGGTCGTCCATGAAATCCGTTGCGGCGTAGGCAGCGTCGGCGTGCTTTTGCGTCATGAGGAAGGAAGCGATATCCTGCGTTTCTTCAAGGGTCAGGCGCAAGTTGGGCATCACCGTCTGCTGCTGCACCTGCATTTCGTGCTTGCCGTCCGGCGAGCGGCTGTTTTCCAAATCGAAAACGAACGGCTTGCCATGCTTGGCGTAATCCTCCGGGCCAATGTCCTTGCGAGAAATGGGATCGTAGGGCCGGGTGCGCTCGCGCGGGTTGTGAATCCAGCGAACCAGATAGTCGTAGTTCACCTTTTCGCCCACGCGGCTGAGGTTGGCGGCGAACGTGGCGCCCATCTTCTTGTTGCCTTCGCCGATGGAATGGCACGCCAGGCAACCGCGCGATTCGAACAGTTCCTTGCCTTTGGCGGCATTGCCGGCGGCCTGCCGTGGCAGCGGCGGGCCGGGCACAGCCATCTGCCAAATGAACGCGGAAATGGCGCGGGGCTCACGAGCCTTGAAGCGGAATTGCGGCATCTTGGTATCGGGACGGAAGGTGTGCGTATTTTCGAGCCAGTAGTAGATCCACTCCTTGCGGAGCTTCATTTTCGCTTCTTTGAGCGAGGGCCCGACTTTCTTTTCCTCGCGGAGCAGGGAGCGCGCGCGAACCATGAGCTGGTCGACCTGCGCATCCATGAAACTCGTCTGCACGCGAAGATTTTCCGCCTGGGCGTAGAAGTTCTGAGCGGCCTTGTTGTCCGGCGCCTGGTCGCCCGCTTTGTTCAGCCGGGGAATTTCCAGCTCGGCGTCTTTCTTCTGTTGCTCGAGCTGGCGGATTTTTTGGCGGGCGGAAAGCAGCTGCTCACCTTCGTTGTCGAAATTCTCATAGCGGTGGCAGCCGATGCAGCCCTTTTGGCGGAACAGCTCGCGGCCTTTGTTCAGCACCGGCGCGTGATAGGTGTACATGTCCGCGGCGTGGCAGGTCTGGCAGCCGGCCTCGGTGTTTTCCTTGTAATAGAGCGGCCACAGCCAGAATTCGTGGCGGCCGTGCCCCTTCAAAACGCTATTCGTGGCGCGGCCATTTCCGCCATGGCACGGCGAGCAGCCGAATTTTTCCGGGTCGTGGAGATTGAGCAGTTCCGGCTGCGGATGGCTGGTGAATGGGGCGTCTTTGCTTTTCTCCAACCCCAGCGACGCCTTCGTCAATTGCACCGAAGGCGGCACCAGCTTGGGGTCCATGCCCACATGGCACGACTGGCAACGGTCCACCAGGCCCGCCCGATCCACGTTGATTTGCCGCATGGCCACAGACATCTGCCGTACGGCTGACTGCAAGGTCTCGATTTGTTCGGCAGAAAGACCTTCCATCTTTTCCTGGACGAATGCAGCCTGGGCCTTGGCCGCGTCGTCCGCCGCCTTGCGCGTCTCGGCACGCTTCAGAGTCAGCCCAGCCTTCCGGTCTTTTAACGCGTCGAATTCCGCGAGCAACTGGTCGTAGTTAAATGATTTTTTCTCGGTTTTACTGTCCGCCGTCGGCAGCTCGACATTGAACGGCCCCTTCTTGGCTTTGTCGACGTCGTCCTGGCGGCTCTTCTTCGAGGATTCCGAGCCAGCGATTTCCACCTGGTAGATCAGCGCGGTGACTTCCCCGCGGGCGGTGATAAAAGTGGGCGAAAGCGCGGCGATGCGCCGGTTGACGAAGGCGTTCGCCTCGTCGATTTTCTTGACGTGCGGCGCCGCGGCCTCCGCCGCGTCCTTGGCGGCCTGCGCCAGCTTCTGGTAGTCCGCCGAAGATACAATGGCGTCTGCGGCTGCTTTCTGCTTGGTCAACTCCTTGCTCAGGAACTTTCCGTACACCGACGCGAATTCCTTCTGGTAGCCGCGCCACGGCCGCAAACCCACAAATTCCTGCCACAGCGCCCAGAACATCGACAGCACCAGCAGCAAAGAAGCCACCAGCAGCGGCCCGCTATATGATTTCGCGACAATCGGATCGTCGTTTTGAATCTCAGGCACCCCAGGCCTCCAGGGACTCAACCACTTAAATGTTGAACCACGGCGTAACCAGAATGTACTTAATCCGGAAGAGCAGCCGCGCCGCCATCTTTGCCGGCAAGCTCAGCATCAGGATTAACAGAGAGTGCAGCGTGATGATTTGCAGCAGGGTCATGCGCTGATAAATCTTCCGGCTGAAGTCGGTGATCATGCACAGGCGGTGCATCAGGTAGCCGGAGACCACGAAGAACAGCCCCACCACGGTCGCGCCAAACCCCATGGCGACCCACTGGTTGCTGATGCCAAAAATCTCGTGCAAGTTGCGGTTCACGGCAAAGTCCAGACGGTTGTGGTCCCACGTCTGCGTCGGCCAGAACCACATCCATCCCGGCCCGCGAATGAATGTGCCGATGACAATCATCACGCACCACAACGCGAGGAAGCCGATGAGGAAGGCCCAGATGGAGAACTTGCGCTGCTTGTAGGTGTAGTAGCCGTTCCCCAGCGGGTTGGCGTCGATGTAGGGGATGGCCATCAAGCCGACGATGATGAGGGTGGGCATGACCACGCCGGCGATCCAGGGGTCGAAGTAGACGAGCATTTCCTGCAGGCCGAGGAAGTACCACGGCGCTTTGGACGGGTTCATGGTGAGGTTGGGATTGGCGGGCTCTTCCAGCGGCGCGTTCAGCGTGATGGACCACACCATCAGCAGCACTGTCAGAATCACCGCGGCGAGGAATTCAATGCGCATCAAGTACGGCCAGACGTGCAACTCGCGCTCCCAGCCCGTCTTGAACGGGTAGGGCTTGCGGTGATGCGATTTGGCCAGGGCCGGGTCGGCTTCGAGCTGCGCAATCAAACGATCGTGCTTGGCGGCTTCGCGGAAACCGTACCAGGTGTAAAAAGGCACCAGAAAAAGCAAGGCCACGATGGGAACGTTGTCGGGCACGGAAACAATCTGCCAGAGCTGGTGCCAGTCACCCCACATAAGTCCCCCGTAAAGTTGGAGCGTGCGCCATGAGCGTTACTTAGTGCCGCTTGGTCGCAAGATGACCGGGCGCGGCCCTTTCTTTTCGTCCTTCATCTCTGAGGCGAGCATGACCGGCGCGGGGCCGGAGATGCCGCCGTCCTTGCGGACGCGCCAAAAATGCACGCCCATGAACACCGAAGCAATCAGCGGAATGGCAATACAGTGCCAGATGTAGGCGCGCAGGAGGGCGTTGGCGTCGACGATGGAACCGCCGAGCAGCGCAAAGCGCACGTCGTTGAACGCGGTCATGCCGAGCTGCGCGCCGAACGGCCCTTCATGCCCGAGAAGCGGCGTAGCCCGCGCCATGTTGGTACCCACGGTGACCGCCCAGAAGCCGAGCTGGTCGTCGGGCAACAGATAACCGGTGAACGAAAGCAGCATGGTGAGCACCATCAGGATCACGCCCACGCACCAATTGAATTCCCGCGGCCGCTTGTAGGAGCCGGTGAGAAACACGCGCATCATATGCAGCCAGACGGCGATGATCATCAAGTGCGCGCCCCAACGGTGCATGTTGCGCAGGAGTTGGCCGAAGGGGACGTCGTGGTGCAGGTACAAAATGTCGCGGTAGGCCTGGCCCTTGGTGGGGTGATAGTAAAACATGAGCAGCACGCCGGTAATCGTGAGCACCAGGAACAGGTAAAAGCTCATGCCACCCATGCCCCAAGTGTAGCTGTAGCGCACGGCGTCGCGATTAATCTTGGCGGGGTGCAAGTGGAAAAAGACGTTGGTGAGCACGCTGAGGGCGCGGCTGCGCGGCGTCTCGTCGCGCTTCACACGGAAAATCGAACGGAACAGCTGCGTTTTCTCAGGCGCTTTCAGCGCCTCGAGCTCTTCCTTGCCCTTCTCGACGAGGACGCCCTTCAGCCCGGCCAGGTCCTGCTTGACGGTTTCCTTTACCGTGTCGAGCAGGCCCGCGCGCTTCCCTGCTCCGTCACCGTTCTCTTCCGGCATTCCATGCCCCCTAATTCAAGGAAAAACTTATTTCAGACGACCAGGTACGCACGCGCGTCGTCAAACTCGGCGCGCCCGGTGGTTGGGTCCTGCACAAAGAGCTTTCCAGTGTCCACGATGATCTGGCCCGTGGCGTCGATGCTGACCTGGGCGCGGTCCATGGGACGCGGCGCGGGGCCTTCGAAGTTGACGCCTTCGCTGTCGTAGCCGCTGCCGTGGCACGGACACTTGAACTTGTTCTCGCTCTGCTTCCAGTCCGGCGTGCAGCCCAGGTGCGTGCAGCGGGCGTAAATCACAAACAGGCGACCCGGGTCGCGCACGACCCAGACACGGTAGTCTTTTTGAAATTTGGTGTCCACGCCGATGTTAAAGTCGGATGGGTAGCCGACCGAAAAGATGGTGCTGGGCTCAAACAGAGCGCGAGGGAAGAAAAAGCGGAGGAACATGAGCAGGTTGACACCCAGATAGCCCCAGATGCAGGCCCAGATCAGGCGGCGTCGCGCGATGCTGACGTCGGCTGCGGGTGCTTCGGTGGTGGGTTTGGCTCCCGATTTTTTCGGCGCCGCGGCTAGTGCAGCAGGCACGGCTTTGGTCTCAATGGGTTTGCTGTCGTTCGCTTCAGCCATAGGTTCGCTTGTAGGGCGTTCGCAACCTCATATGAAGATCCGGATAAGGCAAAGAAAGAAATACTTTTATACGCTGGCCCGCCAAAAGTGTCAAGCCAACTTAGAATCATTCTAAACGGATTGCGGAGAATTCGCTCCGCTTATCGCGCCACGCCGCTGGCGCCCAACACGAGGTCGGCCAGGGCGTCGATGAATAACGGGGAGTCGTTCAAGGAAGGCACCATTTCGAACTGCTCGACGCCCAGGTGCTCGGCCTCTTCCCGTGCCTCGATATTGATTTCGTGCAGAGTTTCAATGTGCTCGGTGACGAAAGCTACCGGGCAAACCAGCAAGTGCCGCTGCTCGCGCTCGGCGCACGCCTTCAGCGTATCCAGCAGCGACGGCTCCAGCCACTGCTGGCGTCCCACTCTGCTCTGATAGCAGAGAATGTGCCGGTTGGCCCACTTCCCTTTTGCCATCACCAGGCGCACGGTCTCCTCCACGTGCTGCTGGTAGGGGTCGCCGCGCGCGATGAAGCTGATAGGCAGGCCGTGCGCGCTGAAGAGCAGCGTCGCTTTCTCGGGCGCGTCAAAATGCG
>CAZIWR010000087.1:0-10700 GCA_964542805.1 uncultured Acidobacteriaceae bacterium
AGAAGCTTCATCCCCCACGCGGCGTCGCTGCGTCAGGCTTTCGCCCATTGCGCAATATTCCCCACTGCTGCCTCCCGTAGGAGTCTGGACCGTGTCTCAGTTCCAGTGTGGCCGGTCGTCCTCTCAGACCGGCTACCGATCAAAGCCTTGGTGAGCCATGACCTCACCAACTAGCTAATCGGGCGCGGGCTCCTCCTCCGACGTCCGCCTTGCGGCGGACTTTGATCCCCCCAGCCGAAGCCAAAGGGATGTTATGCGGTATTAGCCCGCCTTTCGGCGGGTTATTCCCCATCAGAGGGCAGATTACCCACGTGTTACGCACCCGTGCGCCGTGCGCCTGCCACCTGTATTGCTACAGATGACTACGCACTCGACTTGCATGTGTTAAGCACGCCGCCAGCGTTCGCTCTGAGCCAGGATCAAACTCTCGTTTGAAGCTGGTTGCACTGAAAATCAAAAACCCTGCCTCGCGGCAGGGCCAGGACTTTCAGGGCGAACTTTTGAATCGCTCGGTTACCTCAAATTTACCGAACGGGTTCTGGCACATTTCATCCGATTGTCAAAGAGCAGGCCTCCCTGTCCAGCAGAGTGGCTTACAGGCAAACCGAGATTATAGACATGTGAGGGCCAAGTGTCAAGCAGGCATTTGCGGGCTCGAAAGACACCTTGGACCCGCGCAGGAACAGCTCAACAGGCGCGACCGCGCGCCGGCGGAGGAGGTGGGCGGCCTCCGCGCGGTCAGCAATCCACCCACTGGATGCGGCTGCCGAGCTGTTCGGCGAGTGAGAGCAAGCATCTGGCGTGATAGTGCTCTTCCGGGCGCGTGGGACTCGGAATAAATCGAGTATAAGGCGGGACAACAAGCCCACAGCGCGGACAAAACGCGTTGTTCGTCGACTCTCTTTCAATTTTCAGCTTGAGAATGTTTGGAGTTTTCACGGGCGTCCCCTCAGTTGGTGTTTGGGCCGGAGCAGGTCAGTATACTCAGTTCAATATTCGTGGCAAGTGACAGGGCGATGATTTCTGTGAAATTCTTCGCGGCGGGCGGCGATGGATACTCCACGAGTGGCAGAAGGGTCTTACCTATGCGGCGGCTATGCGTCTAATGCGGAGGGACTCGTGCGCGGCCGATTGTTGCCGCGCGGTGCGGCGGCACGAATCGAAATTTCAGGAGGAATTTCCATGCGCGTCACGGTACGGATCGGCTTGCTCGTGTTTGCATTGCTGATGCTGGTGGTGTTGCTGCAAGTGATGGCCGTGGCGCCGCAAGCCGACGCGGTACGCGGAGAAACCGGGAAGCGGCTGGACGAGTACCTGACGCGGCTGGAGAAGTTTGGATTTTCCGGCGCGGCGATTGCCTCGAAAAACGGCGAAGTTATTTTGAGCAAGGGCTATGGCTGGGCGAACCGCGAGAAGAAAATTCCGTTCACCCCCACGACGGTGAACTCGATTGGGTCCATTACCAAACAGTTTACGGCGGCGGCGATTTTGAAACTGGAGATGATAGGCAAGCTGCGCGTGGAAGATTCCATCGGTAAATATTTTCCGAATGTGCCGGCGGACAAAGCGGGAATCACTCTCCATCATCTGCTGACGCACACGGCGGGATTCCGCGGCGACTTTGGCGGGCGCGACGATGATCCGATTGCACGCGACGATTTGGTGAAGCTGGTGCTGGCTGCGCCGCTGGAAAACAAACCGGGGGAGCGGTTCGAGTATTCGAACGAGGGTTACAGCCTGCTGGGTGCGATCGTGGAAATTGCATCGGGGCAATCGTATGAGAAATTCTTGCGCGAGCAGATTTTTCTGCCGGCGGGAATGAAGGACACCGGCTACATGCTGCCGGCGTGGCCCGCGGAGCGCGTGGCGCGCGGGTACACCGAAACGCGCGAGTGGGGCACGATCCGCGAAAAAAACTGGCGAGCCGACGGGCCGGGCTGGTATTTGAAAGCGAATGGCGGAATTTATTCGACGGTGTGGGACATGTACCGCTGGGCAGTGGCGCTGGAGAGCGACAAAGTGCTGTCCAAGGAAGCTCGGGAAAAATATCAGAAAGGGACTGTGGCCGAGGGGCCGATGGGGATGTCGCACTACGCGTACGGATGGAGCGTGGAGACAACCCCGCGAAAAACAAAATTGGTGACGCACAACGGCGGCAACGGAATTTTCTTTGCGGATTTTCTGCGCTTTGTGGACGAGGGCGCGACACTGTTCGTGTTTTCGAACAGCACCGACCAGCCGGCGACGCAAGTGAGTGCTCCGCTGGCGCGGGCGCTGTTTGGCGAGGATTTCCGCATGCCGCCGACGGTGGTGACGCTGAGCGCAGCGGAACTCGCGCGCGTGGCGGGAACGTACGCGCTCGAGTCGGGCGAAAAAGTGGAAGTGAGCGTGGCGGGAAATCGCTTGAAAGTTGCGGCGGCGGGAGCGGCGTTTGCGATGGTCAACGGACTCTCGCCAGCGGGGAGCGCACAGTTTGCAGATCTAGAAAAGCGCACGAAGGCGGCAGTGGAAGCGTCGGCGAAGGGCGAGTACGCGTTGATGCACGCGGCTTTTGGCGGAGAGATGCCTATCGAGCGCGTCCGCGAGCAAGAGAGCGGAATGTGGCAGAGGCGGCGCGGACGGTTCGGAGAATTTCGCGGCGCGGAAATTATGGGCACGGCGCGGAGCGGGCCGGGAACCGGCGTCAACGTGCGGCTGACGTTTGAGCGCGGCGCGCAGGTGGTGCGCTACGTATGGGATGACGGGCAGTTGATGGGCGTGCGCGTGCTGGACCAGATGCCGGAAGTGGCGTTTTTTCCCACGTCGGAGACAGAGTACACGACGTTTAGTGTGCGGCAGCCCGTAAGCGTGCGGTTGAATTTTACCGTCAATGAAAAAGGCGTGGCGACGGCCGTGAAGATTGCGGGAGAGGGCGGAGAGATCGGCGCGCGGAAGGCGAAGTAAGAAAAACCTTTGCAACCGCAGATGAAGGCGGATGAATCGAGACAAAAACGTTAGAGCGTTAAAGGGTTGAAGGGTTAAAGAGTCAGAACAGCAGTGTGCCGGGCGCGGAACGACTGCGCCCGACACAGAAAGCGCGCATGGAAAACGCGCAGCGACGCCTACTGGGATCGGCACCACCAACTGGAAGGCGAAGGCAAGATCAAGCACTCCGTCGAGCAGTGTCCCGAGCGCACAAAACCCCGCCTCGTGCGCATGTGGACTCTGGAAAAAAGTTGGACCGACGTCTCCGTGAACGCGATGCCTGCCAAAGCTGTGTCTCACAGGCGCTGAAGAAGGACAGTCGCAGTACCGCGCCTCCCCCGGCACTGCAAAATGAGCTCAGGTCACTTCACCTGGAACTGCAGCTTGTGGATCGTACGATCGCCGCTCACGGCAACGCTGAGCTGGTAAGTTCCCGTGGACAGCCCCTTGGTGCTCAGATTGAAAATGTAACCTCCGCCGGAACCGAGGGTGCTGTCGAACCGGAAGTTCTGGTCTGGATTGGCATTGCCGCTGTCGAGGACTGCCTCCGTTGCCTGGGTGCTTACCTTCGTGAGACTTGCGGCTTGGACCACGATCTGTGCTGACGAGACGTTATTCCCCGCGGCGTCGCACAGTTGGAACTTCAAAGGCATCGTAGCGCCGGCTTTTACGGATTTTGTCGGGTCGTACAAAAGACATAGGTTGTAGCTGACTTGATACGAAACGGTCTGCGTGGAAGTATTCCCCGCCGCATCGCGGGCAACGACCTCAAACATCTTGCTACCCACCGAGGCAGTATCCACGCTGCTCCCACGGGCCACTGTTCCCGTGCACGATACTACTCCCGAAACTTCGTCCACGCAGTCATATTGCGCTACAACCGGGTAGTTCAGAAGGTAAGTCTCGGCGCGAGGGGAAGCAATGCGAATCACCGGCGGTAGGGTGTCGCGCAAGAGGCTGGTTTCCTGCCCCGGTTGCACAGTGACGGTTTGGCCGCTGACGGTGACTTGAACAGCGCCGGAAAGGCCGGTCAGGAGCACCTGGTCCTCCCCGGTCAA
This sequence comes from uncultured Acidobacteriaceae bacterium, assembly GCA_964542805.1. GTDB lineage: Bacteria > Acidobacteriota > Terriglobia > Acidiferrales > UBA7541 > JACQDE01. The sequence goes on from CAZIWR010000087.1 coordinate 4,023, forward strand.
AGGATCGGTTGCGATGGCAATATCCACGGCGAAGCCCGGAGCAAGCTCGAACTGTCCAAACGGCTGTTGGTTCTCGTCCAGCATTTCCACCAGAATCGGTTCTGTGTTGTCCGGCGCAGCCGTGATGGGGCTCCCCAGACTCACTGTCTGACCTTTGGTTAAATTGACGCGCAGCACCTTGCCGTTATTCAAAGCCTTAAAAATTTCGATCTTCGGGAAGGCAGCACGCGCGGTGGTGGTAAGGGTGGTGCCCCCACAGTAGAAATCCACACTCTCAAGGGCCACGTCAAGCAGAAGGTGCTTGGTGGCACCGGAACAGAGCGAAATGGAGGCTGGCCCTGTCGGCGGAGTGGATTGAGGTTGAATGAAAGCGAGAGCTCCCTGAATACCACCGTTCCTGATCCCCACTGCCCAATTGCTGCGAGTAAGAATTGTTCCCGCGGTTTCCGGCCCAGGATACCCACTAGTTCTGGCAAAGGTAAAGTCATTCGAATAAAAAGAGCTTTCGTCGGCGTTGGTGATGCGATTTAGGTCGATTTGGCTCTCGATTCCGTCATTGTCCACCAGCAAGGTACTGGTGCCGACGTTACCGGAAGCGTCCGACGCCATACACTCAAACCGGATTGCATCGCCTGGGGCAACCGAAGGATTGACAGGCAACGATGCGCCCCAAACGTTGTATTGCGGGGTGCCTCCAAACTGAGCCACCGCAGGAATGCCGTTGATGGATACCGAAACCACCCCAACCAGGTCGCGCACTTCGACAACGGCCAATATGTTTCTAGCCAAATCAGGAACCTGACTAGAGGCGTCCGGGGATATGAAGCGGATAGAGGGCGCAACTGAGTCAATAACGACCACATCAAATATCTCTATTGACCGGTTCCCTCGACTATCTGAGGCCAGGCACAGAATTTGCGACGAGCCGATTGGAAGCACCGCTGGTAAGAGCATGGGCGGCACTGGCCCTGCCCTGTCTGGATCCCACAGGCACTGGACCTCTACCAGACCATCTACCAAATCAGATGCCCCCACCCGCTGCAATTCGACGAGCCTACCCGTGGGGCCGGTCGCCTGAAAAACTAGGAGCCCGGGGGCAGGCACGTTGATGACCGGTGCGGTGGTGTCCACAACGCTGACAGTGAGCGACCTGACCGAAGAGTTCCCCTGGTTGTCTGTCACCTCGAGGTCAATCACGTGATCGCCCAAAGGAAGTGTAGGCGTGATGCTTGAACCCGACAAAGTGCCAAACGGTCCTCTCCAAGTGAAAGTTATCGGATCACCCTCGGGATCTGAGGAGCCCGACCCGTCGAGGGTGACGGCCGCTCCAGACGGACCGGTAGCTTCAACCACTTGGTTGGGGCCGGCGTTGGCGACCGGCGCCAAGTTCGGCTCGCACACATCGCCTAGCCCATCCCCGTCTGCATCAGCCTGATTGGGATTCGCGACGAGTGGGCAATTATCCGTATCTGCCCCAATGCCGTCCGCGTCCGCATCGTTTTGCGGATCATTCGGGTACGCGTCGCAGGCGTCCCCAACGCCATCCCCATCAGTATCGGTTTGGTCTTGATCCATGGTAGGGACCGAAGGGCAGTTGTCGCAAGCGTCGCCTAAGGTGTCGCCATCGGAGTCGGCTTGATCGGGGTTGGCCACAAAGCGGCAGTTATCCTGGCTATTCAGCACAGAGTCGAGGTCGTCATCAGTGTCCAGCTTTAGGATAATAGCCTCCGAATTCACACCGACTCTGGTGGCCTGAAAGGGATTCGCGGTAGGAAAGTCGGTTCCGGACGAGCCTCCGGTGACGTACACGCCGCCGGAGAGATCCACGGCGATGCCATTGCCTCCGTCCCAGCTCGATCCGCCCAGATAAGTAGAGAAAACCAGGGCGCTGCCGGAAGGCGTAATTTTCGATATGAACACGTCGAATTCTCCACCAAAGGCAGCTTGGAGCGGATTCGCCGAAGGAAAATTAGTGGAACTGGTAAGACCGGTGACATAGGCATTTCCGGCGGAATCGGCGGCGATGGCTGTGCCTTCGTCCACACTGTTTCCGGCAAGAAGGGTCACGTAAACCCAGGGGTTGCCGCTTGGGGGAAGCTTGGCGACAAAAGCATTTCGGCTGCCGTTGAAGCTAGCTTGGAGGGCGTTCACGGTGGGGAAATCGCTCGAATCGGTCCAGCCGGTCAGGTAGGCGTTGCCCGCGGAATCCACGGCGACGCCTCTGCCGCTTTCGTTGCTGCTGCCCCCCAGGTAGGTCGAGAAGACCAAGCTGGTCCCCGAAGGACTGAACTTCGTGATGAACGCGTCGCCGGCCACTCCGCCAAAGCCTCCGTACCCAGCTTGCGCCGGACTCACGCGCGGAAAATCCACCGATGTACCCGAGCCCACCACGTAGGCACTCCCATCTGCGTCCACGGCAATCGCATAAGCCCCATCGCCGTTATTGCCGCCCAAGTATGTCGAGTAAATAGCCGCAGTGCCGGAAGGATTCAGCTTGGTCACAAAGGCGTCGGCGAGGCCGCCGTAAGAGCCTTGAAAGGCGTTGACCGTGGGAAAGTCGACAGATTTGGTTTCACCAGCAACGTAGGCATTGCCGGCCGAATCGGTCGCAATCCCTCTTGCGATTTCGTATTCGCCCCCGCCGAGATAGGTGCAAAACACCAGGGCGTTGCCCGAGGCATTCAATTTCACCACGAAAGCGTCGCCGACGTTGCCTCGAAAAGAGGGCTGGAAAGCGCCGGGGGTGGTGGGGAGGTTGGATGACTCTGTTACCCCCGCCACGTAGGCGTTCCCCGCGGGGTCCACCGCAACGGCGTAACCGAACTCCAAACCATTGCCCCCGATGTACGTTGAGTAGACCAGGCTCCCGTTGGGATCCAGTTTGGTCACGAAGGCGTCCGAAAAACCGCCTGCGTTGTTGGGTTGCGCCGCGTTCAGGACAGGGAAATTCGTCGAACTGGCTTGCCCGGACACATAGACATTCCCGGACGCATCGCTCACGATGTCCCAACCCGTTTCGGCCAGCGAGCCGCCCAGGTAGGTGGAATAAACCAGCACGGGGTCAATAACGAGGGGCTTCGAGCTATCATATGCTCCTACTTGGAAGCCAATTTCTTTCGAGCGATGAAGCACAAAATTCCCCGTAATTTCGCGCCGTCCGCCGTCAGCCTCCTGGTAGATGGTTGGTTTGAGCAGCGTCAGTTCGCCACCCGAAACCTTCAATCGTAGATTGCCCTCCGCATCGAGGCGTAGTTTGGTGGCGCCTTGAAAGCCTAGCCGGATGGCCTCAGGACTTACACCCGGCGCAACGACGAAGTCGTATTCCAGATTTCCTGTGTCGTTGCCGTAGTAGACCAGGCTCACCCCGGGATAAACTTCGCGGTACTCGACCCTGGCGTAATTGAAAATGTTCATGCGCCATTTGGTGGGATCGTTGCCGATGAAGTAGTTGCTCCTGCCGGGGAGCGGGTCGAGTCCGACCGCCGACGATGCCGGGTTGGCGCCGGCAAGCTTCATCCGCAACACCGCGCCGTGGGCCTTGGCGTTCGCGGTCTCACTTCGAGCGTGCCGCTGCGACGAGGATTTGGCCCCTGTGTTCCGCAAATCGAGAACGGCCTCCCCCGCCGTCAGGAACAGCGTGAAGCCGTGGCCCCGGGACACAAAATTCACTTGGGCATCTGTCTGGCCCTGGTTGACTTCGAACCTGAGCGGCACTTGGATGGGTGTCTCCGAGATTCTTCTCCCGCGCGTCACGTCCGTGCGCTCGGCACGGCGCACTACACCGGGCCGGGAGCTCAGAGTGCTCCCGCGTGGAGATTCCGTTCCGGGCGCATTCTGAGGGAGAGAAGCGAAGCCAAGAAGCATGATCACCGTGACACAGAGAGGCGTGGCAATTCTTCGGGCCATTGAAATTCTCCTTCGCGCGATTTGCGGGAACGTCACGAATTCTGCACAGCCTAGCGCTGGCGTCAAATCGAACGTTTCTCAAGCCGTAATTGCCTGAAGGAGTTGGGCTTGGGGACAGATGTCAATCGGGCGGAAAAATGGCTTGGCAGCGTACTTTTGAGGTGGTAGATTCCAGGCACTGCAAAACAGGGAATGCTGTTGAACGAAGCGCCACAGCCGGCCCGGGCGTACCGTTTCGGTGTCTTCGAAGTTGACCTAGCCTCCGAAGAACTCCGCAAGCACGGGCTCCGTCTGCGTGTGCAGGGCCAGCCGTTTCAAATTCTCGTCGCGTTGCTGGAGCGCCCAGGAGAAGTCGTCACCCGCGAGCAATTGCGCCAACGCCTCTGGCCCGACGGCACCTTCGTCGAGTTCGACCAGAACTTGAATACGGCCGTCAACCGGCTGCGCGAAGCGCTTTCCGATGACGCCGACGCCCCGCGGTTCATCGAGACGCTTTCGCGGCGGGGTTACCGCTTTGTCGCGCCGGTTGCGGTACTCGACAGGTACCCCCCGGGTGCATCGTCGCCCGAACGAGCCGTAGCCGGAGCCGAGGTCCGGAGGCCCTTTCCACTTGCCTGGGTCGCGCTCGCGACCACCCTCATGGTCGTGACAGCCACTGCGCTGCTGGTCAATCGCAGCTCGAACTCACCACCCCATTTTCAGCAGTTGACCTTCTCCGGCTACGACTGGGGGCCGAGCGCTTCACCCGATGGTAAAGTGGTGGCCTTTGTTTCCCGGCGCGATGGTGTCGAGCGCATTTGGCTAAAGCACCTCGGCAGCGGCGAAGAAGTTCCCTTGACTGAGGGCCGCGACATTGCACCGCGGTTCTCGCCTGACGGTTCCAACATACTCTTTAGCCACCAGGAGGGAACGGAATACTCGGTTTACCGCGTCTCTGTTTTCGGTGGTGAGCCACGGCGGGTAATCGAGCACGCTTGGCAGGCTGATTGGTCGCCCGATGGGTCAAAGATTGTGGCAATTCCCAAGCAAGAGGTGGGCGGCATTTTGCGCTCCCGCCTTGTAGTAGCCGCCTCCGACGGCAGCAACGTCAGGCAACTGAAAGATTCCGAACAGGTGGACTTGCGTTCACCACGATGGTCTCCCGACGGTCGCTGGATCGCCACGGTCTCAAACAGAATCTCGCTCTACAGCGCCGATGGATCCACCATGCGGATGCTGAAGCCGGCGTACCCAGGCGGCTACCTGTCGGCTGTGGCTTGGGTGCCCGATGGAAATGCGCTGATCTACGTCCAACCGGAGTCCCCTTTGGCCGACACGAATTCGCCAATGATCTACCAGTTCTGGCTGGCCAGCACATCGTCCGCCCGGGTGGTGCGACAAGACGTTAGTTCCGGGCAAGCGAGCGTGCTCTGCTGGCTTCCGAGCAATGTGACAACGGCTGACATCCTGCCGGATGGACGTTTGCTGGTCGACGCGGTAACACCCAAACACAACCTGGTAGAAGTTGGGTTACGTCCGAGTCACCTACTAGGTCGCGAGACTTTGTTGACCCGCGGGAGCAGCATTGACCGCCAACCCGTCTATGCCCCGAACGGCAAGTCCGTGCTGTTTACCTCGAACCGGGGCGGAAACTTTGACGTGTGGCAGCTCTCGTTGCAAACGGGCGTTTTGCGTCAATTGACAACCGATAAGGCCGATGACTGGGATCCGGCCTATAGCCGTGACGGGAAACATATCTTGTGGAGTTCCAATCGCACGGGTCATTTCGAGATTTGGATGTCGGAGCGAGAAGGAAGCCATCCGCGAAAAATCTCCCACGACGGTATCAACGCGCAGAATCCCACCGTCGCATCGGACGGACAATTCCTATTCTATGTCGGGGACGAAGATCGAAAATTGCGGGAATCAGGTTGGGAACGGTCACTATGGCGGATCCGGCCGGATGGAAGCGGAAAGACCCGGATCCTGAACGTGACGGCCGGATGGCCGGAGGTCTCGCCCGATGGTCGCTATCTACTTCACGGCACCGTGGAAACGCCAAAAGGCGGACCCGGATTCCGCATGCTGAGGGTTGTGCGGTTGCCGGACGGCGAGCCTGTCTCATTTGAAATCCCCGTGGCTGGTGGGGGTTCGGGACGGGCGCGCTGGATGCCGGATAGCCGTGCCATTGCTTTCATCGAAAAAAACGAAGCGGGTGTCACCGGAATCTTCGTACAAGATTTTGTACCAGGAAAAGATACCCGAGGAACTCGCAGGCCCATTGCGGGGTTTGATCCCCAAGTGCAAGTGGAGTCCTTCGGGATCTTTCCGGACGGCCGACGCCTAATCATTTCCGCATCGGAAGAAGCTCGCCACCTCATGGTTGTGGATGGCCCCGCGCTGCGCGCCAAAAGGAGAAACTGAACAACGCCTCTTCTGCCCGCTTTCCCTCAGCGAAGCGCGGCGCCACAGGAATCAGAAGCGGAACAAATAGGAAAATTTGACGAAGAATTGGCGGCCGTCGTTGGTGAAGGGATGGCGGGTGCGGAGGAAATTGCCAGAGGGGAGAACCGTGAGCGACGGGTCGAGGTTCTGCAAGTTGCTGTTGTAGCCGACGTAGAGAGCGGTGCCCGGGTGGAGGAGATAGGTGACGAGGAAATCGTAGTTCATGTTTTTGGTGGTCTGGATGGAAGTGCGCGCGCCGTTGGCGAGGGTGGTGTTGTACTCGGTAATGAAGCGCAGGGAAAGCGCGCGGGTGAGCTGGTAGTTCCACTTGGAGCGGATGATGTGGTT
>CAZIWR010000088.1:0-10632 GCA_964542805.1 uncultured Acidobacteriaceae bacterium
CAGCGCGATGGTGTTCCACCACCCCGATTGCGCGTACTTCGGCGTGGAAGAGACGACGTAGCGCACGCGGCGCTACCAGCGGCCGCGGAAATTTCCGCGCTGCATGTGGTGCCGTTCGCGCTTTATCTCTTGCCTCAGGCGCTTCGATTGCGCGATCTGGTGCTGACGGAGTTCCGTAGCCTACTGGCAGCGTCGCAGACCCACGAAGGCGCTGACGTTGAACGCCTGCCGCTGGCCGTGTAATCTTTCGAGTTAGTTTGAACTTAAGGAGTGGTTATGAGGTCGACTTGGAAGATTCTGACTCTCTTGGCCGTCTCATCCCCTGTCTTCGCACAGAACGTTACTTGCACTTCGGATGTACCGAGCGATACATGTAAAACAGTGAGCGCATTGTTTTCTATGCACCAAATCAATGCCCAGATCGTGATCGCGGACCCAGCATCATTCCGGCGCGAGCAAGAGTCGCTGTCGAAGAGGAAGGAGTTGGCCATCCGCTTGGGCGACCTGGGGAACCTGCACATGCCAAACCGTTACACCGAGAACATTTTATTCGAGAGGGATGACAAACCATGCCCCGTGCGGGTCTTTGTTTCCACGGATTCTTTTCGCCCCGTTAAGATCAAGAAGGGAGAGAAGGAAGACACCGTTGAAACTCTCGAGGGTTTTGATCCCACCACACTGTTGAACAATGTCATCTACGTAGATGGTTTCGTAGCAGGCTGCAACATGGGACATGCGTTGTACATCGCAGACGAGGTGCACAGACTACGAAGGAAGGAGTAGAGTTTGGCCCATGCATGGTAGGATTTTGGACAGGTTGGAGGAAAAGCGATGGCCCCAAAATGCGCAGTCACAGGGTGTGAACGAGAGGCCAAGTACGAGGTCATCTTTTACGACGTGTACCTCTACGCAGATGTGACAGTGTTCTACGAACGGCACGAATCATGTCCGTTCATCTGCCATCAGCATATGGCTGAGAATGAGCACGGAGCCAAAACGGGGCTTCCCGATCCTAATCTGCGGGCCTATCGGGGCGTAGTGGATTATCCGCACGCCCGATCAGCCGGGCAGGGCTTTGTTACCTATCGTCCCTTATAGCGCACTTGGGATCCATCGGCCCAGGCCCCAGAGTTCTGGCGCTCGCGGAGTTCAGCCGCGTGATCAGGGTTGAATGCGGGGGGAGTTCCGCACATACTGCCGTGTAGCTGCCCGCCGCGCCTGCCGTGGAGGGTACCAATGCGTAGAATTGTGACGACCATTTTGGTTGCGCTGCCCTTTCTCGCCGTGTCGCCTGCTGCCAAGCCCCAACAGAGCATTGCAGTTTGCCGTCTCGAAAAAGCAGCAATCGTGAGACTGGAGTCGGGCACGATGAAGCTGATCTCTGAAGTAGGTGAGGATGAAGATCTCACGATCATCTTGGCCAGTCTGGATACCGACCATCCAGTGGTGAGAGGTAATCTGCCCGAATCGAAGCTCAGCGTGCTTCGGAGAACGCCGGAAGCAGTGTGGATGTCAGAAACCCCCACCCTTGGTGGAGTAAATGTTTGGACGTACTTCCACAAAGAGCGCGTGCTGATTCTTGCTAAGCAGTACAAGCTCGGAGGGCCGCTGGGCCTGATGGTTATCGGAAAGTGTGAATAGGTGGAACCCGGCTAGGGGGAATGCTCAGTAGGGGACCCATCCAGCTTGCACGCTGCGCCTAAACTCATTGTCAGCGTCAGCCAATGCCGCCTGCAAGGACGGGTGAGACGATATTTCAGGAACTGGGCACTGCGCTATGAATTGCGGGTCGGTTTGGACTACGTCACCCTCAAAGATGCGGACCTCAAACTGCTGTTTCTCCACCACAGCTATCTGTCTGTAGCGATGCCCCGGTTGCGGGTCTTCTTTGTAGAGGACGCGGTTCTTATGAACTTCACTGTGCATCAGGGGCATTATACAGGGCCGGGGCCGCTCTCCGTTAACCGACTTGGTGGGAAATAGGTGGGAAAAGCACTCACGGGTTCGCCGCGTTTTGGGTCAGATCGCTGGAAGCCGCGTATGGAGCAGAAAAAATGGTAGGCCCATGCCGACTCGAACCGCACACCTCAAACGCATGAGGATATACAGAGCGTGTCCCTGCGGTCGCGGAGATGCCACTACTACAGGAAGTTTAGCAGCAGCCTGAGGGATGAACGGGTTTCTTGTAGCGGTTGTACGTCAAAAACCCGCCATGGCCGCTTCGGTCGAGTCGAACATGCCGACGACCTTGTCGACTTGCGTCATGGTGAAAACGCTGCGCACGTTGTCCTGCACTCCAACCAGCCGCAGGTCTCCTCCCGCCTTTTTGAGCTTGCCGCAGGACATGACGATGATCCCCAGGCCGGCACTGTCTATGCGGGTGACCTTGGTGAGATCAAAAATCGCTTTGGAAATTCCTTTCGCCACGAGCTTATCCACCTCCCACTCAATCTCCGAACAGCTTCGTCCGAGGGTGATAATGCCCGCCAGTTCCAAAGCCACAACATTTGATCCCAACTCTTTTTGCGCGATGGTGAGAATCATTTGCTCTTATCCCTTCTTTTTCAAAAGTTGGCCCCGGGCAGCCAGAAGAAGACACAAGATGGAATTACCCCTTTTTTCATACAAGGAATTTCCTGAGCGGCGCCATCTTAGGCCACTTGCAAAGACGAGTCAACGACCGAATCTATTGGATCCGGCGAGTCATGGCAGCGACGCTCGCATTCAAGTTCAAGGCAAGAATTAGGATGGTAGGCCCGTGGGGGCTCGAACCCCAGACCTCCTGCGTGTCAAGCAGGCGCTCTAACCAACTGAGCTACGGGCCTACAAAGTCCGATTATTTTATCACACACATACGTTGGACCGTTGCCGGCCCGCTCTGCGGGGCCGCCGCTACATTGGCGCGTCGGGTTTCAGAGCGGGGACGCACGAAGCGGCGCGGCCCAGGTGGGCCAGCGCGCGGAGGAGCGTCGCGCAATCCACATCCAGTTTGCCGATTTCTTCGATGACGGAGGGAAAGTCGCGCTGGAGTTTCTGCAACTCTGCCTGCGCCGAGGCGGGGTTGAGCGAGATGCGACGGCCGGTCTGCGCAGCGTCAATCAGAATGTCCGGCGACCAGCCTTTCGGCCACGAGCCATTCAAAATGTCCATGGCGGTGCGCAGGCGGGCGAGTTTTCCGGGTACGCCGTCGAGCAGTTCGAGCGGCGCGGAAGGCGCCTTGACCAGCACCTCCACTTTCTGATTCATGCGCGTCTGCGGCACCGAAATGGTTGTGGTGAGCGTGTCTCCGTCGTAGCGCCAGCCAGGCGCGGAGCCGTCGCCTGCGTACGGGATGTTTGCGCCGTTGGCGCGAACCGAGGATGGCGGCAGCGTCATAGGCAGACGAATTTCGTAGCCGCGCGCGGAGAGCATTCCCGGATAACTGCCCTCGACAGGAAAAACCTCGACCTTGCGCGTGACGTCGTCGAGCCGCGCATGGCGCACAGTGGTCCACGCGAATTCGTTTGCCTTGTAGCCGGGCGAATTGCCGGCGTCGTCGTAGACGCGCGTTTCGCCGGAAGCGCCGGGGAAAACGGTGAAGATGAGCGGGTCCACAGGCTTTTCGCCGGTGGAGCGCATTTTCGGCTGCATGGGCACGACGGCGCCGGCCTTCACGTACACAGGAATTTCGTTGAGCGCAAAGCTGCGCTCGATTTTCGCAGGCCCTTCGAGCCGCGTGCCGGTGAACCACTCGATCCATGTGCCGGGCGGAAGCCAGATGGTTCTCGTCGCCAGGCGGCTCTCTTCGCTGACGGCGGTGGCAACCGGAGCGACGAGCATGTCGCTGCCGAAGAGATATTCATCTTTGAATTCGTAGGCTTCGGCGGCCTCGGGATAGTCATAGTAGAGCGGGCGGCAGATGGAGAGGCCAGTGTCGTAGGTGGCGCGCGCGGCGGTGTAAATGTAGGGGATGAGCGAATAGCGCAGCAGATAAGCGTCGCGCATGGCCGCGGCGTATTCGGCGGGATAAGCCCAGACGCGCCGCTCGGAGCGCGGGTCTTTGGTGGTGTGCGTGCGCAGGATGGGGCTGAAAACGCCGAATTGAATCCAGCGCGTATATAGCTCGGGGTATTCCGGGTCCTGGGGCACGCCGGCCGCGGGCTTTGCGCCCAGATTCGCGCGCATGTGTCCGCCGATGTCGTGGCTCCAGTAGCCGTAGCCGACGTTGGCGGCGGTGGCGGTGAAGTACGGCTGAAAGGCGAGCGAATCCCAGACGGCAATCGTGTCGCCGCTGAAACCGATTTGGTAGCGGTGATTGCCGAGTCCGCCCCAGCGATGGAAAAGCAGCGGGCGCTTGCCGCGGCGTTCCATGTCGGTGAAGTGCGTGTAGTTGAGCCACCACGTGGGATTCACGCCGGTGACGCTGGTTTTGTGCTCCTGCTGCCAGTCGAGCCAGAAGAAATCAATGCCCTGGCGCTCGAGCGGATGATGGAGAATTTTGAAATAGTTTTCCGCGAATTGTTTGTCGGTGATGTCGAAGGGCACGTACTTCTGCGTGGCGGGATCGATGCCCATGGCGCGCGCCATTTCCGGATACTGCTCCTCGTGCGGCTGCACGCCGGAGGCGGGGTGCATGTTCAGCGTAGCTTTCAGGCCCTGCCGATGGACCCAGCCAAGGAATTTCGTAGCATCAGGGAAGTATGTTTTGTTCCACGTGTAACCGGTCCAGCCGAGCGTGTGGCCGGACTGGTCTTTCTTGTTCTCCCACCACTTCACGCCAAAGGTGGGGTGCCAGTCCATGTCAATCACCAGCACGTCGAGCGGGATGTCGTGCTCCTGGAAGCCGCGTACCAGCTCCGTGAATTCCGTGTCGGTGTAGGCCCAGTAGCGCGACCACCACGTGCCGAAGGCGAAGCGCGGCGGCAGCGGGATTTTTCCGGCCACGCGCGTGTAGTCGAAAAGCGCTTGCTTGTAATCGTGGCCATACGCGAAAAGATAAAAATCCTGCCGCTTGCCCGGCGGGCGCGGCATCACCCACGGCCAGTCGGAGTTGTCGAAGAGCGGGCTTTCGGAGTCGTCGATGAGCACCCAGCCGTCGCGCGAGATGAGGCCGGCGCCGAGCGTCGTCGAGCCCTTCACGCCGTCGAGCGTGCGAATGGTGCCTTGCAGATTGCCTTTGTCTTCGGTGCCAGGAGTCCACGTGACGGATTCTCCATTGAGCTTGAACTCGACCCTCAGATTTTCCGATGAGAAGGACGCGTTTCCGGAATGGTAAGTTAGCCTGAGTTTGTCCGTCGCGAGATTCATGGTCGAACCGTTTTGATTATTAACCCACATGGGGACCGGCTGGCGGCGGTTGATGAACACAAGCGACGCGTGGTCTTCGAATTTGCCGTCTTCGGCCCATTCCATGCGGATGAGCTGCGGCGTGAGGATGGTGAAGCGCGCGTTGCCGTTGGTCACAATGGCCTTCGGATCGGCAACGGGATTGTCTTTCTGCTGCGCGCTCGCGATAGGTGCCCAAACGAGCAGAAGAAGTGCGAGAAACAGGCAAACGATACCCGTAGGGGCACGATATATCGTGCCCCTACCACCGCAAACGGATTTGTCGCGTGACATATTCGTTCTCCGGGCCTTCGAAAGAAATCTCCAACCGATAGCCGTTTTCCGTCTTCTTCACCGCCGCGCCGTCTGCCGTCAGGTTCGGCACCGTGGTCACCAGGTCCAGCGTGTTCGTTCGCCCGCCCAGCCCCGCTAGGATCAAATTGATAATGCGCGGCGTTTTTTCTGCATCGTGCTCGACGCGGATGATTTTCAGGGACGTAGTGCGGTCGCCCGGCTCCGGACGGGACTCGGCCGGGACGATGTCAATACTGCCTTCGTGCTCGAAGACGAATTCAATCGGCACATTGCCACCCTGCTGGGCCGTGCCGGTGCCCTGGAGAGACATTGATTCGGCAGAAAGCGACCGCGAATGCCAGCGGACACGTTCCGCTCCGATTGGGAGCGCTGGTGTCACTTTGAACCACACCGGCTCAATACCATGTGGATGCAGTCGGATAATCATGCGCCCCGACTCACGCCTAATATCGCCATCAACGGTTTCATCCCCCAACACAAGCCTCGAAAAGCGCACGAAACTCCAATCGGCGGGAAGGTAGGGCGTGAACCGAAAAGTTCTGCGGAGCATGCCTTTGGACTCGCGACCCATACTGGGTTCGGCTCCCAGCAAACCGCGAATTGCCGACTCAACGACCCCAACCGAAGAAAAAAGCTGGTGGGGAACTGAGCGCTCGCCGGGACGATTGCGGTCGCCGTTCATGTGTTCGGGTAATGCTCCTGGAGCTTGAGCGCCAGTCAATCGAGCAATCGAACTCAGTGTTGAAAAGCCGGCCAATGGGTGTCCCTGTTCAAATTGTGCCCAGGCCGCTAAGCCGCTCATAAAAAGCCACGCGGTCCCGTTGTTGTAACTCACGGGGTCGTAGAGCAAATCCTTGTTTGAGAGCCATCGAATACCCCAATCGGTTGCCAGCTCCGGCCGGCCGAAAATTTCCGCTCCCGCTTCTGATTTTTGGCGGTCGAGGTTCTTCGCGGCGAGCGACAGCAGCACACCGGACCAGTTGCCGGTCATGTCCGTGCGTTTTCCGGCTGCATCCAGACCGAATGCATAGGAATTGCTCGTTGGGTTCCACCAATCGCGCTGTACGGATTCGGTCGCTTTTGAAATACGTTTACTGGTGTCGTCCTTGAGTTGAGAATCTCCAACTCCTTCAGCAAGATCGCGCATGCCGTCGAGTCCCGCCAGCCAGAAGCCTTCGAGGTAAATATCCTTGGTGACTTTGCCGCGGAGAGGGCCGACCTCGACGGCGGCGAGGCCGGCTTTGGTGTTGTCCATCAAGCCATCGGCGGGATCGACCGTAGTGAGGCACCACTCGTAAGCTTTTTTCACCGACGGCCAGAATTCTTCGAGAAATTTTTTGTCGCCGGTGCGGCGCCAGTATTCCGCGACGCTGTAGATGTACATCGGCGTAGTGTCGGCGTGGTAGTAGGCGAAGCCGTATTTGCCGAACCAGTCCACCAGGTCCACGCTCTGCGTCATTTCGTGCATCATCTTGCCGTCGGCACGCTGGCGAGCTTTCAGGAAACGCAGCACCTGGAGCGCGCCTTGCGTATCGCCGTAGTCGAGCATGGCCCACGAGGCCATCAGCGCGTCGCCGCCAAACCACCACGCAAAACCGGGGCGCTCGTAATCGCCCGAGGGGCCGTAACCGGCGACGAGCCCGCAGCCCATCTTTTCGTGGCAGACCCAGCCGGCGTCAATGGCGACCTTGGCCCAGGTGAACGCGCGATTCAGCTCCGGGTCGGGCGTCTCGATGGTGAGCGTGCGCGCAAGAAAATCCTTGTGATACTTCACTCGCGCTTCATAGAGCTCACGCGCATGGCCGAGCACGTTGCTGTATGTTTCGCGCGCCTTCTTGGCGCTTTCCATGCTCAGCGCCATGACCAGCGCAGGAATTGTCTTGCGCGCCTGCTCGGGCTCGACGCGCAATTGCAGCAGCATTTCGCCGCCGACCATGGAGTGGTCCATGTGCTCGGTGAACGCGCCGACGGAGGGCGAGCCGACAACGGCGGTGGGCTTGCTGGTGCCGTCGGTGATGCCGAACGCTTTTTCTTCCGCCATCCAGTAGGTGTACTGCCCGCCGAGCGACGCGGGCCACATGGGCTTGAAGTCGGGGACGAATTTGGCGGTAATGGCCAGCGGCTTATCGCTGTCCACCTCGAAGAAATTGACGATGGCGGGCTCGTCAAGCGGCGTCCATATAATCTGCCGCACAGTGAAGCGCGGGTGGACGTACACCAGCGTGGTGGACTCCGGCCGCGCGATGATTTGCTCGAGATATGCTTCGCCGCGCACCGGCTCCGGCATTCCCTCCTGGCGGAATTCCAGCCGCAGCCCGTGCAGCACTTTGATGGGGTAAATCCACGCCTCGTACTGGCCGGTCTGCTTGCCGAAGACTCCAGCGCGATGTCCGGTGGCGTCGAAAAATTTCAGCGGATGCACCGGCGCTTTCCATTCGAGCCCGCTATTCGGCAATTCGAAACGGGGAATGCCCGGCGGCGCGGCGGGCGCTGGCACCTGCGCGGAGAGTCGCATTCCGAATGGCAGAGCAACGAGACAGGCCGCCGCAACAGAAAACAGCGACACACGGATACAAGGGCGGAATACGCGGAGGGCGTTCATGGGCAACTCCCAACTTACGCGGCGATGCTACGAACGGGCTTCGCGGAAGTCAATCGGAATGAGGGCGAAAGCTGAAATCGCGCATTCCGCAAATTATTGCTTCGGCACGGGCGGCGGGCCGTCGGGGATGGACGGCTTGTAAACGAAGCCTTTCGTTTTCTCAACGAATTCTGCGCGGATGGCGTCGCGCGTGGCGGCGTCTTCGAACAGGTCCACCGCCGTCGCGGCCAGCGTTTTCGCGGCGAACATCATGCCCTTGTGCCCAATGGACATTCCTCCGCTGGCCACGACGGGCCAGGCATGCCAGGGAGCGTCCACGGGTGCGGTGGTCGCGAAGAACTGCAGCGTGGGGATATTCCAGCTCACGTCGCCGACGTCGCTCGAGCCACCGGGCGGGTCCGGCAGAATCGGCTTGAGTGGTTGAACGCTGCCATCGAGCCCTTTGGTTTCTTTTCCGGTGACGCGCTGAATCGCGCGGGCAAATTCCTGCTCTTCGGCGGTGTATTGAATCGGCCCCACCCACGTCATGTTGGCGTGGAGAAGTTTCAGGCCGGTTTCGTTGATGTTTTCGTCCGAGTAGCCGGTTTGCAAAATGACGGTGGATTCCACGCCGGCCATCAACGCGGCGCCGCGGGCGATATCCTGGACACGCGCGAACAGTTCATTGACACCGGCGCGGTGCGAATCACGCAGCCAGATCCATATGCGGGCGTAATCCGGCACCACGTTGGGCACGTCGCCGGCTTTTTGCATGATGTAGTGCATGCGGACGGTGGGTTTGACGTGCTCGCGCATCATGTTGACGCCGTCCGCGAACAGCTCCATGCCGTCCGCGGCGCTGCGCGCGTTCCAGGGATCGGCCGCGGCGTGCGCGGTCTTGCCCTTGAAGTCCACGAAAAACTGCACGTTGGCCTGGGAGCCTTCGTTATCCGCTTTGGTTTGATCGTCAGGATGCCACACCAGCATCACGTCCACGTCGCGAAAGATGCCCTCGCGCAGCATGTAGATTTTTCCGCCGATGGACTCTTCCGCGGGAGTGCCGAAGAAGCGGATGGTGCCCTTCAACTTGCCTGCGGCGATCAACTCCTTGATAGCCACCGCCGCGGCCAGGCTGGCGGTGCCGAAGACGTTGTGGCCGCAGCCGTGTCCCGGCGCGCCCGCCTCAAGCGCTTCTTTCGCCGGCAAAGCCTTTTGCGAGATGCCCGGCAGGGCGTCGTACTCGCCCATGATGCCGATGATGGGTTTCCCCGCGCCGAAGCTGGCCACGAATGCCGTGGGCATGCCCGCAACGCCGCGCTGCACCTGAAAGCCTTGCGCCTCCGCGTAGTCTGCGAGCAGCTTGGCGGAGCGCGTCTCGCGCAGCGCCGTTTCCGCAAACGCCCAGACTTGGTCGCTCATGCGCGCGAGCTCCGCCTTGCGCTTCTCGATGGAAGCGGCCGCTTCTTCTTTTTTCTTGACGTCGCCTGCAGCGGCGCTCAACGGCGAAAGCAGAAGTGCAATTCCCAGAAATGCAGCAAAACATTGGCGCAGATTCATTGCAGTACTCTCCCGTATGATTCGGCGCGCATTATAGGGGCAGAGCCGCGTTTTCGCACACCGATTTTCGTGGGAAAGAGTTTGTAAGGCAGAAGTGATCAGCCGCTCAGGCGAAACCGTCCGGCGCGTCCGAGGGAGCTGGCGGATACGTAGGGCGAGGAGAACGGCCCGCTTCCTGAAGCGCACGGCGGAGGATGAACTCAATCTGAGCGTTCAAGCTGCGCAGGTCGTCGTTGGCCCAGCGCTGCAATGCCTCGAGCGTCTTGGGGTCCAGCCTGAGCAGAAATGGTTTGCGCTCCGCCACGAATCCTCGCCTTCCAATCGAACCGGCTGCAGCCTGTCCATAGAGCCGCGAAACAGCACCATGGACAGGCGGACCGGTCGAACGTCCTAGTGATAGAGCGAGCCAGTGTTAATCACCGGCTGGGTGTGCTGGTCACTGCACAGCACGACGAGCATGTTGCTCACCATGGCCGCTTTGCGCTCTTCGTCCAATTGCACGATGTTCTTCCGGGAGAGCAGCTCCAGCGCCATCTCCACCATTCCCACGGCGCCTTCCACGTACTTTTGCCGCGCGGCGACAATGGCCGTGGCCTGCTGGCGGCGCAGCATGGCGCTGGCGATTTCCGGCGCGTAGGCCAGGTGGCTGATGCGCGATTCCAGCACCTCGACACCGGCCTTGGAAAGCCGGTCCTGAATCTCCTTTTTCAGGTGGGTAGCAATTTCCGCCGTGTTGGCGCGCAGCGACATCTGGCTTTCCTGGTGCGCGTCGTAGGGGTGCGACGTGGCCATATTCCGCAGCGCCGACTCGCTCTGCACGTGGACAAAGTTTTCGTAGTCGTCCACCTCGAACGCGGCCTCCGCCGAATCCACTA
>CAZIWR010000089.1:0-10495 GCA_964542805.1 uncultured Acidobacteriaceae bacterium
ACTGCATCACGCCGATGTGATAGAGGACCGCAAAAAATGCGGCGATGAAAATAATCGTCGGCAAGACCTGGAAGGCAAAGGAAAAGCCCATCGGCGAATCCTTCATGCCCAGCTGGCCGATGACGAATTGCGAACCTTCGTAAGAAAAACTCAGCAGCCACTTTACGGCGTCGCCGGCGCGCGCGAACACTTTTCGGCCCAACTCAAACTTCAAGACCAGAAACGCGAAGACAACCTGCAGGCCGAGGCCCCAGGCGACAGTCTTGATGCGGATGGCCCTGCGATTGGCGGAGAAGAGGTACGCCAAGCCCAACATGGTAATCAGGCCGAGGATGCCGGTGAAGCGTCCCATCGAATGTCCTCCTCAAAAACCAAACGACGAAATTCGAAAATCGAAAAACGGTTCAACCACAGCGCACAGCCAAGGCAATGAAACGCAAACATTAACACAGAGCGGGAGATGCGCAAGCAAGGATCATCAGACGCCAAAGGTTGGGAGCCGGCAGGATGGTTCGGCTAGGCTCACCACAGGTGCCGGCGCTACAGGAAAATCGCACAGGCTAGAAGCCTGTGCTACTTGCCGCCGATGATGCCGTGGACCAGCGGGCGCGGTCGGCGAGGCGGCTCCGCTTCAATGCGATAGGCCAGCTCGATGAGGCGACGGGCCTCGTCGAGGCGGGCATCGCCATTGTAATGGATGGTGCACAGCGGCTCGCCGGTGACCACGCGGTCGCCGCGCTTCTTGTGCAGGACGATGCCCACGGCGGGGTCGATGCTGTCCTCTTTCTTTTCGCGGCCGCCGCCGAGGACGCAACTGGCCACGCCAATCTGTTCGCAGGCGATGGAAGCGATGTAGCCGGAGCCGGGGCTCGGGACGTCGCGCGTGCTGCGCGCTTTGGGCAAAAGGCGCGGATCGTCAATCGTTGCGGGATCTCCGCCCTGGAGACGCACGATCTCGCGGAACTTGGCCAACGCTTTGCCGCTGGAAATCATTTGCGCGGCAAGCTGCTTCCCTTCCTCGATGGTGGCCACGCGGTCGCCGAGCAGGAACATCCACGCGGAAAGCTCGATACACAACTCGGAGAGGTCATTGCGGACCTCGCCGCGCATGACGTAGATGCATTCCTCGATTTCCAGCGCGTTGCCGACGTAGCGGCCGAGCGGCTGGTCCATGTCGGTGATGAGCGCGACGACGCGTTTGCCCATGCGCACGCCGGTCTCCACCATCAACTCGGCGAGGTGTACGGCGTCCTCTTCGCGCTTCATGAAGGCGCCCGAGCCGGTCTTGACGTCGAGCACGAGGACGTCAATGCCCTCGGCGAGCTTTTTGCTCATGATGGAGCCGCAGATGAGCGCGGGACTTTCCACCGTGCCGGTGACGTCGCGCAGGGCGTAGAGCTTTTTGTCGGCGGGAGCAATCTCCGCGGTCTGGCCGATGAGCGCGCAACCGCATTCGCTGAGCACGCGGCGGAACTCGCCGAGCGAGAGATTCACGTTGAAGCCGGGAATGGATTCAAGCTTGTCCAGCGTGCCGCCGGTGTGGCCCAGGCCGCGACCGCTGATCATGGGTACAAAGAGGCCGGCGGCGGCCACGGCGGGAGCGATCACCAGCGAAGTCTTGTCGCCCACACCGCCGGTGGAATGCTTGTCCACTTTCTTGCCGGGCAGCGCGGAGAGATCGAGCACTTCGCCGGAGTGCAGCATGGCCTCAGTGAGCGCGGCAATTTCCGCGCGGGTCATGCCGCGGAGCAGCGTGGCCATCAGCCAGGCGGAGATTTGATAGTCGGGGACGGCGCCGCTGGTGCAGCCGTCCACGAGGAATTTGATTTCCTCGCGGGTCAGTTCGCCGCCGTCGCGTTTTTTCCGGATGAGGTCAACGATGCGCATGAAAGGAAGTGGTCAGTTGCCAGTCTCTAGTTCTTAGTTATCAGTTTTCAGTGCTCCGTGCTTCGCAGATGAGTGAGGGCGCAGACTAGCACCCTCGATAAGGGGAGTCAACGCAACGGCCCAGAGAAGTGCTGCGCAGCGAACCCGCCCGCAGATCATCCGGGGGATTGCGGACTGCGTTCGGCGATGTCCGTGGCCAGCGCGCGCATTTCGTCGTGGATGAGGCCGTTGGAGGCGAGGCATTCCGCGTCGCCCGGGCGGAACGGGCGGCCGGCAAAATCAGTGACCACTCCGCCTGCTTCGCGCACGATGAGCGTGCCAGCGGCGGTGTCCCAAGGCTTGAGACCGAACTCCCAGAAGCCGTCGAAGCGGCCGCAGGCGACGTAGCACATGTCGAGCGCGGCGGAGCCATCACGGCGGACGCCATGCGAGGCCAGCGTGAATCGCCAGTAGTAGTGAATGTTGGGATTTTCCACACGCTTGTGCGCGGGAAACCCAGTGCCCAGCAAACCCTCGGCGAGGCGATCAATCTTAGACACGTGGATTTTTTTCTGATTGAGCCACGCGCCCTGGCCTTTCGCGGCGGCGAACAACTCGCGCGCGACCGGGTTATAGACCACGCCGACCGCCGGCTCTTCCTCTTCCACCAGCGCAATGGAAACAGCGAAGCACGGATAGCCGTGCGCAAAATTGGTGGTGCCGTCGAGCGGGTCCACGTACCAGCGGAAGTGCGAGCGCGCGGCGCCTTTGGCAAGATGCTCGTGTCCGCTGCCCTCTTCGCCGACGATGGCGTGCGCGGGGAAATGCGTGCGCAGGCGCGCGACGATGCACTCCTCGGAGCGGCGGTCGGCCTGCGTCACCAGGTCCACGTCGCCTTTGTAGGTGATGGTCGGCGTGTGGTCGAATTCGGAAAGAAGAATGGCACCGGCTTCGCGGGCGATTTCGGTGGCGACGTCCAAGAACTCTCTCATCACAGATATTTATACAAGAAAGACGGAAGGAATGCCCACCTAAAGGTGAAGCTACAAGCCGGGAGTGAAGTAGCCTTTGCGGTGATGAATGGTGAAGCGGCCGGCAGCGGGTACGGCGGGGCTGGAGGAAATCACTTTCACTTCGATGCGGCGAAAGGCAGCGCTTGCGGTCTGCGGCGGGCGCGGCGTGGGGTAGTAGCCGAGGCGGTATTGGGTGCGCAGCTCGCGATCCATCAGGTCGAAAATATCGTTCAGCGCGGCGACGTCCGCCGGGAAGTACATTGAACCGCCGGTGACTTCGGTGATGGTGACCAGTGCGTGTTCACCGGCGGTGTTGCGGCCACCCTCGGTTTTCACAGGATTGATGAGGATGGTGTAGAGCATGGTGCCGGCGGCCAGCGCGGCTCGGCGTGCGTCGTCAAACTTAGCGCGGCTGGTGGTCTCGCCGCCGTCGGTGACGAGCACGAGAACGCGGCGGCGACCCAAGGGGCGTTTCTCCAGCGCCTGCGAGCCGAGCACAATCGCGTCATAGAGCGGCGCGCCTCCGCCGCCTTCGATGCGGCGGACGGATTCCTCCAGACGCACGACGTTGGAAGAGAATTCGGAAAGCTGCGAAACCACGTCGGAAATCTCGAAGACAGCGAGGCGGTCTTCCGGACGCACGAGCTGGTGAATGAAGCGGGCCGCAGCCTCGCGCTCGAAGGCGAGTTCCTTCAGGGTGCTGAGGCTAGAGTCAATCAGCAGCGCGAGGTCGAGTGGCTGCTGGGTTTCCGCTTCAAACACCTCCACCTGCTGCTTCACGCCTTCTTCATACACTTCGAAGGCTTCTTTTGGCAGGTCAGGCACGGGGCGGCCGTCTTTATCGAGCACGCTGGCGATGACGCTGACGAGGTTGACTTCCGATTTGATGCGGCGATCGTCCTGCTGCGGCGGCGCGAGGCGCCGGGCCTGCGAAAAGACCGGCAATAAGACAAGGAGCATTGCCGGCAAGAGGCATGCTGCGATGGGGGCAGAGCGTTTCATCTAGGAATTGGATTCATTGGAGGGGGGAAAAGGTTTTGTGGAGGGAACCGTGCCTTCGACCCAAACAGCACCGTCGCGGAAGAATTCTTTTTTCCAGATGGGGACGGTGTGCTTGAGTGTGTCGATGGCGAAGCGGCAGCCGTCGAAGGCGGCGGCGCGGTGGGGCGAGCTGACGGCGATGAGCACGCTGGTTTCGCCGATGTCGAGTCTGCCAAGGCGGTGAACAATGGCGATGCGGTGAATGGAGAATTGTTTCCGGGTTTGCTCGCCAATCGCGCGCATTTGTTTGAGGGCCATGGATTCGTAGGCTTCGTACTCGAGGTAAAGAGTTTCGCGGCCCGTGGAGTTATTGCGGACGATGCCATCGAAAACAACCACGGCACCGTCGGCAGGGGCCTTCAGCGCGGCAACGATTTGCGTCGCATGAACGGGTGCGCGGACGATTTCGCAGGTGACGTCCATCGCAGCGGTGCCAAGATTTGCGGATGTGCCGCCGCTGACGGGAGGAAGAAAAGCAATTTCGTCGCCGGCGCAGAGCGCGACGCGCCACTCGGCGAATTCTTCGTTCACCGAGGCGACGAGCGAAGAGCGGAACGCCGCCAGCGCGGGAAACTGGCGGCCATATCGGGCGAAGAGGTCTTCGAGGACAGCGCCTTCGTCGAGCTCGGCCCAGTCTTCGGCGCAGCCGGTGATGTCCTTCAATCGCCCAAAGAAAAGAACGCGAACGCGCATCGCAGCGATTGTAGCGCGGCGCGGGACGTGCTGACCAGCGTGTACGCAGAATTCGAAGCGGCTGAAACGTACACGAGCACAGACGGGAGCGAAAGACGAGACCAGAAGCGGGGCGTGGAAATCTTGACGCCAGCGCGAGGCACGGGTAGCGTGAGAGAGACAAGAAAACAATTGAGGTCCAAGCCATGAGAGTTCTGATTTCCGGATCATCCGGGTTGGTGGGGTCGGCTCTGACGGACGTGCTGCGGAGCGCTGGACATACGGTGAATCGGCTGGTGCGCCCGGGAGGCACGAGAGCGCCGGGCGACATCGGTTGGGACCCGATCACAGGAAAGATGGAGTTGGGTGGCCTGGAAGGAGCGGATGGGATTGTGCACTTGGCAGGGGCGTCCATCGCGGAAGGTCGATGGACGGAGTCGCGCAAACAAGTGTTGCGCGCGAGCCGCGTGGACGCAACGCGACACCTGGTGAACGGCCTGCTGCAATTGTCGCGGCCGCCGAAGGTGCTTGTGACGGCCTCCGCCGTGGGCTACTACGGTGACCGCGGCGATGAACAACTCACCGAAGCGTGTGCGCCGGGCAGTGGCTTCCTCGCCAAGCTTGCGCGGGATTGGGAAGCGGAAGCGTTGCGCGCCGGAGGGAAAGGAATCCGCACCGTGCTCCTGCGCTTTGGAGTGATCCTGTCGGCGCGAGGAGGTGCGCTGCCGCGCATGCTGCTGCCATTCAAGATTGGCGTTGGCGGGAAGCTGGGCTCGGGGCAGCAGTGGATGTCGTGGCTCACGCTGGCGGAGGCTGTGGGATTTGCGCGGCACGCGCTGGAGAACGAAGGGCTGACGGGCGCGGTAAACGCGGTAGCGCCCTGCCCAGTGCGCAACAGCGAGTTCACCAAGGTGTTGGGGAAAGTGTTGCGGCGGCCGACGCTGTTCCCTGCTCCGGCGTTTGCGCTGAAGCTGGCGCTGGGGGAGATGGCTGAGGCGCTGCTGCTTTCCAGCCAGCGCGTGGTGCCCGCGCGATTGCAGGAACAGGGTTACTGCTTCCAGCATCCGACGCTGGAAGCGGCGCTGCGCGCTGTGCTGAAGAAATGAGCGATAACCCAGGTCAACTTTCGACGCACGCAGAGATTCTGCTTGAAAGGAAGTTAGGGAGGAGAAGTCGTTGCAACTTCGTCTGCCCCTCAGAAAAGCCATCCATCCCCAGGCACGGCGGCTTTCAACTTACTTACCTAAAACCCCTCATCTGCCACGGAAACAACTCGGGCTCACTTCCCATCGACTTCTCCAACTGTCTCTTCAAAGCGCACAGTTGCTGAAGTTCGTCCAGCAACCACACCAACCGCTGCCGGTCAAACGCCTCATGCAGCCCCGTCTTGAGCTGCCTTCTCCGGACTTCCGCACCCAGCTCAATCGTCTGGATACCCTCTGCTGCTTTAAGCGGGTCCGCAGCGATTTGCAGGCTGAAAGCACCCAAAGTCTCAGCCACCTGCCGCAGTTCCTCATAGGTGAAGTGGATATGTTTCTTGACATTCTCCAGCTGGCCGGAATTTCCACTCATACTACTACCGCCAATCTGCCTAATTCACTCCCCCAGTCTGCCTAATTCATATTCCGCCTCCACAGTGCTTCAATCAATCCCCCAAAGGTACTACGGCATCACATTCTGAATTACATAAGCCAGCCAAATGTTGGCTATCCACTTCCCGCAGCAGCCCGGCGAGCTGCCTTGTCTATGTTTAACGGCCTCGCCTTCGCGGGACCCAGCAATCCCGCGCCGCAATACGCGCACTTCGGCTCATCGCCCTCCGGCTTGTTCGGAATCGACCGCATACATCGGGGACACCACGCCACCACCTTTGCGTCGCAAGTGGAACATGACTTAGGCGGCAGGGAAGAGGCACGCGAGTCTGTTTCCTCATCGGCTTCTCTAAAATCGAATACACGACGACACTCTCGGTTCGTACAGAAAGCAAAAGGAGCCATAGGTCACCCCTCCCAGGCTTTTTCTGAAGGTCCCCGCTAAGAAAAAGCTGCACTCGAACAGTTGAGCGATAATTGAAGTCTGTATATTACTCAGTAATATGTCAAGAGCTATTCTTAACTATTTTATCTTGTCTGTAAGTTTTACGTACGGTGAGTACCGTTACTTGGACCGTCGCAGCCATATTCGATTTACTGTCAGCCACCCATTTTTAGTAACATCCGCTTCGTCCCGCCGCGTGCTTGCGACGTTTTTTTACGACCGCTTCTGCCGTCGCACTCATCTAGAATTTTCCCACCGTCATTTCCTCACTTTCTTAGTGCCGCTTCGGGAAAACCTTCCAACAAAGGAATGGATGCTGCTCCGAAAACCCCGACACCTCTTCTCCGGAGAATAGCCTATTCCCTTGATTTGGAAACTTCTTACTGGAGGTAGGGTTTTTCGCAAACCGTTCGGAACCAGACTTGCATACACAAAAACAAATCGAGCGACAACCCCTTTCCTCGTTCGACGGAGCTTCGCCAACGTAGAGTGGAGTTGCGCAGGACCAGCAGATCTGTGAAGGCTGCTTTTACCACGCGGAGCCACTCGAAGGAGAGATGATGAAAAGGGTGCTAGTGCTCGTTTTGCTGCTTGCCTGTCCCTGCTGGTCACAATTACAAGAGGTAAGGAAAGAGGTAAAACAAGACGTAAAAAAACGAAAGGTGCGGATATTTGACAAGAAGTTTTGGTTGGTCACGGCAGCCGTTGTGGGCACAACCATCTTGGACGTGGAAACGACCGCAAGATGCATCAAAGCCCACACCTGCGGAGAACGCAATCCCCTGTTTGGGCAAAATCCAACGCGTGCCAAAATGTACGGAATCAAGGCACCCCTTGCTGGATTCGTCATTTGGGGCACTTGGTGGTGGAAGAATGCTGACGCGAACGATGTCGAAACCTATGGCCACCAGTTCGAGCAGGGCGCTAAACATCCTCGCAACCCGGCCGAACCCCGGTCTAAATGGTGGGTCCCTTCAACGATTTACACTGGCATCACCGGCGGTGCTGTGATTTACAATTTGACACATAATCGCAATATGAAACCTCAAGATCCCGTCTTACCGGCGCAATTGAGTCGCTACCCGGGGAATTGAGAGCCGCATTGAGAGCCGGCTCTGCTTGTGGTGGCGCTTGCAGATTTGATTGGTTTGGCCTTCGCGGGGCCGATCAGGAAAAAAAGGACGCGGTCAGCCCGTTTAAGTTTCCGTGAGACATTTTTGAAAGCAAAAGCGCGTTCGCCGGCTGGCGAACGCGCTTTCTTGTTTCGCAGAAAGCAGAAGGCCGATGTCGAGACCGGCCACTACATTATTTGACGACGTTGAGAGTTACATCCACTTTCAAGACATGGCCGCTGACTGGGTCGGTGGCCATGGTGGTTTGGGCGGTTTGGCCGTCACGAAGCAAGAATTCGAATTGGGTGGTGAACTCGCGCAAGACGGGCCGACCGCTGAATTCGCCCGTCCTCACTGTGGAACCTTCAAGGGTATGCACCGAAGAGCGCCGAACCTGCACGTTGGTCTGGAACCGGCCGTCGGGAAGCGGCTCCACGCGCGCGTCAATGCTGGTGCCGACATCCATGTACTGCATTTGGCTCTGCCCTTCCTTGTTCGAAGTTTGAATGGGAACTTTCAGCCCCATGCGGAGGCTGGTGAAGTTGTGTGAACGGTCCAGGGTAGCGAGCAGCGAAAGGGTGTATGGCAAGCTGCTCACTTTCTTTTCCCCATCAAATTCGCTGAATACGACTTGAACTTTGACGGGCACACCGGTCTTGTCTTCCGAGGCCGGCTTGGGCTTGTCCTGCGCCGCAGCGGTCCCAGCCAACAGGAACAAGATTGCCAAGCTACCAAACAACTTTCGAAACATTTTCATAATGAGCTTCCTCCGGTTTGGAAATAGTTTCTTCAATTCTCGCTTCACTTTCGCTGTGAATCTTTGCCCGGCTCGACTTTTTCGCCTGGGGCGATTTCGAGAGCCGGAATCTTCAATTGTTCAATGCTCAATGGCTTCAAGGCTTCGCTCATTGGCGCCGCAGTTGCAGTGAGTGAAGCGCCATCTGCTTGGCCGTTCCAACTCGCGTCCATCAGGCGCGCGATAGCCTGCATCTCTCCGTGCGGAACGAGCACCTCCGGTTCGCGGTTTGCGGCGGACTGTGGGGGGCGCGGCGGGCGGCCGATGGCAACCGTGCGCGGCGGTTCCGTGGGCGTCACTTCTGGAGGTGCAACTGCGTCGGCCTTTTCGATTGGAGCGACCTGCGCAGGCGGCGTCACGTCCACCGATTGCGGCGGGCGCGGCGGACGGCCGATGGTCAGCACTCCAACGAGGACGACGAGCGCCAGCGCGGTGGCCGTAACAGGCAGCCAGCCGGCAAACCACGGGCGAGTCGTGACGCCTTCTTGGGCGATGCGTTGCCGGACGTGCGCGGCAAAATCTCCAGAAGGCGCTTCGGCCACCACCGAAACTAGGCCACGATCAATGGAGGCCAGCAGCGCGCGCTGCGCTTCGAGTGCGGCGCGGCAGGAAGCGCATGCATCCAGATGAGCGCGGAGTTCGGCATCCTCTGCGCCGAGCGCAAAATCCGTCAGCCGAGTATTGAATTGTTCGCAACTCATTGCAACTTCTCCGAGAAATGCCGGGCTGAAGCCCGGCGCTACATCAACATCTCCGCTAATTTCTTGCGCGCGTGGAAGAGGCGCGACTTCACTGTGCCGTCGGGCAGGTCAAGCAAGCGGCCGACCTCGCGCGTATCGTGCCCTTCGATGGCGCCGAGCAGGACCACGACGCGGAGTTTCTCCGGCAGCTCGTCCAGAGCGCGCGCGAGCCGCTGTTCGAATTCGCGGGAGGCGCGGACGTCTTCGACCGTGCGTTCCGGCGAATTCATTTCTTGCACCATGACGGCGGTCTCGCGGGCCTCGCGGCGTCGTGCAGCGCGAATGCGATCGAGCGCAAGTCGCCAGGTGATGCGCACGAGCCAGGCGCGGAAGCGCTCGCGGTCGCGCAGCCGGGAAAAACTCTGGTAAGCGCGAAGAAAGGCTTCCTGGGCGACGTCTTCGGCGTCGTCGCGATTGCGGAGCACGCCCAGCGCGACGCGGAACGCCAGCGCGGAGGAGTCCGCCAGGCGCTCTTCAAATTCGCGTTCGAGCGAGGTGTCCAGAGTCACCGCGGCTTCCGGATAAGTGCCCACCAGCGCATCCATTTCGACTCCCACCTACCAGACGCCGGAGGGCTGGAAACGGTTCAAAGGTACAGGGGCTAGGGGCTGGGCGCTAGGGGCTAGGGATCAAAGGTCGAGCTGAGCGAGGAGGGCGTCGAGATTGGAGTCGTCCACGATGAGGTCGGGGCGGGCAGCGGAAAGGTCCTCAACTTCGTCGAAGGCCTGGAAGAGGCGCATTTTGGCGGCGGCGTACTCTTCGGTGCCGGTGATTTCGCGGCCGGACTTCTTGCCCCATTGGCGGACGGCGTCGTGGCGCACGAAAACGCGCAGCGGAAACGCAGCGCCGCGGTCCACGGCGATCATGTAAACGTAGTCCGTGCCGCCGTGCAGGCCGCGGCGAGATTTTTGCGTCTCGAGGAAATAATATTGATAGACGTAGCCGGTGGCGGCGGAATAGCTCTTTACACGGCGGGCATGGTCGGGACGGGCCATGATTGGGATTATAACGAAATTCGAAAATCGAAAAACGAAAATGGGAAGAAAACGGGAGCAACTCGGGGCAAGAAATGGGGTTCAAAGAGTTATGATAATATCTTGGTTAAGCGCCGGGTGGGGCTTGCTCTCTTGAACGAATTCCGTTTTGTTGTGCAACGCCTGAGATTACGAAAAACGAGCCGCCGAACTGCGGCCATGGCATTTGCGCTGGCGCTCGCGG
>CAZIWR010000090.1:0-10478 GCA_964542805.1 uncultured Acidobacteriaceae bacterium
ACCAGGCCCGCCAGGAAGAAGCCCGGCAGGATCAGAAAAACCAGGATTCCGATATAGGGTTGGGACGTGCCTCCGCCGAACACTTCGAACACCCAGAAGCCAATCATGGTGAGCGCTGAGCTGGTGGTAAGCACGGCGCCGGTCAGCGTGATTGCATTGTGGCCCAGGAAAAAGGCGGGTCGAAACCAGAGGGCTATCCGTTCACGAGGTTCCATCGGTGTGAAGACGGGGCGGTTTGAGCTTCCGTTCCTTTCACGAGCTGCGGCTTTCGGTAACGCGTCAACAGTCTACTTCAACTGGCTCCGGAGCGTCCGGCCTCTTCTTCAGCGGCCCGCCGTTCCAGGTTGCGGATCAACAGCCACAGGCAAATCACCACGAAGGCAATTGCCACCAGCGAAAGCGCCAGCCCCTTGCGCCGGAAGGCGTACTCGGCCAGCGCCTGCACGCCATCCTGGTTTACCTGCTGGGCCAGCTTTTCGCCCGCCTTGGTGGTTTCTTCCACGCGCGCGCTGTTCATGGTGTGCAAATCCACGCGCGCTTTGATGAGCTTCTCGTGCGCCGTGGAGAGTGTCACCCGCGCTTCGCCCACTTCCATGCCCTTTCGTTCGGCGGAGTCCAGCATCGCGCCGGCCTCGGCCAGCGACTTGTCGAGTCCCGCGAGCACCGTGGAGATGTGGCCGGCGGTCTTGCCGCCGTTATCTTCTGCGGTGTGGCAGGTCATGCAGAAGGAGTCCTTGCCGGTGCCGATCATCGCGTCACTGGTGTGCTTGACGGCGTGGTTTCCGTGGCAGGTCAGGCAGGACGGAATCTTCGCCGAAGCCCACGCAGCCTTGTGCGGGCTCTGGTCGAAGAGCTGTTCCTGGAACACGTGGCACGTGCCGCACACGCGCTCTACGGAGGAAACGCCCGGCGGCGTGGCGCCATGGTTGCCGTGGCAGGTG
This sequence comes from uncultured Acidobacteriaceae bacterium, assembly GCA_964542805.1. Taxonomy (GTDB): domain Bacteria; phylum Acidobacteriota; class Terriglobia; order Acidiferrales; family UBA7541; genus JACQDE01. Next base: position 942 of record CAZIWR010000090.1, read on the forward strand.
ACGCAGGTCGGTGCGGCCAAATCGCCGCCCTGTAGCTTCTCGAAATGCACGCTGGCCTGGTAGTTGAGCAGTTGGTCGGTGGGAATCTTGTAGGCCTTCATGTGGCCCGCGTCCGCGTGGCACCGTCCGCATGTGTTCGGAATCTGTTGCGGGTAAACGCTGGAGATGGGGCTCGACGCCGGGCGAATCTTGTGGACGCCGTGGCAATCGCTGCAGACCGCTACGCGCGTGTCGCCGGCGGCCAGGCGCTTGCCGTGCACGCTGGTCTTGTATTGCGAAAGCTGGTCGGTGCGCAGCGAAGGGTTGTACGCGCGCATGAACGCGCCGTCGGAATGGCACTTCGCGCAAAGCTGCGGGATCTCGCTGCGTTTTGGCACGCCGCGAAACCCTTTGGCGCGGCTCATGGACTTCTCCATGTCTTCCTCGCGCGGGTCGCCGCCGTGGCAACTGGCGCAGGTGATGCCGCGCGTGCCGTGAATGTCGTCGGCGAATTGCTTGGCGGGCTCCCCCAGCCGGTCGTCGAGTTGTGCGTGGCAGGTCCGGCAGGTATCCACCGGCGGCGCGGGCGTCTGCTGCGCCCGCGCGCTGGAGCCGGCAACAAGCAGGACCGCAATCATCAGCAGGAATCGCCACTGTTGGCAGGTCGCTGGCATCAGCTTCTCCACGCCCAAATGGTCATGACGATGATGAAAGCCACAATCACTCCGCCGGCCACGGCCGGAAGCCGCCGCAGGAGCCCTTCCTGTTTGCGATCAAGGAAAGGCACCAGCATCCACAGCGCCGCGCCCAGCCCAAAGGCCAGCACGCCGAACTGCTCGCCTTCGATAAACAGCACGTGCCCGGGAATTTTTTTCAGCGCCTGGAACATGAACAGGAAATACCACTCCGGCTTGATGCCTGCTGGCGTCGCCCCGAAGGGGTCCGCTTTCACGCCCAGTTCCCACGGGAAGATCGCCGCCAGCGCCGCCAGCACGCCCAGCGCGATGTACCAGCCCATGATGTCGCGCAGAAGGAAATTGGGCATGAAGGCGTAGGTGGGCACCGGCTTGTCTTTGTGGGCCTGCTCCACGGAAACCGGCGTGCTCATTCCAAAGTACTGCACCAGGAAAAGGTGTGCGCCCAACACCATCGTCGTCAGCAGCGGGAAGATGGCCACATGGAAGCCGAAGAAGCGCGTAAGCGTGGCGCCGGTTACTTCCTCGCCGCCGCGGAAAAACGTGAGCAGCCAATTGCCGATCACCGGCACCGCCGCCATCATCTGCGTGCCCACTTTGGTGGCGAAAAATGCCAGCTCGTTCCACGGCAGCAGGTAGCCGCTAAAGCCAAAACCGAGGAATAGAAAAAAGAGTACGCAGCCGGTCACCCAGGTCAGCTCGCGGGGTTTCCGATAGGCCTTCAGGAAAAACGTCGAGAACATATGCACCATGGCCGTGAAGATCAGCAGGTTGCCCGCCCACGCATGGATGCCGCGGATCAACCAGCCGAACTTCACCTTGGTCATGATGAACTGCACGCTCTCGAAGGCTTCTGTGGGCGACGGCCGGTAGTAGAGCAGCAGAAGGATGCCGGTCACCACTTGAACCATGAAAAGGAACAGCGTCATCCCGCCCAGGTAGTACCAGATGGTGTGCTTGTGGCGCGGCACCTGCTTGTGCCACAGAAAGCTGAACAGCTCGGTGCCGAACCGTTCTTCCCACCAATCGCGCAGCATGAGAAATGGCGGCATGGGATTAGGTTCGCGGCTCCCGAGTGACCACGATGTCCTGGCCGCGCGCATGCACGGCGAACTCTTCCAGGGGTTTCGGCGGCGGCCCGCTCACCACACCGCCCTGCAGGTTGTATACGCCGTTGTGGCACGCGCACCAGACGTCGTGCTCGCGCTGCCGGTATTGCACGGTGCAGTTCAGGTGCGTGCACACAGCGGAGAAGGCCCGGTAATTGCCGTCGGCCATGCGCACCAGAATTCCCGGCCGGTTGCCCATGCGGAAGATTTTCGCGGAATTGGCGGCCAGTTCATTCGCTTTGGCCGCCACGGTGTCCGCGTCCAGCTCGCCGCTTTCCGGCGGCAGGACGAAGCTTAGAATGGGATAAACAAACGACACGAACGAAGCCATTACGCCGGAGCCCACCAGAAATCCAAGCACGCGCCGGCGCCCCGGCTGCTCCGGCCCGCCTGCCTCCGAGACAGTTCTCGCCATGACTGCTCCTTGTTTTGAGCTTCGTACGCTCGAGATGGCCTTCTGCCCGCTTACTTTTTCAAAGTCCGGAGGAACGCGATCACGTTGGCGGCTTCCTCGTCGGTCAGCTTGACCGGCTTCATCTTGCCGTTGCCTTCCGAAAAGTCTTTTTTCAGCTCGGCGTCTTTCAAACCCTGCACTTCTTTCGAGCCGAGGGCCTTCATCTCCACCTTCAACATCTTTGCCATGCCCGGGTTGCCATCCCCTTCTGCTGCATGGCACATCTTGCACTTGGCGATGTACAGCGCTTTGCCTTTTTCCGCGTCTCCGCCGCTGAAGGCCACCCGCGGAAGCGCCAGCGATAGCGCCATCGCTACTACCATTGCCACCGCCACTACCATTGCAAGTTTGACCAAAGATTTCACTTTCCCCTCCTCATGAGATAGCGAACAGGACTCGTGCTTTAACCGGTGACTCCCACCGGCGAGCTCACAAAATGCGGCTCCACCTTGATCGTTGCCCGGAGCGACTGGTTCACAAAACAACTCTTCTCTGCCTTGCCGAGCACCCGCTGTGCTTTCTCCACGTTCTGCGGGGCCACGCCGATCTCCGGTGCCAGGGTAATTTCCGTGAAACGATACCCTTCTCCGGGAATCTTTTCCAGTCTGGCGTGAACTTTCATCCGAAACGATTCTAATTCCAGCTTGGAAATTTCCGCGATGGCCAGAAATGTCGCCGTCAGGCAGCTTGCGCTCGCCCCGGCCAGCAGGTGCTCCGGTGTCCACTTCCCGGCTTCCCCTGCGAACTCCGGCGGCGCAGAGAATTCCAGCGGCGGCAGCCCCTCGGCGGTCAAGCGGCCTCCGCGCCGTCCGGTCCATTCGGTCTGCACTTCGTACTCGTAGGTGTCGAGCATGTTCAGGACTTTCTCCTTGGCGTCTTCGCGGTCACGCGGGCTGCCGCGATGCGCGGTTTTCTCATGGCACCGAATGCGCGTCCCCCGTCGCCGGTGGCCTGCATCCGGTTCCAGCAATGACGGCACTGAAAGCTCGCGTCGTGTTCTGAGAGAACGATGTCCACGGCGGAAAAAGGACGGCCGCATATCGGACAGGCTTTGATGTCCATGGTTATTCTCCTTTGCTGCAGGGTGCCGGCCGCAATGGCCGGCCCACAACCTCGAACTGGCTCACGAGGGCCTCTCCGCGGAGGTTCCGCTCGTCAGCGCGCGCACAGCCCCCACGATTTCGGCCACGCGACATGGCTTTTCGATCACCACATCAAATCCGGCGGCGCGCGCACGCACAGCGAGCTGCGGGTCTGCTTCCGCGGAGATCAAGATGGCGCAGATTTCCGGGTAGCGCTCGCGAACACAGGCCAGCACTTCAAACCCATTGTGCCCGTCCGCCAACCGGCAGTCGGTGACCAGCACATTCACAGGTTGTGCAGGATCCAACCGCATCACTTCGTCCACGGTTTCGGGAGCGACCACTGCGCAGCCCCCGCGATGCAACTCGCTGCAGACACACCACCGCAACAGTCGGTTGTCTTCCACCAGAAGCACGCGTGGCGATTTCATAAGACCTGCACCAGCTCCTTCGATCTACTTTGACAGGTATTGCAACCGCTTGACCGAAGGACGCCACCTGTTCAGTCACTTTCTATTCCATTGCGCTATAAGCAGTTAGCGAACCAGTTGCTTCTTGGAAATGGCCGCCGCAGCGGTTCCTCTGTGGGAATTTCTGCCTTGGCTCTCAAGACTCTGCGTCATATGGCACAAAACCGCTATCTCTTCCACATACTCAAGCAAACAATAAACCATTATATTGCAATGACTTACATGATTGGGCTTCACTGGCCTTGAACGTGCCGTTATCCACCCGCGAGCAACGGGAGAGGTACTGATGTCGGAAGGTCGTTCGATCCCTCAGAAGTTCTGGAAAACATTCAGCTCTGTAGCCACTGGAATCGTCCTGCTCATTCTTGTGGTCATTGCATCCGCGGCTGGCACATTGATTCTCCAGCGCCCGCTGACCGAACCCGAGCAGATGCAGAGAGCTTATTCCCCCGCGGTGTTGCGCTGGCTGGATGCAACACAGCTCACCGACGTTTTCCATTCCTGGTGGTTTGTCTCGCTGCTCGGCTTACTGTGCATCAACATCGTCTGCGCTTCCATTGATCGATTTCCGGGTGTGTGGCGCTTCTTTTCCAAGCCCTATCGCCGGCCGGACGCGCACTTCCTCACCGGCTTGCCGCTGCATGCCGAGATTCCCGTCCGCAGCACGCAAAGCGGCGTGGAAGCGGCGGAGCGCGCTTTCCGGCGCCTGCGCATGAAGCCGCAGCACGTCGGTGCCGGCGAGAGCTTTTCGTTGTACGCCGAGCGCCATCGCTTTGCGCGCCTCGCTGCTTACGTCGTGCACCTCAGCCTGCTGCTGATTCTGGGCGGCGGCATCGTGGACGCCGTTTGGGGCTACCGCGGCTATATGTCCCTGTCCCTTGACGGCCAATCGAATCAGATCGACATGCGCGACGGCACCAAGAAAGCTATTCCGTTCACCGTGCGCTGCGAGGGTGCCGGCCAGGAAAATTACGCCGATGGTTCCCCGCGCCGATGGTGGAGCCGTTTGACGGTCCTCGAAGATGGCCGCGAAGTGAAGCGCAAGGAAATCGAAGTGAACGAGCCGCTCGTGCATCGCGGCCTGCGCTTCTTCCAGTCCGGCTATGGCTCCACGGGCGAGGTCGGGAGCATTCGCCTGCTGGCCGTCTCCAAGAAAAACCCCGCGGACAGCCGCGAAATTGTGCTGCACCCGGGCGAAAAGGTTGCGCTCGACGCCGAACATTCTGTGCAGCTCGCGGCGTTCGTGCCCGACCTGGTCATCAACGGGAACCGCATTGAGTCGCGTTCCGACCAGCCGAATAATCCGGCCATCCAGCTTTCCATCGCTTCGCAAAAGGCGGGGGAAAGCAAGATGTGGCTGTTTGCGAATTACCCCGCCTTTTCCCATCCCAGCAATGCGCCCTACGATTTCAAGTTCCAGGATTTGGCCATGGGCTACTTCACCGGGCTGCAAGTTTCCTACGAACCGGGACAGTGGGCCGTGTGGGCCGGCTGCATCCTGATGGGCATTGGTCTGATCATGGCCTTCTACTTCGTGCACATCCGTTACTGGGCGGTGCCGGTGGACGACGGCCGCGGGCGCCAGGTGCTCTGGATCGGCGCGTCCGCCAGCAAGAACCGCGAGCAGTTCGAAGAACGCTTCCGGCTGCTGGTGAAGGAAATTGAACAGGAATTGCAGGCCAACCTGGCGGAGGAGCGGCACGTGAAAACCGCTTCTCTGGTCAGTGCCTGATTTTTTTGCAAGGGGACTTCTGATGGCACGAGCAAGAGCCGAATCGCAGCCCGTCTCGAGCGGCAACATGCTGACTGTCCTGGTCAGCCTGTGCGTCGTATTTCTTCTCTTCACTGCGTTTCTCGGCGCCGTGAAAAGCGGTGCCGTGTACACCGAACAAAACCTCCTGTACGCCGCGCTGATTCTCTACGGCGCGGCCACCGCCTTTTACCTGGGCTTCGGCGTGACCGGCATCCCCCGTTATGTTCATGCCGCCTCCCTGGTCACCGGCCTTGGCTTCCTCTTCAATACGCTGGCCGTCGGACACCGCTGGTACATCGCCGGAAATCCGCCCTTCTCCAGCATTTATGAAATGCTTTTGAGTTTTGTCTGGACACTGGTCGCACTCACCATCTTTGTTGAGCGCCGCTATCACGTGCAGGTGATCGGCACGGTGACCATGCCGCTCGCCACGCTTTCGGTCATCCTGATTCAACTGCTGCCCTCCACGGTGCGCCCGCTGATGCCCGCGCTGCAGTCCACCTGGCTGCATATCCACGTTAGCCTGGCCATGCTCGCCTATGCCGCTTGCGCCGTGAGTTTTGCACTGGCCATGATGTTCCTCATCCAGGACCGCCTCCGCACGGAAACATTTCTCGCTGCCACCAGCGCTTTCCTGGTCAGCATCTACATCGGCGTCGCCTCGCGCTTTGATCCCTCCGGCGGCCTGCGCCTGATTGCCTGGGACGCGCAGGGTCAGCAGGAAATCTTCTTTACGGAGCGCACGCGGCTCATGGTGGTCATCCCTGAGCTCGGCTGGATGTTCTTCCTTGTGCTCGCCGCGGTGCTGGCCCCGCTGGTGCTCTACTTCTGGGCCACGGCCAACAAAGTCGAATCGGCGATGACCTGGGCCAACCGCGCATTTTTCGTCGGCGCGCTGCTTCAAGTGGTCGGGCTGGGCGCCTTCATCCTCCGCGCGCGCGAAGGCGCTTATTCTTCGCCGCAAGTGGAGGGCATGTTTGCCACGAGCCTGGCCGCCAGCCCGTTTATCCTCTCAGGGCTGGTCGGCGGGCTGTTTGCTACGGCGCTCTATCTGCTCCTGCTCTGGCGCCGTTCGGACCTCGAGCGCATGTTGCCTCCATCGGACACGCTTGACGTGCTCACCTACAAGACCATCAGCATCGGCTTCCCGTTGCTCACTCTGATGATTGCCGCCGGAGCCTACTGGGCCAACCGCGCGTGGGGCTCCTACTGGAGCTGGGACCCCAAGGAAACTTGGGCGCTGATTACCTGGCTGGTCTATGCGGGTTACTTGCACATGCGCATCACCCGCGGCTGGCGCGGCCGGCGCGCGGCGTTCTTTGCCATCATCGGTTTTGCGGTTGTCCTGTTCACGTTCTTTGGTGTGACCTACCTTCTGCCCGGTTTGCACGCCTATGCCTGATTTGGGGGCCTCATCTTGATCGGTTATCTGTCAGAAGAAGGACCGCTCGCCAAGCTCGCCGGCGTAATTCCGGCGGGGTTTCTGTCTGCGCTCTATTCAAAGATTCATCATTCATGTTTACATATTCAACGCATTGTTTTTCAGAAAAGTCTTGAATCTCGGTACCAGGGTTCTATACTTCTGGAAGGGCCAGCCTGTATGAATCTCCCTTCCGGCCCTAGTCTAAGCCGCCGCGCATCTCTCGAGGAGTGTGCTATGCCCGACCTGCGAAAGCTCGTTGTTTGTATTGGGCTTGTCGCTGCGGTCGTGTTGCTGGTTGGTTCTTTCCAACTGGCAGCCGCGCCGTCCGACAAAGCCAAGCCTGTCCCCCCTGCACAAACCAAGCAAGCCAAAGACACTTCACAGTTTTTGGGTGCGGATACCTGCAAGGGGTGCCACGAAGAGGTGTACAAGAAGTTCGAGGTGACGCCTCACTATAAGACGCTCTCCGACACCAAGCGCGGTCCTGAATTTCAGGGCTGCGAGTCCTGTCACGGCGCGGGTACCGAGCACGTCAATGCCGGCGGCGACAAATCCAAAATCTTCAACTTCAAAAACGTGAAGTCCGAAGAAATTACGGCACGCTGCATGAAGTGCCATCAGTTCTCCGAGGAGCACAGCAACTTCGCCCGGTCGCGGCACAACACCAACCAGGTGAACTGCACCTCCTGCCACTCCATGCACAGCGCCAAAGCGAAAGAAAATCTCCTGCGGGTAAAGCAGGTGGATCTTTGCTACTCCTGCCACCTGGAAACCAAGCCGGACTTCAGCCGGCCTTTCCGCCATCGCGTGAACGAGGGTCTCATCAAGTGCACCGACTGCCACAACGCGCACGGCGGATTCCTGATGCGGCAGTTGCGCTCCACGCCCACGCAGGACGCGGTCTGCTTCAAGTGCCACGCGGAGAAAGCGGGCCCCTTCGTCTTCGAGCATGCCGCGGTGCGCATTGAAGGCTGTGTGATCTGCCATACACCGCACGGCTCTTCCAATCCGCGCTTGCTGCGCCGCGCCCAGGTGAACCTGCTCTGCCTGGAGTGCCACACGCTGTCGGGCGGCGGTCTTGCCCCCGTCGGCCCCAGCCACGACCAGTCGCAGAAGTACGTTTCCTGTACGCTCTGCCACGTCCAAATCCACGGCTCCAACACGAGTGCCGTGTTCTTTAGGTAGGAGACGCCATGACCAGCAACCATTCGCGAGCAATACCCAAATCCGCTATCCTGGCGCTCCCCCTGCTGTTGGGCGCGCTCCTCTTTTTCCCGTCCGCTGCGCTGGCACAGGGCAGCGCGGAGTCGCAGGAAGGCACAAACTCCGGCAATTACAATATCAAGCAGACTTTTGAAATCGGGTACCGTTGGGAAGGCATCACCGGCAACCGGGCCACCTACAATACCTTTGTCAACTTGAATCCGGGCCCGCGGCTCTTCGAGCACTCCCTGGAATTGCGTTCGCTCAACCACCAGGGCATGCTCTTTGACAACTTCTCGCTGTACAGCACCGGATACGGCGGCGATCCGAATAACCTCACCCGCCTGCGCATCTACAAAGACAAGTGGTACAACTTCACCGGAACGTTTCGCCGCAACCGCAACTTCTGGGACTACCGCCTGCTGGCTAATCCCCTGAACCCGACCACCTATGTGGCCACCGTGCCGACGGGCACGCCCTTCTTTAATATTCCATTCTCCCCGAAACGCATGGAAATCACCCGACGCATGTCCGACTTCAACCTGGTGATTGCGCCGCAGAGCGCCATTCGTTTGCGGCTCGGCGTCGCTCACAACGTGAGCGCTGGTCCTTCGCTGACCATCTTCCACGAAGGCACCGACGTCTTTCTCGTGCAGAACTGGGCGAACACGCTGAACTCCTATCAGGTGGGCGTGGACTTCAAAGTTTTACCCAAGACCAATATCAGCTTCGACCAGTTCTTCCACTTCTTTAAGGGCGATACCACGTACACGGATCCCATCGCCAACCAGCTCGTGCTGGGCAATAGCGTCTTGCCGCGTCCGATCTACCAGTTGTCCAACGGGCAGGCCGTGGATATCGGCGCCATCTTCAACTTCAACGCCAACTCCCCGTGTTCGAGCACGGCCGCCACGCCGTTCATCACCAATGCGACCACCACCCCGCTGACCATGCGGGCGGATTGCAACGGCTACCTGAGCTACCGGCGCGGCGGAAATATCCGCACCAGCTATCCTACGTCGCAGCTCAGCTTCCAGACCAGTTACTTCAAGAATCTGGACATGTCCGGCCGCATCAGCTACAGCAATGCCACCATGAATGTGTTCGGCACGAATTCGCTCGCTGGTTATCAGGGCGCGATCAACTTCAACGGCGGATACGAGCTCATGCAGGGGCTGGTGACGCGCACCACGCAGCGCCAGTACGCCATCAGCGGGCCGTACGATGGCCAGCGCTACAACGTGACCGGCGACTATGCAGTGACCTGGTATGCATCGAGCAAGTTCCGGATCACGGAAGTGTTCCGGTATGACCGCTTCCGCATCCCTGGAAACTACGACATGCTGGAGCTGTCGCTCTCCCCGGTGAA
>CAZIWR010000091.1:0-1072 GCA_964542805.1 uncultured Acidobacteriaceae bacterium
GGCGATATCGTGGCCGGGATGCCGCAACTCGCGCACGCGGCGTCGATGGAAGGAATTGTCGCGGTGACAAAAATGGCCGGCAAAGATGCCCCGGCGCTCGACCGCTATCGCATTCCCAACGCCACCTACTGCGAACCACAGATCGGCTCAATTGGCATGTCTGAAAAGGCGGCGCGCGACGCTGGACTCAAGGTGAAGGTCGGCAAGTTTCCATTTGCCGGAAACAGCAAGGCGTCCATCCTCGGTGCACATGAGGGGTTTATCAAAGTTGTCGCGGACGAAAAATACGGCGAAGTACTTGGCGTGCACATCATCGGGCCGTTTGCGACGGAGGTTCTCGCGGAAGCCACTACAGCGCTGCAACTCGAGGCCACGGTGGACGACATGATGTTCATGTCGCACGCACACCCGACCGTGTGGGAAGCGCTGGGCGACGCATTTGCGTCCGTGCGCGGTATGTCCATCAATGCGTAGTGCGAAGATTGAGCCACATGAAAGAATGCCTAGTCGTTGAGCTGGGACTAATCGGGTACGCGCAAGCGTGCGCATTGCAACGGGCGCTGGTGGCTGCGCGGAAAGCGGATGCGGTGCCGGACGTGCTCCTGCTGTGCGAGCACCCGCACGTGATCACACTCGGGCGCAACGGCAAGCGCGAACACTTGCTGGCGTCGGAGCAACTTTTGCGGCAGATGAGTGTGGAATTCTGCGAAACGGACCGCGGCGGAGACATCACCTACCACGGCCCGGGCCAAGTCGTCGGCTATCCGATAGTGAAGCTGAGCGAGATCCGGCGGGACGTCGGCTGGTATGTGCGGCAATTAGAAGAGGTGATGATCCGCACAACGGCCGCGTTTGGCGTGATCGCAGAGCGAATGCAAGGTAAGACCGGCATCTGGGTGCAGGTTGTTGGCGCAGGAGAAGAAAAGCTGGGCGCGATCGGCGTGCACTTGAGCCGGTGGGTGACGTCGCACGGCTTCGCGTACAACGTTTCCACGGACCTGCGCTACTTCGAACTCATCGTGCCATGTGGCCTCAACGGCAAGCGTGCCACGTCGCTCGAGAAACTGCTGGG